>NZ_PNCO02000002.1:600000-900000 GCF_005886105.2 Pseudoalteromonas galatheae
GCGTCCTTGCTGAAAACTTAGTACGCCGCGCTGAGCCTGAAAAACTCAATGATTACCTTGAACAGATCATCGAGCGTCGTCGCGATTTGGACTTCCCGTGGTTTCCTGCTCGCGTGGTTTGCCATGATATTTTGGGTCAAACTGCGCTAGTCGACCTTGCGGGTTTACGTGATGCTATCGCTGAAAAAGGTGGCGATCCGGCTAAAGTCAATCCAGTCGTACCGACTCAACTGATTGTCGATCACAGCTTGGCTGTAGAGCACGCCGGTTATGAAGAAGATGCATTTGAGAAAAACCGCGCGATTGAAGACCGTCGAAATGACGACCGTTTTCACTTTATCAACTGGACCAAAACGGCATTTAAAAACGTTGATGTGATCCCGCCAGGCAACGGCATTTTGCACCAAATCAATTTGGAAAAAATGTCGCCAGTTATTCAAGCGCGCGACGGTGTTGCCTTCCCAGATACGCTTGTTGGCACCGACAGCCACACGCCACACGTAGATGCACTTGGCGTTATTGCCGTTGGTGTGGGTGGCCTTGAAGCAGAAAGCGTAATGCTTGGCCGTGCGTCTTACATGCGACTACCGGATATTGTTGGGGTTGAAATCATTGGCAAACGCCAACCAGGGATCACCGCAACAGATATCGTACTGGCGATCACTGAGTTTTTACGTAAAGAGCGCGTCGTTTCTAGCTACTTAGAATTCTTTGGTGAAGGTACGCAAGACCTAAATTTAGGTGACCGTGCGACAATTTCAAACATGACACCAGAGTATGGCGCAACCGCGGCCATGTTCTACATCGATGAGCAAACCATTGATTATTTGAAGCTCACAGGCCGTGATGACGAGCAAATAAAGCTGGTGGAGAAATACGCTAAGCTGACAGGACTTTGGGCTGATTCTTTACAAAACGTACAGTACGAGCGTGTACTTAAGTTCGATTTGTCGACGGTGACGCGTAATATTGCAGGCCCTTCAAATCCGCATCGCCGCGTTGCAACTAACGATCTTGCCAATCAAGGTATCGTCAAAGAGATTGAAGCGCCACAAGATGGTTTGATGCCAGATGGTGCGGTGATCATCGCTGCTATCACCAGCTGTACGAATACCAGTAATCCACGCAATGTAGTTGCCGCAGGCTTACTGGCACGTAATGCCAATAAATTAGGACTTGCCCGCAAACCTTGGGTGAAAACGTCTTTTGCACCGGGGTCAAAAGCAGTACGTTCTTATATGGAAGAGGCAAAGCTCCTACCTGAACTTGAGCAGCTCGGTTTTGGTGTCGTTGCTTTTGCTTGTACGACTTGTAATGGCATGAGTGGCGCACTTGATCCGAAAATTCAACAAGAAGTGATTGACCGCGATTTATACTCAACGGCAGTGTTATCGGGTAACCGTAATTTTGACGGTCGAATTCACCCTTATGCAAAACAAGCCTTTTTAGCGTCACCGCCACTAGTTGTAGCTTATGCAATTGCAGGCACCGTGCGTTTTGATATTGAAAATGGTGTACTTGGTCGCGACCAAGAAGGTAATCCGGTCACACTTAAAGATATCTGGCCAAGCGATGAAGAAATCGATGCGGTGATCAAAGAGAGCGTAAAACCAGAGCAGTTCCGCGCCGTTTATGAGCCAATGTTTGACCTCACGGTAGACTATGGTGAAGACAACGACCCACTTTATCAGTGGCGTCCAACGAGTACTTATATTCGTCGCCCTCCATATTGGGAAGGGGCACTCGCGAGCGAGCGTACCATGAAAGGCATGCGTCCATTAGCGATTTTAGGCGACAACATCACGACGGATCATTTATCGCCATCGAATGCGATTTTGGCAAGTAGTGCGGCGGGTGAATATCTGGCCAAGATGGGTTTACCAGAGGAAGATTTCAACTCATACGCCACACACCGAGGTGATCACTTAACGGCGCAGCGTGCGACATTTGCTAACCCTAAACTGTTAAACGAAATGGTGGTGGAAAACGGTGAAGTGGTACAAGGGTCACTGGCGCGTGTTGAGCCTGAAGGCAAAGTCACCAGAATGTGGGAAGCCATCGAAACCTACATGGAGCGTAAGCAACCGCTGATCATCGTTGCTGGCGCAGATTACGGTCAAGGTTCGTCTCGTGACTGGGCTGCAAAAGGTGTGCGTTTGGCTGGAGTTGAAGTTATCGCAGCAGAAGGCTTTGAGCGTATTCACCGCACTAACTTAATCGGTATGGGTGTACTACCGCTTGAGTTTAAAGCGGGCACTACCCGTAAAACGCTTGAACTCGATGGTACAGAAACCTATGATGTTGAGGGTGAACCAGCACCAGGTGCTACTTTAACTCTTGTGATTAATCGTCAAAGTGGTGAGCGTGTAGAGGTGCCTGTGACTTGTCGATTAGATACCTTTGAAGAAGTATCTATTTACTCTGCAGGTGGCGTGTTACAACGCTTTGCTCAAGACTTCCTCGAAGCGGAAGGCGTATAACCATGAATCAATTTAAGCCACAAATTAAAATTCCCGCCACTTATATGCGTGGCGGCACCTCTAAAGGGGTGTTCTTTAATTTAACCGATTTACCCGAGTACGCGCAGCAACCGGGTGAAGCGCGAGATAACTTGCTGTTACGTGTGATTGGCAGCCCAGATCCTTATGGTAAACATACCGATGGCATGGGCGGTGCAACTTCCAGTACCAGCAAAACCGTGATTTTAAGTAAAAGCGACAAAGCCGACCATGACGTGAATTATCTTTTTGGTCAGGTTTCTATCGACAAACCATTTATTGATTGGAGCGGAAACTGTGGCAATTTAACGGCTGCGGTGGGGTCATTTGCAATCAGCAACGGCTTAGTCGACGCGAATAAAGTGCCAGAGAACGGTGTTGCTGTCGTTAAAATCTGGCAGGCGAATATTAGCAAAACCATAGTGGCGCATGTTCCTATCAGCAATGGAGAAGTGCAAGAGACGGGCGACTTTGAACTGGATGGCGTAACTTTCCCAGCAGCAGAAGTGGTGGTTGAGTTTATGGATCCAAGCGACCCAGACGTTGATATGTTTCCGTCGGGCAACCTCGTCGATACGTTAACTGTGCCTGATGAAGGCACTTTTGAAGTGACCATGATAAGTGCCGGGATCCCAACGCTTTTCTTCCGTGCTTCCGATTTAGGTTATGAAGGTACAGAGTTACAAGAAGCGATTAATGGAGACTCCGCTGCACTAGAGCGATTTGAAAAGATCCGTGCTTATGGCGCAGTTAAAATGGGTTTAATAGGTCATATTGACGAAGCGAAAGTTCGCCAACATACCCCAAAGATTGCTTTTGTTGCACCAGCTAAATCTTATGCAGCATCGAGCGGTAAAGCGGTGGAAGCCAATACCATCGACTTAAACGTTCGTGCCTTATCTATGGGTAAACTGCACCATGCGATGATGGGCACAGCCGCTGTGGCGATAGCAACCGCGGCGGCAATTCCTGGCACCCTAGTTAACGAAGCCGCTGGTGGCGGTGATCTTAACTCCGTAACCTTTGGACATCCGTCAGGCACCTTAAAGGTTGGCGCGCAAGCACTAAAAGAGTCTGGCCGTTGGCAAGCTAAAAAAGCCGTTATGAGCCGCAGCGCTCGCGTGCTAATGGAAGGCTTTGTTCGCGTCCCAGAGGCGTAACGCCCACTAAATTAAAGGCTCTGTTCCCAAGAGCCTTATTCTCAATATAAGAAAACTCCCGAGTTATTGCTTGGTCGTGAAGGTGTGCCAGTCGCCTGGCTACGTCTGTGGTATCTATCAAGCGAACTCGTAATATAAAAAATCATAAGGATAAGATGATGTTTGAAGCTTTACTTTCTGTGGCAATCACAACCGCGGTGTTACTTGGCTCCCCCGGACCCGCGCCACTTGCTCTTGCGGCAGCTGGCGCCAGCCAAGGTGTGAAAAAAGGTTTCCCGTTCTTAGCTGGTATTTTGGCGGGATTGTTAGTAGCAGTGATCTGTGCGGCTACGGGAGTGGCTGGATTGCTGGTAAGTCAGCCTCAGGTGACGCTTGTGCTAAAGTGGCTTGCAGCGGCCTACTTAATTTATGTCGCCTATAAAATTGCAGCAAACAACTCGGCGCTTGGTAATACTGGCGCACAGTTACCTAGCTTTAAAGATGGGTTTATTCTTAACCTCCTTAACCCCAAAGCCTACGCGGCTTGCATCGCTATTTTTGCGACTGCTTCGGTGCCTGCAGGCTCAAATCTAGTTGCTACGTTACTTGCCGCTAGCGTGTGCTACGTGGTGGCGATAGTGGTCGACACAATGTGGCTGGCATTAGGAGGTGTGATTTTTAAAACACTGAATGATGAAACCATACTCAAGCGGATCCGAATGGGTTTTGCGCTGGTTTTAGTGGTGCTTGTTCTTTACGGTTTATTTGTCGTTTGAGGTTGATGGGGAGTCACAGTCATAGCTTTTAGGCTTGAATAGGTGTAACAATCTGAGTCACGCATTAGTCACTCAGAAGGGCCAATTATCGTCCCACTTGGTGAAAATAACGCCTCTATAAGTGATATTCGTGTTGAATTTTCGGACTCGACGCTTGTTTTGAGAACGTTAAGAGCGGGTGCTTTAACCTTGCGGTGTAGTCTATTTCTCAGGAAGAGTGGCAGTGCGTTGTTCCTTTGTATTCTATATAAAAAGCATTGCCGCAATAATAATGAAGCTTAAAGTGTGTATTTATGGAAAGTAAACCAAAGTATTTTCGCTGGCAACTTGGCAGGCAACAGTCGGGTTATCAAAAAATGTTACTAGCAACCGCGATGTGGCCAGTTAAGTTTGATATGTATTTACTGAAGTTTCCGACCGGATGCGAAGTACCACTGCATACCGATAAAGTCGTTTCAGGGAAACATTTCAGGCTAAATATAGTTTTAAAGCGGGCGAAGTCAGGAGGTGAATTTAAGTGTAAAGCGCCGCTTTATAGCAGCAGTCGCATCAAACTTTTTAGACCCGATAAATCAGAGCATTCTGTTTCAAAAGTAGAAGCGGGTACTCGAGTGTTGTTAAGTATCGGCTGGGTTCGTTAGCGCGACTAGCTCGGCAACTTGATAATAATGCATGTTCCGGAATTAGATTCTGTCTCACATTCAATTGCACCATTAAAATACTGAGTGACAATAGCGAGCGCAACACTTAGCCCTAAGCCCAAGCCTTTTTGTGTGCGATTACCGACGACAAAGGGATCAAATATTGTATCTTTGATTTCATGTGGAATACCTCCGCCGTTGTCGGTGACTTTAATCGTATATCCAAGCTTTGAGGCCTGAGCCGATATAATCACGCACGGGCTTTGTACTGAGTTATCAGTAAAGGCGTGGTAAAATACGTTTTCAATCACAGGTTGGAAAACCTGCTGTAACAACCTTTCAGGCGCGGTGATAGCAAGTGCCTCAGGTATGTCTAGGGTGATATCAATGTGTGGGTGTTGATTGGCAAGCTCACTCACACATCGTGTGATAAGTGGCTGTAAGTAAACAGGCTTTACCTCTCCTTCAAATCCAGTATTGGTGATTATTTTGAGCTTGTCGATAATACCAGTTATTCGCTCTGTACTATTGACGACGAGCTTGGCACAACTCTCGATATTTTCTATCGAATGTAATAAAGCAGACTTGGCGATTTCATTTTTATTGACCCTTTGTCTTACCCCTTCAACAAGCAAGAGCTGGTTACTTGAAGCTGTCATAGCGACGCCAATCGGTGTGTTAATCTCATGGGCAAGCCCCGGGATCAATCGCACCAGCGTTGCTGACTTTTCAGCGTTTATCAGGCGTTTTTGAGTCTCGCTGAGTTCACTAATCGCGTTATTAAGTGCTTTGTTTTTTTCGATTAACTCTTCAGTTTGGCTTTTTACCTCTGTATTTAGATAATCAATAATACTTTTACGGATGGCCGAACGAGAGTTGTACAACGCGATGAGACTAAGCAATAGCAAGATAAAACAAACAAACGCAGCGCCATAATAAGACTTTACCTTTTTATTGCTGCTTGCAAGGAGTGAGCTGAAATCCTGTTCTCTGCGTTCTAAAAAAGCATTGATATGGGTCATTATTTGTACTTTACTTTGTAGGTAAGCCTCGCTGTACAAAACCTTGAGGGCCTGCTGATTTTTCCCTGCAGCTACGAGTTCAAAGGCTTCACGCTCAAGTAACACGAGTGCTTCACTTTTATCCTCTGCACTTCGCAACATAGTTAATTCATCCGTAGAAACTCCGTTTTCTAATAATAATGTCAGCAGCGCTTTTGGTGCTTCTTTTTCAAATGGTGCTTGACCTTCTTTGACCAGCAACATATCCCAATAGACGCGGTGCAAATGCTTAGGGCGGGGGGAAGTGCCGCTACGGATCGTTAAGATCTCATCGAAAAATTGTTTAAACTTAGAGTTGCCTGTGGCGGCATAAGCCCGAGCCATCATGGTGAGTTGATCTGAGCTGAGTCTTAACTCTTGGGATAATCGAACAAGATTAAAATTTCTTTCTATTTCTTGCTCTTGCGCTTCTTTATTGATGAATGCCAAAAATGTGAACACTACAGAAAGAAAAAACAGCAGCATGGAGAGCGCTGATATATGGTAGAAGTACTTAAAGCTAAACGACTGACTTGGGTGGAGTATGTTGCTTTGACTAGCTGCCATGTATTCAACGATTTTGGACTCGAATACGTAAAGTATAGTTAACCAGAGCTCAGAATAACAACTTGTTCTCTAGCCGTTGTTATTCCAAGTTTTGGCTGTTTGATAGGCTTAGTCGAAGGTAAGTACGACTCTGCCGTTAATATCACTATTGAGCATATCGTCAAATACATGATTTATTTGCTCAAGTGGTTTGGTTTCAATAATGGCCTTTACCTTGCCCTCAGCGGCAAACTGCAAGCATTCAGCGAGATCTTGGCGGGTACCAACGATGCTGCCAACCACACTAATACCTTTAAGCACAGTATCAAAAATGGGAATAGGCATTTCTTCTGGTGGTAAACCAACGAGTACGCATGTACCGCCTCGCTTCACGCTGTTAAATGATGTGGTAAATGCAGGCTTCGAGACCGCAGTACAAACTACGGCTTGGACGCCCCCTAGTTTATTTTGCATCCACTCCGCGGGATCGCTGTGTTTGAAGTCGATACATAAATCGGCACCAAGATCTTTTGCCAGTGCTAATTTTGATTCGCCAGTGTCAACCGCAACCACATTCAGCCCCATCGCTTTGGCGTATTGAACTGCTAAGTGGCCAAGGCCACCGACTCCAATAATGGCGACCCAATCACCAGGTTTCGCTTTTGATACTTTGAGTGCTTTGTAGGTGGTGACGCCCGCGCAGAACAGAGGTGCTGCATCGACAAATGATAAGCCTTCAGGGATTTTTACCACATAGTTGGCATCGGCTTTACAGTACTGTGCGTAACCACCATCGACGGAATAGCCGCTATTTAACTGCTCCGGACATAAGTTTTCGTCGCCTTTGAGGCAGTGTTCACAATGACCACAGGCGCTATGTAGCCAAGGTACACCGACTCTATCACCAACGGCTAGGTGTTTAACATCGTCAGCTTTTTCGATAATTGTACCCACACCTTCGTGACCAGGCACAAGTGGTAATTTAGGCTTAACTGGCCAATCGCCATGGCAGGCGTGTAAGTCAGTGTGACAAACACCACAGGCGGCTATTTCAACGATGACCGACCCGTGAGTAAGTTGCGGTTTCTCAATTTCTTGAATTTCTAACGGTTGTTTAAATTGGTGCACTAACGCTGCTTTCATCTCTTTGCTCCTTGATTGAGTTGATAGTAGCTTAGCAGCTATAACTAGGAACAATTTGATCCGAAACAACGAATAAGGTGAGAGTAAACAAAAATGGCGAGCATAATGCCCGCCATTTGATTACTTGATTACAAAGAGTAGTGGGTTATTTTCTTCTACGTAGCAACGCCAGTGGTGCCGCTAGTAGTAACCAAAATAGTGAACCACTTGAAGAGTTTGATGGTGCCGGTGTCGGCGTTGGATCTGGAGTCGGCTGTTCTGACTCTTCATCCATTAAGTTTGTTACCTCGACCATAATTTTCGTAGGTTCAGATACATTACCACCGGTATCAGTCGCCACAACCTCAAGCTCAACGCTTTCTAGTCCTGAATCAAAGTCTAGTTGCTCGCTATTGGCGACAATGACCTCTCCCGATGAATTAACTGTGATTGCTGATGAAGAAGAAGCAATAACAATAAACTCGGAAACCGGGTTTGCAAAGTCAGATGCGTATTCAACCTCTAGCTGTCCAATAACAGTGTCTACCGCAGTATTTTCCTCGACAGAGAATGCCTGATCTGCGGTAATGATTGGTGCTTTCTTAGACTCTTCTGATGGAGAGACAACAACAGGCACCGCTCCATTACTTGATAGCATCATGAAGTCATGGTCGGAGAAAGTTAAGTTTGCTGATTCGCCAGGAGCTAGCTCTGTTACCTCATTACCAGCATCATCAACTAACATCGCTAAGCCTTCCGCTTCAGTTGTAGCTGCTTCCATCGCTGGTGCTTTTATCATAAAGCTATTTGCGAAAGCTTCATCTAATGAGTTAGAAGGGATTGGTGTCCAGGTTTCCTCTTCTGTGCGGAAACGAATTTTCGCTTCAACTCCAGTCGCGACTTGCTCGGCCGTAAGACCAAATGCGCCGGCACAACTGCTCATAGTGACGAAATTATTACCTGATGCAAAATGAATATTCGTAATTGAACCGCTTGCTGAGCCATACGGGTGAGTGAATGTAATAGCACTACCAGACAAGAAGTTGCCAAACCACTCTCGTTTACCGTTTTGAACTGTTACATCATAATTACCATCTGGAGAAGTTTCGCCTTTTGCTGGTAAATCAAAGTCGGCCATAAAGCCGCCCTGATAAGTGTGAATTATAGGCTGATTAGTAATCATAGTAGTAAACAGCATATAACCACTCTCACAGACACTTGCAGGAACTGAAAGCGTTTCCACTGATGCACCAATTATATCCAAGCGTTCACTATCGCCAGCTTCATCTTTAGCAACAGTTGGAGCAAAAAACGGCTCTAATGTAGCGGCACCAGTATTGGTTAATACGTGTCTAGCGCCCTTATCATCAACTACAGGCATGACTTGTGCGTTAGCGGCAGCCTTAGGTAGTACATGATAAACCAAGTGCAGCGCTTTTTCGTCGCCAGACATGAAGTTCAATGCGCCATCAAGCTCTAATGTTGTAAGGTCGTGTGTAGCATCCAAGAATGCCATGTTAGCAGAGTTTAATGTCCACTCAGGCAGTTTAGAAGGATCTATGGTTGCCGTAACTTCAAACGAAATGGTTTGTCCTGCTGGAATCGTTATCGACTCAGGATAAGTCATACTAAGCGCGCCGCGCTCAGCATCATCGGCAAAACGCTGCTCATAAGCTAGAGTATAGGTCTGCTCTTGATTCGAGAAGTTTTTAACGACTACCTTTTTGGTGATAGATGAGGTTTCTGATAGTGAAACCAAGCCAAATGACAGCGCCGCTTGCATCGTATCTTCAGCCCAAGCTGCAACAGGCAGGTTCGCTGCTTTTTCTACATCTACAAGTCCAGAGCCTATATAACTGATTGGTGCAAGCGCTGCATTTGGGTTTTGCGAACGAGGTTCAACGGTTACATCTAAGTTTGCGGAATTCATTAATGTCGCTTTTAACTCAAAGCCATTGCGGTTAGGCAATGCCTCCTTAAGCATACTCATGGCACCGGCTGTAATAGGGCCTGAGAATGATGTGCCGCTTGCCGGTGTGAGTCCATCACCAAGACCTGGGTGTGCAGTCATAATGCTAACGCCCGGGGCTGTGATTTCTGGTTTTAAGCGACCACTAATTGAAGGTCCGCGAGAGGTAAATGATGCAATCATGCCTTCTTTAAGGATGACTGTGGCGCTTACATTATAGGCAACATTGTTTCCCGCCAATAGTTGTTCTTTTAGTGCCTTACCTTGACTGTAGCTTAAACCAATTGTTGGTATTTCAATGCCAGGAGCACTTCCGCCAGGCTCGGTTGGGCCACCACCCTCGACATTGTTGATTATCATCACTAGTTTAGCGCCTTTCGCTTGGGCATTTAGCACTTTCTGAGTGAAATTACAGGCTCCTCGGTCAACAAGGACTGCTTTGCCTGTAAAATCCACATCGTCTGCAAAAGGATCACAAGCAACAGAGGTTGCCTCTCCTTTGTCGTTTTTTTCTGTTTCTACGAACGCCAGTGGTGTGGTTGTGCTGTCGAACTCAAACTCATCAAAGCCTTCTGGGTTGAAGCTTGCCGCACCTGCTTCAATTGTTTCTCCCATTAATGTTGCTAAAATCTGTTGACCTTTAATGACAGAGTGTTCCATTGCACCTACTGATAGTGCATTGTCAGTTGTACTTGGACCACCAACGATAAATGGTGTTGGGCCATCATTACCCGCTGAAATAACAACGTTAGTGCCAAGCATAACCGCTTTATCAATCAGTTCTTGAACGGCACCTGCGCGGTTATCACCAAAGTCTCCGCCTAGTGACATGTTTACGACGTCGACGCGGTCAGAAATATCGCCATCGCCATTTGGATCCATTGCAGACTCTAATGCTAGAAGCTGCGCTAAACCCGGGCAGCTATCATTATCACAAACTGAATAAACAAATAACTCTACATTTGGTGCGATCCCCGTTACTGAATGAGAAACGTGTGTACCATGGTTAGTGCCAGCATCAATCGGATCGGGATCGTTATTGATGAAGTCATATCCACCCAGAACTGAGCCTTGTGGCCAAGCGGGTGTATCGGCTGGATTACTTGCTGCAGCCTCATAAGCAGCGGCTGTACCTGCGCCACCAAAAGCTTTGTGTGTGTAGTCAATACCGGTATCAAGTACTGCAACACGAACGCCCTCGCCTGTCGCTTCCCCTGAAGCTACTAAAGGAGTTGCTTTTATGTAGTCTGCACTATCAGCTACGGTCAGTTTGTAATCATATACTGGTAATACAGAATCGACTTGCGGATTTGCAAGAAGTTTGTGAACTTCAGATTCTTCGCCATTAACAACAATAGCATTTGAGAGTTTGGATGTTTTGGCGACAACCTGCAGCGATTGACTTACTGAAGCAATTGCAGCTTCAACGCTTTGCTGAGACTGCTGAATACTTGATATCGCATTTTGAGCGGCAACGCCAGCCAAGTTTTGTTCTGCAATTGAAGGTGTATTTAATTTTACTAACCATGTAACGACGTTTTGAGTAGATTTCCTTGTCTGTTTGTTTCTTAAATCGGGATGTTGGCTTTGTAAAGAAGGTTTGTTTTCAAAGTTATATTGATCGTACGTAGCAGCGGTAACTGTAGAAGACGATAAAGCAGTCAATACAGCGATGGTGAGTGCTGACTTGTTTAGAGTTGACATCGGATTTCCCCATCAGACTTGTTATGGTTTTAATTGTTTTATTTACATCCTATTTCAGGAGTTGAACAAATATAGTTCCTTTTTGGGTGTCATTTCAACTTTTTGTTACGAAAAATAGAATTTAATTTGTGGTTGTTTTTATTAAAAGGTTAATTTTTACTGTGTTTTTAATAGCTTTCAGTGATGTAGATACTTACTCTTGCTAGGAATGAAATTATGATGGAGCGTACTGTTATGGATTTTATGGATATATTTTGTTCAAATCATTTATGTTAAGTCGTCAACGTTTTCTGCAAACGGATGCAGCTTCATAGCACTAATTTTGGTGTATAAAAAGTATTTATTAACACTTTTTATCAGGCTGTATGAGATCGCTAGGCCGCACTAAAGGCTACTCTTTACTTAACTATTTGAATACGTGAGTATGGTAGTAGGTTGAGGTTTTTATTGCACTGATAACAGTAACCCCCTCGTTATCGTTTAGTCGTTTGAGAATTAACTTAATTGACCTTAAGATATGGAGATTCAAATGTTTAATTAAGGAATTACATGCTTAGACTCTCGGTAAGTGAAAGCGTACACCTTAGCAAGTTTGTTACTATGGAAAGTACTGCAGACAACAGCCAATTCATAATAAGCAATTCGCTTTCGACTCACCAATCTCAATTCGTTGATACCGATTTACGCTATTTAACTATCCATTCGGGTAGTGAAATAGTTGGCTTTATTATTTTAGCTATTGACCCAGATCGAAAAAGTGTTGAGTTTCGCCGTATCGTGGTTGCCAAAAAGGGACTGGGAATAGGGCAAGAAGCGATAAAACAGATGGAAAAATACGTGTTAGAAGAGTTGCGTATAACACGTATTTGGCTGGATGTTTTTGCAGATAATACGCGAGCACAGCATATATACCAAAAGCTTGGATATCAGCAGTTCGATACGATGCCTTTCGACAATAGAGTCCTGTTATTATTCGAAAAGCACTTACACTAATGTCTAAAACAAGTAACGAAAATTATCAAAATTGGTTAGCTGTATATGGGCGGTTAGTGGACTTCTCACCCGAGGATTGGCTTCTTATGGCTCCGTATATAAAAATCGGCCATATCACAGCCGATACGATACTATTCGAACAGGGTGAGAAAATCTCGAGTGTTTATTTCTTATTAGATGGATATGGACGTTATTTCTACCTAGATGAAAAGGGCAATGAACGGAATAAATCTTTGCTACAAAAGGGCGGGGCATTCTCTTGTTTATCTTGTTACCTGGAAGCACAGCCGAGTCCATTTTCAACGCAAGCGCTAACAGACTGTGTTATTGCCGAAATTCGCTATGCTGACTTAGTCACAATATCTGAGCAAAACCTCAACTGGGGACGGTTTGTGCGCAAGATTTATGAGCAGTTGGTACTTAAAAAAGAGAAGCGAGAAGCGGCGTTACTTCAGTTAAGTGCGAAGGAAAGGTACTTACGCTTTACCCAAGAAAATCAAGCGTTAAGCCGTTCGGTTGCTTTGCGTCATATCGCGATGTACCTTGGGATCACGGATGTATCACTGTCGAGAATTAGAAAAGAGCTTGGCTTAACATAGGTTAAGGCACAGCAATAAAATTCGCATTACCTTATCTCTAATTATTGTCCTAAAGATAAGGAATAACATCATGAAAAAGTTACTGCCTCCTATTTTACTGTTTTTATTTGTCATATTGATGCCTGTGGGGTGTTGGTTGGCTGCAGCGCCACATTTTATTTATTACCCTTTCAATCTATTAGGGTTAGTACCGATTGCTTTGGGGTTTGCACTGGCCAAGTCGGGCAGCACGATATTCGCGAAGGAAGAGACCAATATTATGACTTTCAATAAGCCTGATAAATTGGTGGAAGTTGGGGTATTTCAATATACCCGCAACCCCATGTATCTGGGCTTTGTCATTGCATTACTAGGCTATGCTGTATTGACCGGTGGTGCACTTGTGTCATTTTTGTTTGTGATTACTTTTTTACTTATCGCCGACAGATGGTACATTCGGTTTGAAGAAAAAATGATGGAACAAACTTTTGGAGATGCGTATTTACGCTATCGAGGTCGAGTGCGTCGCTGGCTTTAAATTCCAAGCATAGATGAGGATAAAATGGTGCAAGATATTGATTATTCAAAATCCCTACAAACAATTGTTGGAAAAGTAATTAGAGTGTACCAATCTGGAGACATGCTTACTCAAGACCACCAACCTCAGCGACTCAATATTGAAATAAACGATGCGCAACAGGTCGTGCGGATGTGGTGGGGATAGTTCCACCCAGTTTGTATATTGATTGGCGAAGGCGGTGTATTTGGTCCAGTTAAAGTATTTCTTTCCGGCAAGCTATTTTGAGTAAATCTATTTGAAGGAGCTATGATGTCACACTCAAGTTGTAATTCGGTCCAATCCCCTTGCATCAGAAAGTGTTGTTTGGATGATAAGGATGTGTGCTTGGGGTGCTTTAGAACGTTGGATGAGATTACCAGCTGGACAAGTTACAGCGAAGATGAAAGGCTTGAAGTCTTAGCGCATTGTACTAGGCGCAAACGACAATATGCTCAAAAATATAAAGGAAATTAAATGAAATTGATGATTGGGACCGAACCAACTTGGTCATCAAGAGCGCTGTTATGGGCAAACTATTTCCAATCTCGAATCATCAATAGAGACTTTTAAACTGAAATTCTATTGATGGTTTTTCACGTATAAAGTGCCCAGAAGATTTATTTTTCCATATCACCCAAAACCTGAAGTATCCATGTTGATAAACTTGAAACTTAACACTAACAAATAGTTACATTTTTGGTTGAAAAATACCTATTTATTGCCTTTACTTAAACTTCATTCTGTAGACAACTTTATATTCATATAGATAGGGAAGTTAGTATGAGACATGTCCACACAAAATTATCTGCTTTGTTTTTCTGTACAGCTCTTGGTGGTTGCGGATTAACACCTCAAGAAGCTGGGGTTGTTGGGGCGATAGCTGGGGCGAGTGGTTCCTACCTGTCTACCCATACAGTTACAGGTGAAGTTTATCAAGTTTATTACTTAGGAGTGTTTGATCCAATAAATCAAATTTCTCCCACATTTTACAGAATAACGGTTAGAGGCCAGTCTAATCTACTCAGTGACATGAAATTTGCTTCGGGTTGGGTTCCTGCGGAAGCGATTGATACGTTAACCAGTAAAGTGGAAATGACAAACCAAGGGTTAAGTGCAGATGCTAAGGGTGGGACTCAAGTAACCAGTGCTAGGCGAAAGTTCGTATTAATGGGGCCTGAAGGGGTTAGAGAGGGCCCTGAAAACCACCGTCTCGTTATCGTTATGGGATCCACACCTCACAATTTCTTTTCAGCTATCGATAGCGCGATGGGAGATTTACTAAGTTTTGAGCAGACCAAAGCAAGTGATCCGATCAACCGCCGCTTGATGGACGAACTTTTGTCTATAGCGCAAGAAAGACAGCTACTCGAAGGCTTTTGCCGCAACTCACCTAGTTTATGTGCAGAAGGATAGAAATGATGAAGATAAATAGATTAACACTGCTTCTCCCTATTGCGATGATGATAACTGGGTGCTCAACTTTATTAATAGAAGTCGATGTTTATAACGGTCCACTAAATAGTCAAGCGCCTGAACGTTTAGATCAAGTTGCTGCAATGGTTAGCGCTGCTAGGCCTATGCTGGGTTTTATACGAGATACCTATCAATGTGACGATGAATTAAACCCTGTATCGTCAGAGTTATGTAGAAGGATTGATCCCATTGAAGTGGATAGCTACCGTACATATCTAGGGGCAGGAGTTTATCCCGAAAATGAAAGGAAAATAACCTACTATCTTGCCAACGAAATACTACACATGTACACCAATGAGCAGACTGCGCTGCAAGTTTTCTATCACGATTACGAGCTACTGATTCGAAAGCTTCAATATCAGGAGGAGGTTTACGACAAATACCTTCCAAGTGAAGCGGGGGATGCTGAGTTTATTGAGAGGATTTTTGCACAAAAGTCTATTGAAAAATCCAATGAAATCAATGCGGTAAGGTTTTTCATTGCTCCCTCAAAAGAGGGGGGAGGTACCAACTTCAGCACTGTGTTTTGCAAGTCAGAACGTAAAGGTGACTGCACAAGTCGGAAAATACTTTCAGATTTAGAGCAAGATGAAAGCCTGCGCAAAGAAATAAAAAGTTTGCTACGCGAAAATCAGTTTAAAGAAGAGAAAGCACAACAGATTTTAGATAAGTTACGGGATCTTGGTCAATCTTTCGATGCTGCATGGCAAGCAGTGAATGGAAGCGTACTCGCAGCGGCTAAAACTGCAATTTCACTAAATGAAATGGAACAAAGTGGCGGTGATATACCATTCAAACCGGGAGAACTAGCCGAGTTAAAAAGTTGGCTACTTAACATATTTAAAGAAAAGGTTGATCTGGTTAAGGTAAAGGCATTAGGACTTCAAAAATGCCCCTCTGATTTAGAAACAAGCGCTGACCTTATGGCATATGCAGATTGTGTGATTGCTGCACAAAATGCATTGGCCCCGTTAAATATTACTTCGCCGGCCATGGAGCAGCGGGTGGCAAAAGCGCCTGATGATGGTGGCAGGCTGGAAGGTAAAATGACCCAACTTCCTGATCAAGAGTTGATTTTGATCAGAGGATTAGGAACTGATGCTAGTCGGGGTTTAGAGGCTGTGATACATGATTATAAAAAATTTTACTATCGTGGCTGCTATGAAGAAAAAAAGCCTAATTGTGAGTCTGCCGAAGATGTAAAGCGTGAATTTCAATCTGACTTAAAAAGCTTTTCAGAGAAAATATTATTTCTAGCAAATAACCTTGTTTTACTTCATGGTAATGCAAATCTTGATGATGACAGTAACAGTGGTGAAAATAACCCGCAACGAATTAAGAAGTTTATAGCCGTGCTTCAGGCGATAGGAAATTCAACCAAGGTACTCACTAATGACATTGAGAGACAAAACCAGTTTACTACACGGAACAATGGTGACAACGCGAAGTTGCTGAAAAATGCAATTTCAAACACCATAAGGTCAGAGGCTGGAATAATTAATGTAACCGAAGATTTGGCGCTTTGGTTAGATAGCGAAGAGCGTTTGAAGCCCTATACAACATGTGTTGCTAATAATAAATCTCGCTGCGATGTTTTAGAGCGTCTAAAGACGACATTGAGAACAAGTTGTCTAACGGTAGAATCTGACGATACAGAGATGTCGGTTAATTGGCGTGCCAAGAATATAACTAACTGTATTAAAAGTAACTACCCAGATCCAGCAGGTACAGCTCCTGAGTCACTGAGTGAGATGAAGGAGGTTTTGGAGAATTATCTGTCTCAATTGCAAGAAGCAACTACAGAACATAACTTACCTAGTTTTGATGAAAACGACCAGTTAAACAGCGAGCTTAATACTGAGCAAGTATGGGATAGCTTAATGTACCATCTCGCAGTGGAGCGGGTGTTGGCGGATAAACGCGGAGACACAGAGCAAGTTAAACAGCTCAATAAAGCGTTGGAAACCGCGAGATATTTTCGTTCAGAAAATTCATTTCTTCGGGCAACTTCAGATGCGATCAGGATGACAATGAGGTCAACGACCTTGTTGAATGAATTTGAGCTTATACAAAGAAAGAAGTTCTTAAACAGAAGTCTTGTACAATCAAGTAATGCCATTTTACAAGAGTTAGACAACCAGAACTGGCACAATATAAACCGTGTTGCTGTTAAAGGTGGCGGGGATGTTAATTATGTGGTTGCTAAAGATGACATAGGAAACTGGTATATCAAGCAGTATTCTGAAGATAAGAAAGAAATGATTGACTCAATAAAAAGCATTGCTCTTTTTAATATCAAAAAGTCAAATATCTCTAAGCTGGCAACTTACGTACCAAGCGGAGTGAGTGAGGCTGCTACTCAATCAACAAGTGAAAAAGTGTATACATCTTTTTTGTCTCAACATACCTTACCGCTGAGGAATGAGTTAGTGAAACAAATGGCGTTTTTAGCTGATTTAGAGAAGTCTGACACTCATACGGATAAGCCATTTTTAGGACTAGAAGACGCACAGAAAAGTACCGAAAAGATATTAGAAAATACGCAAGAGCTTAAGAGTAGTAGAGGTCAAGTTGCGAATGGCGTTTTAGAAAATATTTATTTGCTGGCGAGATTTTACGAAGGACTTGGCGACTGCGCTGATGATAATGCGAGTAAACAGGAACAATGCTCATCAACTAAACAGCAAATAGCAAATAAAGTTAAAAATAGTGTAGCGATAATGCGTCAGCATACTGCTCAGGTCGAGCCTTTTGTACTTGCATTTATAGGTGCTATACAAGATTAACGTCATTACATTGCAAAACGTCTATAAGATTATGTTTGATATTAACATCGATTCTAGGATTTTCAATTCACTCTAAATGCGTGATAGTGTTCATTGTAATGACCTAGAAATTGCGAAGCACAATCAAGTCATAAAATCCCATTACTCGTTACTTTAAAGTTCGATCCTGTCCTGAAAGCGGGGGGGCAGCATTTGGATATAAAACGGGTAAATTCAAAGCGCATACCGCTTAATAAGCATGAATGCTTATTACTGTGCTTCTAGTAGTCGGTTTGGTGTTTTTTGCCAAAACTTATTTCTTACATCATCACTGAAGCCCACTGTGGACAAATTAAACTAGGCAATAATCAAAAATTGCGGCGCAGAGGTCAGTTTTAGCGTAGAGCGCATCAAATGTTAAAAGCAAACTTTGGGCAATATAGATGAGCTACACAGATAGATCGTTTTAAAAGTGAGCTAAATAAAAAGTATGATATGTTTACTCATGCTGATCTCTATTGCTTAGTTATTTGCTAGAATAACGCGCTTTCTGGCTTTTATAATGTTAGCTCAACCTGTTCGGATAATTAATGCCCTGCTATCAGCTAAATTTAGCGATGAGCGTGAATCATTATGAATAGATCAAATTTCTATTTAAAAGGAAATGAATGTTTTGCATAATAGTTACAACTAGCCTGGATTTGCTAAGTACATTTGTTTTTTCCCAGATTCAGGGCTATTACGGAGCGTTTTAGTCTAGGTATAAATTTTCTTCTAACGCTCATTGCTACTTTGGTGGGGGTGTTACTCGCTATCACTGATTACGAAGCTGAACAAAAAGAAAAACAAGATGTTGTGAAGCTACTGATGTCTTCAATTTCATCGGTAAAAACTTGCTATGAGTACAGTGAAATATGAATTGAATATTTTAATACGTTACCGAATGAGGCTAGCTTAAGAGTTAAGTTTTATGTAAAAAAACCGCCTCCTTACCCTGAATATTTGGATACTTTATTGATGCAGAATATCGTTAGTAAGAATTTATCTGGGGCAGCCTTAAGCTATCTAAATGAACTACTAATTAATTTGAAGAGAAGCCGAATAAGTAATCCCCCCTTATATCTCAGCGTTCTAGGTCAAACTTTCAAGCTTTTGAAGTTAGAAGTCGATTACCAACAAGGCAAGAACACTGAAAAGCAGTTAGTTGACAAGTTGGATGCTCTTGAAAAGTTAGCGTTAGAAATGGCATATAGGAAGAGAAAGTAACGAAAGTACCCTGTGTATTCTACTAAAAGCCTTCAATGAAAGTGTGAAGCAGGAAGCCGGACGAAAAACTTGAGAGAATTTAACATTAATAAGGATTGTTTATGATATCACGATGCATTTTATTGGCACTCGCATTGGTAAGTACAACTGTATTTGCAACTCCACAAAATGGTTTGATCGAACCAGCTAAAGGCACTTGGCAAAACAAAGATGAAGATGGTGATGGTGTATTAGATGAGCATGATGAGTTTCCATTTGATAGTCAGCGCGCTCGTTATCCCGAAATCGTCGAGGTTGAACCTAACGATAACCCCAGTAACGCGGTAAAAGTTGCGCATCAACTTCCGTTCAAAGTAAAGGGGGTTATTTCAAATGCGGGTGATAATGGTGATTTGTATCAGTTTAGTGCAAATAAGGGCGACTATATCTCAGCTCGTATTACCTATAAGTCAGCTAATTTTAAGCCTAAAGTGTACTTTTCCGAGCAAGGCGGTTTTGTGATCAACTCATCGCAGATCCATACTCATAGTGCGCTAAAAATGGCGCATATACTGACTAAAATACCCCATGATGGAAAATTCAACTTGAGTGTCATTGATGATTTATCAGGTGGTGCGCCCGACTATTCCTATGAAATTTACGTATTTAGAGATAATGACACCGACGGTATTGATGATCATGCAGAATATGCAATTGGTATTGAACCAACTCGTATTGACACCGATAGAGACTCTATTCATGACTTCTATGAATATTACGTAAAGCAAAGTACTACACTCGATGAAGACAATAACGGGGTAATTAATCTATTGGACTTAGACAGTGATGGCGACGGCATTAATGATGAACGCGAAGGCTCAGGAAATGCAGACCAAGATGATAAATTAAACTTTTTGGATCTTGATTCTGATAATGACGGAGTAGCCGATGCCGACGAAAAACTCAATGCGAAAGGGGGGCCTGAAGACTCTGACAAAGACGGTGTTGAGGACTTCATCGATCTAGATAAT
The DNA here is from genome assembly GCF_005886105.2 of Pseudoalteromonas galatheae. NCBI lineage: Bacteria > Pseudomonadati > Pseudomonadota > Gammaproteobacteria > Alteromonadales > Pseudoalteromonadaceae > Pseudoalteromonas > Pseudoalteromonas galatheae. The sequence continues at coordinate 620,080 of NZ_PNCO02000002.1, forward strand.
GATGGTGACAAAGTTCTAGATATTTATGATGCCGAGCCGTATGAGCGAGTGCGAGGCTTTAGATTAAGCGACTCACCAAGTGTACAAATATCTTCCCAAGCCGGTTATTACAATGGCTATTCATTACCTCGAATTTATCGTATCGGCGATAGTGTTGTATTTACTGGAGATGACTTTGCCGGGCTGGAGAATCCAAAAGTGGTTATCTATAACGGTGAAGAAATTTATAATATCGCGCCAACATCGCACACTAACTCAGAGCTAATCTTTGAACTCAATCTACCACTTCGTAAATATAAGGCATTTATTTATACTCGAAATAAGCGTTCTAATGAAGTGCGAATAAAGCCATACAAAGCGGGTTCACCGTTAATATTTGGATATGCCTCAATCAAAGTTCAAGAAGGTGAACAATACGAGCTTAAGGGAGTGGGGTTTGATGATAAAACTCGTATCGTAATGGGAAATAAAACACTTGTTCCTTCAACTCATACACAATCAAGCCTTACATTTACGATACCAACAGGTATGACAAAAGGCATATTACAATTAACGAATAATGTTGGAATGAGCAATAAGGTTCGGTATCGGGTGCAAGCACGCTAAAAAATAGAGAGCAATAGTTGACTAAAGAAGATTCAGACACCCGCCTCAAAGATATAGAAAAAACGGTTCAAGTTTGTCGTGGGTGTCAGCCGCTATCTGCTATTATTTCGCATCGGTTCTACGACCAAAACAATGACTGTACTTGCAGTAATGCAGCTGCTGGAACAGGGTAAACTATCTATAGATACCGTTATTAATGAATATATAAGTGAACTTAAAATACCTTACACCTTTGAAGCACCTATTACAATTCGTGCCTTATTAAGTCATCGGGCGGGTTTTGAAGAAGCGGATACCGGTAACTATTTTGGCTAGATTTCAGCTTTCGTGTTTGAGTCACTTTTGATGGAAAACAAAGCCTCTTTTGTATAAGGAATGGAATAGTGATTAAAGCCCCCCTACTAGGAATTCTTGAAAAAGATAGATACGGCGATTTGCGGAGCAAACCAATTGAAATTAAAGGGCTCGGTGGGAAGCTGGTTGAATTTATATTAGAGCAGTACGAAGAAGATAAAAAAAAGGATGAGTTTCATGAAGCGATCAAAAACTTTTTGGCAATTGATGAATCCGTCTTGAGAGCCTCGCAAGATTACATCTATCAGTATTACAAAGACATCTTTGTGCATTTGGTACCAGAGGATGATTGGTATGTCGAAATACCCAATGCAGCTGATGTTTGGAAGCATATTCAATTTGGTAATGCGCTATTGGTGTCGCGTCGTTCTGGTGGAGACGAGCTAGTCTATATTTCATTAACGTGTTCATGTGATTGGGAACAAGAGCATGGATTAGAAATAGTGTTTAAACAAGGCAGATATGTGAATAAAGTTGGACCATTTGACGGACACCTCACACACTCAGATGCTTATGACGATGATAGGTTAGAAAATGTTATCTACCCTCAGGGTGTATAAATAACTCGGGATAATAGACAAAGCCATTAGCCTTTACTGAGAAAGCACATGGTTAGATTTTAAAGCTCTCTTTTTGAAATAAACTAACTAGCCGCTTGCTCTCAACTTAATGCGAAAGTAGGCAAGCTCCAACTATGAAGGCGGTTAGAATATTAATTAGTTAATCCTTTAAGTTTATCTGTAATCAAATTCACAAGCTCGGGTGTCATTTGCTTATTTGCTGCAAGGTAGAAATCATTACTGAGACCATCTAATTCTAGCAAGAATTGAAAGTCACTACTTTTGCAGCCTATTTTAGAGCACATATAGTCTAAATGAAGCGGTGAGACAGCAATGATGTCAACTCGATCTCTAAGTAGCATTTTAACTGTAGTGATGGTATCGGGTAAGAGTGCAGTCTTACCTAGCGCCTTTTTCTTCGATAAATAGTGAAATACCACATCATCGCGCTTTATACCTGCTTTATAATTAATTAGCTCTTCAAGCTTCTCAAGCTTTATGTTGTCTCTTCTTTTCAGAGTAACGAGGTAAGTTTTAGTACTGACGAGTACACCGAGCCAGTGAAACAATTCCTCTCTGGCAGGTGTACGTACCATAGAAAAAATAAGAGTTCCTGGTTCGGTCAAAGCTGTTTTGTATGCTCTAGCCCAAGGCATTGCGCGTATTTGGGAGTCGCTTCCTAGTTCACGCAGAAGCTTCCTGACCTTTTCTGCTACCACGCCTCTCACCTCTCCATCTTTTACAATCTGATAAGGGGGGAGTGGCTCTGTCACCACTTGAATTTGGTGAATATCATTAACAGGAGTGGCACTGCAAAAAAATGCTGACCCGAAAAACAACGAAAATAATATGCAGAAGTTGTACTGTGCTTTTCTATTATTCATTTGTTCAACTTACTATAACTTGTACAAAATATGCTAAGGTCAGGTGAGTGTTTGGCCTCAGTGCTCACATGTCCACTGTCCAAAAGTCACTTCGTTAGAGCCGCGTCGAATGCTTAGTTTCTGAATTTTGGAAAGCATAAATTAAATCGCTTGAATATTGCGCTTCACAAACAAAATCTAGATGTAAGATATTGGCACACATGAGGCATTACCTGTCTCCAATATTTTGATGTTAGAACCGAGCCACTATCTTTAAATCGTTGCTCCTTGGGGGCCACATTTCATCTAAAAATACTATTAGTAGTTAATTTTGCTAACGTGCTTATGTCGAGTTACCAAGCGGCTTTTTCTCAATCAAAGTGCTACTAATAGTTCAAATATATACTGTTGTGGCGCTTATGCCCAGTCCAACTTTCGGCTCAATTTCGGTTTGATACTTTATCTTGCTGCGTTGGGCATCTCACACTAAGAGTTGGGAACAAGATCAGACACGTACTTTAATGATTTTTGCTAATTTTAATCGTGCAGAATCTTATGAATAAGTAGAGAAAAATAACAAAAACACTCATCACATTAGTTTTATGCGAAGCAAGCATACAAAATGAGACTAAGTGCTTTTATGTCTCTCTAAAATAGTGTCATTTCCAGAGTGTGAGGTCTACAGAATACATGAGTAATGTGGCCTATAGACCTCAAGCTAGATTATCGAAATAAGTGAATTACGTTTACTTCTTGTACTTTTCAAACCAAGCGAGCGTATGCTCGATTTTGCTGATCATCCGAGAAGGGCGACCTGCAATTCCATGTGGCGCACCTGGAATTTTGACCAGTACAGAGTCAATTTTACGTAACTTAAGTGCTTGGTAGAACTGTTCGGTTTCGGCCATTGGCGTGCGCAAGTCTTCTTCACCCGTCATTAGCATGGTTGGTGTGGTTACGTTGCCAACGAGCGAAAGCGGTGAGCGCTGCCAATAGTGTTCCATATGCTCCCATGGCATACCTGGGAATTGCGTTGGAATTTGACCAAGGCCACTGTCAGCGGTAAGCACTTTACTCAGCCAGTTGATCACAGGCTTTACGACAACTGCAGCGTTGAAACGGTTAGTTAAGCCAATCGCGTAGGCTGTTGCGATACCACCTGCAGAGCCGCCAGCAATAAACAGATTATCTTTGTCGATAAAGCCTTTCTCAAGCATAGCGTCTACCCCTGAGTTATGATCGGCAAAGTCTTCTTTTGAGCTGTATTTGTACTTGAGCAACATCGCAAAGCGCTCGCCGTAAGAGCTGCTGCCTCTGTGATTGTCGTAAAATACCACATAACCTTCAGCAGCATAACGCTGTAATTCTGCTGAGAAATGGGGGCCGTAGGCTAAGTGGGGGCCTCCGTGAATTTCTAATAGTAATGGGTATTGTTTGTTCGGGTCAAAATTTGGTGGGGTAATATACCAGCCCTGAATTTTCTCCCCGTCGAACGACGAGCTATATGTGATCTCATGCACTTTACCAAGGGTTTTATGTGCAAGTAAGTCTTCGTTAAGGCGGGTTAATTGCGTTACTTTACCTTTTCTTGTTGTGATTGCGATGTCTGCAGGGCGTTCACTCGAACCTTGCGTAAAGGCAATTTCCCCATCAAAGTTAGCACTAAATTCACCGCTTAGATAAGGGCGACCAAGGGTTGTGCCTGAGAGCGTATCTGTGATGTCGGTAATTTTACCTTTTGTGGTGATGCTCGCGAGCTTTCGCTTGCCGTGGTCATCGTACGTCATCGCCAGTCTATCACTGCCAATCCAAGTTGGGTCTTGGATTGAGCGATCAAAGTCTTTGGCAATCATGTGGGAGGTTTTGTCCTGCCAATCCATAATATTCAGTTTGCTATTACGGTAAGGGTTTAGCGCGTTCGATGCACTAAGATAAGCCAGCTGTTTACCATTTTCGGAAAAGCTAGGTGCGTACTCACGACCAGGAGCCGACGTAAGCTGGGTGATATTACGGTTAAAATCAACTTCGAATAAGTCGCCCTCTAGGCGCTTGTATTCCCAGTCTGCAATGCGGTTTGCTGAAAACACAATCGCCTGAGCGTCTGCTCGCCACGCGAGTTTCCCACTATGGTGATAATTACCAGAGGTTAATTGGCGTGGCGTGCCGCCTTCACTCGGTAATACGAAGATCTGGCGATAGCCTGGTTTGATAAGGCCTCGGCCATCTGCTTGGTAGTAGGCTTTGTCGATAACAATGGCAGAATCGGACCACTTCGCGCCTTTTGGTTTTTCTGGCATTTTGGCGATGACCGCAGGCTTTTCAGCAACCTTTTGGCTAAAAGCCAGCCATTTGCCATCTGGTGACCACGTTAAGCCACTGATCCCAGATCGCAACTGTGTAAGTAGTGCCGTACGGTTTTGAGCAAGATAATGTACATGAATTTGTGTGCTACCAGATACATTGCTCACAAAGGCAATTTTGCTACCATCTGGCGACCAGCGAGGTTGACTGTAATTGTTTTCATCAGAGAAGAGTGGCGATTGTGCGCCTGACTTAATATCGACCAGCCACAGGTTTTGTCGCTTCGCATCCTTCATCACATCATTGCTGTTACGCACATATACCACTTGAGTACCATCTGGTGATATTTGCGGGTCGTTTGCATATTCCAGCTCAAAAATGTCTTTCGCCTGTAATCCCACCTCAGTCTGTGCGACTGTTGGCAATGCAGCGCAAGCCAGTAAAGTGCAAATGAGCGTCCGTTTCAATCCATAAGGCATAATGCCACCCTCTATATAATTTTTATTTAGGGCTACATAGTTATTCAGGTGCAATTCAATGTCACCTAATACGCGATAGAACGAAATAAAAACTCGATGTGTCAAATAGAATGGGGATGAGTGGCTGTTTTTTGTGTGAAATCGGATGAAAGTTGCTGATGCTTGAAATGAGTGCTCATCAATAATGGAAAGCCGCGCCGCTATCATTCCTTGACGGCGGCACATAATTTAAGCTTTATTAAGCTGATTTTTTGGCTAATAGCTCTTGGCGCACAAGCTCAGCCCCTGCGCTCAATGCAGCGAGCTTACCTCTTGCCACTTCACGAGAAAGTGGTGCCATACCGCAGTTAGTGCATGGGTAGAGTTTGTCGGCGTCAACAAACTCAAGCGCTTTGCGTAGTGTGTTGGCAACTTCTTCTGGCGTTTCTATGGTGTTGGTTGCAACATCAATCGCACCAACCATCACTTTTTTACCACGGATCAACGCTAACAAGTCGATTGGCACGTGAGAGTTATGGCACTCTAAAGAGATGATATCGATATTGGATTTTTGTAGCTTAGGAAACGCCTCTTCATATTGACGCCATTCTGATCCTAAGGTCTTTTTCCAATCGGTGTTAGCTTTAATGCCGTAGCCGTAACAAATATGCACAGCGGTTTCGCATTTGAGTCCTTCAATGGCACGTTCAAGCGCCGCAATGCCCCAGTCGTTGACCTCATCAAAAAATACATTAAACGCTGGCTCATCGAACTGAATGATATCAACTCCAGCGGCCTCTAGTTCTTTGGCTTCTTGGTTAAGGATCTTCGCAAATTCCCACGCTAGCTTTTCACGGCTTTTGTAGTGGTCATCATACAGTGTATCTATCATCGTCATAGGACCTGGCAATGCCCATTTGATAGGTTTGTCTGTTTGGCTGCGTAGAAATTTGGCATCTTCAACAAAAACCGGCTTTTGGCGAGATACAGGACCAACAACAGTTGGGACACTGGCATCATAGCGGTCGCGAATTTTTACCGTTTGACGCTTCTCAAAGTCCACACCGCTTAGGTGTTCAATAAAAGTGGTTACAAAGTGCTGGCGGGTTTGCTCGCCGTCACTCACGATATCAATACCGGCAAGTTGTTGCTCTTGCAAAGCAATACGTAGTGCATCGTTTTTGCCATCAATAAGCTCGTCGCCCTCTAGTTTCCAAGGTGACCACAGGGTTTCTGGCTGAGCAAGCCAAGCGGGCTTTGGTAAACTGCCAGCAGTAGATGTTGGTAATAGTGTTTTCATGATAAATGCTGTTCCATATTCCCGTTGATTATAAAGCGTAATTTGCAGACCATTGTTCAAGCACGTTTTGGTAAGGCTTGATAAAATGCTCTTCTGCAAATCGACCTTGCGCAATTGCCAGCTTGCTCCGCTCTTCACGGTCATAAACAATTTGTGTTAGCGAGTGATCGGAGTTTTTCAAGTTTGGTTGATAGCACTTGCCCGCCACCGCATTGGCATTGTAAATCTCTGGGCGGTAGATCTTTTGGAATGTTTCCATAGTGCTGATGGTGCTGATCAATTCCAGATTGGTGTAGTCATTCAGTAAGTCACCAAAGAAGTAAAAAGCCAAAGGTGCAACGCTATTTGGTGGCATAAAGTAGCGCACCTCTAAGCCCATCTTTTTGAAATATTGCTCAGTTAATGATGACTCATTTGGTTGATATTCAAAGCCAAGCACAGGGTGCTGATTTTCGGTGCGGTGATAGGTTTTGTTATCCGATACACTTAGGCAAATCACCGGCGGCTTACTAAAGTGACTCTTGTAAGCTTCTGAATCAACAAAGTATTTAAATAGCTTACCGTGTAAGTCGCCAAAGTTAGCTGGGATGCTGAATTTAGGTTGATCTTTATTGTGATCAAGCAATAGCACGCTAAAGTCGTAGTCACGTACGTAAGATGAGAAATTGTTACCAACAATTCCCTCAATGCGTTCATTGGTTTTGTGGTCAACGATGTTGGTTTTTAATACCTCAATTGACGGGAAAGTTTGCCCACTACCCGCAATATCCATATCAACAGAGACTATCTCAAGCTCAACAGAATAACGGTCACCTTTTGGGTTATCCCAGTTAGCCAATGCGTTAAAGCGATTATCAATCATCTTTAGGGCATTGCGTAAGTTTTGCTGGCGGCTTTCGCCTCTTGCCAAGTTAGCAAAGTTAGTGGTGATCCGCGTGCTGTTTGACGGATGGTAATTCTCGTCAAGACGAATGCTCTTAATAGTGAAAGTAAACTCGTTATTCATGTCTTCAGGTATCCAATTCTAATGCTGACGCGCTCGGCAATTACGTTTCACTGCGGTAAACAGATATCCACGGGGACGCAGTGAGAGTGCCGAACATTAAGTGATGTGAGATTTATACGTGGATCACAAGATGAAGAAAAACGGTTTTATTTCACATAAAACATGAGTCTGATTCATGAGTTACAAAAATAGATGCCGCTTATTGAGTCGTATATGCAGAAAATATGAGCAATTGTAGAGTGAAACTTATTAGGTGCATAAAAGTCTAGACTGCTAAATGTCTAAGTTGCATTTGTTTCAAGTAAAACGTGAGGAATATTCAAGACTTATCTAAGTCAAAAGCATCAATGGCAAAGCGTTATGTTGTTATACTCGCCAGCGCTTAGGTGGCAGAAAGGCTAAAAGCAACGCCGATATTGCTCACTTAGGTGTTTGCGCCTCAATGAAAAGAAGAGATAAGTGGAATGAGTGAGTTGATATTGTTGTTTGTGTATTGTGCACTACTCGGTAGTGTTGTCGGCTTTTTAGCCGGGTTGTTAGGTATTGGTGGTGGGCTGGTTATTGTTCCGGTGCTGAGCAGTATTTTATTGTACTTTAACGTGTTACCACCGGAGCAAGTGGTCATAGCCGCCGTGGCGACATCGTTGGCATCCATTTTATTTACTTCTACCTCATCGGCAATCGCGCATCATAAAAATGGTAATGTACCGTGGGATTTAGCGCCGTGGATAATGACGGGCGTTGCACTAGGCGCGCTGATCAGTGGTTTTTTGGCAGCGCTATTACCCGAAAACGCAGTGCGCATTGTATTTGCAGTAAGTGTGGTATTGATAGCAATAAAAATGTTTTATAGCAGCAAAAATGAGAGCACAACCCAAAGGCAGCTGCCGAATAAAGGCATACTTACGTTATTAACGACGATCACCGGTGGTTTATCTGCCATGATAGGCATTGGCGGTGGAGCACTTTTGGTACCGCTGTTGACGTTTTTCTCTCTTGATATGAAAAAGGCCATAGGATGCGCTTCTGCATGTGGCATTGTTATCGCACTCTTTGGTTCCGTTGGCTACATTAGCTCGGGCAGTGCACACTTTGCACTTTCGGATGGCTTCGCCGGATTTGTTTATTTGCCAGCCCTGTTAGGTATTGTGTGCACGTCTTGGTTTACCGCTCCAATGGGGGCTAAAGCGACGCATCACTTGCCTGTTGCCACGATTAAAAAGGTATTTGCGGTGCTGCTGTTAGTGATGGCTGTGAATATGGCGGTAAATTAAGTGCTTTTGAGCCAAAACGAACTATCGCGTGTTTGGCTCAGAAGCTCTGTTAATCTTACTTTTTGAACGGATCTTCGGTTGGTTCAAAGTATTTGTTTAACTTGCCATTTCTGGTGCTATTGATGTACTCCCCAGATGGATCTTCGCTTATCAATGTGAAGGCACTGACTGGCGATCCAAAGTTAAAGTTTGCCAATTCTACCCAAGCAACATGAGGCGTGCGAGCATTGCAAAAGTAATAGGTTTGGCTCCTATGTGCTGCAACGGTTGTCCACAAGGTATTAGATATGTTTGGGCTGGCACTGCTTGTAAAATTATAGCCAAGGGGTACTGATGCACTTGCAGCAACCGAGCGAGCCTGTGCAAGGGCATCATGCTCATCGTTTGGTAAATCTAAGTGATTAAGATAAAACGTAGCGCGCTCGAATCTATCGGTTGAGTATGGGCCGCCAGGGATCGTATGGCTCGGCTGACTGTTTTTATCACTCCATTGCCACAGCCAATAGTCATTAATCCTTAGCTGATCTTCATAACTTGGTTCATTGGTAACAACGCGATAGTCAGCGCTGTGATGAATCTTAAAAACCCCATTTTCAACTTCGATAATGGCTGAATCGCCACTGATATCCGACACCATTAAATGCAATGCTGCGGTTTTACCTTCGCTGTTAGGTACTTCTGCACCAACGATCTGAATTTCTTGTTTACTGAATACGTCAACGACTTCCTTGACCAGTACAAATTTGTCTAACACATATTGCAACCATCTAAGGACGCTCAGCTGCTTTTTACTTTTGCATGCTGACTTACCGTACGTCGCGCCTGAGTCGTACAATACATTTGCGACAAGCCCCATAGAGTTCATGCCATCGGAGGCTGCCCAGCCGCTGCAATCATCTCCAACCATAGCGACCACACTACTATAAGAAGATGTCCATGTCAGTGGGTTACGAGTTTTCTCGCTTGCTATTGCCTCTAGCTCAGAAACTGGCTCAAGCCCCGATTTTTTTAGTCCTTTTTCAAGTACAAACAAGCTGGTAGGTAATATAAACATCCAGTCCATATTTCTGGCAGTAGCTAAATATGCTCTATTCCAGTTATTAAAAGCTCTAGTACACATAACAACCTCACAAGAAAATTAAATATCCTTTTGATGAGTGGTTTCTCATCAACCTACTGATTCATACTAGGCTTTGAAAAAGGCTAAATACATTACAGAAAGTTACAGTGCATTACAGGAGTGGTGTCAGTAACCATTAGTACGAAAAACTAATGATTCGACAAGTATTTGTCTCAGGTTTTCTAAAACAAAAGTGGTGTGAGGTTAGTAGAATGAGTATATTTGCAAGAATTGGGTTAATTACTATCAGGTATGACGTTTAGAGGAAATGGGATGATAAGAGAGATAACGCGGGATGATTTTGAGTCGTTTTGGCCAACATTTTCAGAAGTGATCCAAGCGCAAGAAACGTATGCATTTGACTCAAATATGAGTATGGAACAGGCATTTTTACTTTGGTGTGAAACGCCGCTTAAAGCTTTTGCATATGTTGAGAATGGGCAAGTACTTGGCAGCTATTATTTGCGACAAAATGCGATGGGTCCGAGTAGCCACATATGTAACTGTGGTTACATGGTGTCGAGTTTGGCTCGTGGTAAAGGAATTGCACGGCTGATGTGCGAACATTCCCAGCAGCAAGCGTTAGCACTGGGGTTCGAAGCCATGCAATTTAATAGTGTGGTATCGACTAATGAAGTGGCGATTAAACTTTGGCAAAAGCTTGGTTTTACCATTGTGGGCACCATTCCCAAGGCATACAAGCATCCTCGTCTGGGTTTGGTAGATAGCTATGTTATGTATAAATGGTTGGCTGATTAAAGTGGACAGGATCTAAACTAACGTGGCGAATGTCATTTTGCGCAGTCGATCAGTATTTGTTTACTGTGCATAGTCTTAAGTAAAAAGCTGATAAGCCGCTTGACGTTGAGTATAGATTTTTTTGCTGAAATTCATGTAATTCGTCTAACAAGACATACTGCAAAATCGCAGGAGGGATAGATAAGTTTATTTTTTTCTTTAACTGCTTAACCGAAGTGTTAATTTGGCTTAAGTGAGGGGCAAGGCAGGCTTCCATGTTTTCAGCGGCACTGAGCAGCTGCAGTCCCAATTCAGAAAACGAGACTTTGCCTTGCGAAAGCATGCATATATCAAGACTAAAGCGTTGATTTAAAGCATGTAGCCTACGAGATACCGTCGTGTGGCTTACGCCTAGAACTTTGGCCGCATCTCTGAGAGTATTGGCACGCTTTAATGCAAGCAGTTCTTTGTAAGATCTTTACCCAAGAGGAACCTGCTGAGGCGAGACGTCAATATAATCGCCTCAAGGCCGATTAGGTATAATGATTATGACTTTTCAGAAGCGCAGTTGAATGACTTGGGTTATGCGCTTTTGGGAGAAGAGAAAAATGCCGCTGCTATTGCTGCATTTGAGCTAAACGTTGGAGCATTTCCAGGTTCAGCCAATGGGTTAGATAGTCTCGCAGAGGCACTGATTGCCGATAATCAACTAAAACGTGCAAAGGCGATTTTAAAACAGGCAATGCTACTTGACCCTAACCTCGAATCTGCAAAGAAGCAACTAGCGAGTTTAGAAACACCTGTAAGTACGAAAAATTCGCTGTAGTAACCGTTGCCTTGGCCAAATTGCAGCTGCTGGGTGAGCTATCATGACTCAGCAGCTAAGCGCGTCATTTTTATAGTTTAGTGAGCTTCAAACTGAACGTGAACTCTGTCTGGCTAGAGGTGAGTTGCCAATTTGCTTTTTTAGCTATGGCTTTGATAATAAACATCCCTATACCGTGACTGGACTGGCGGAGTAGCTCTTCATTGATGGCGTTTTCAAAATGTAAATACTGCGGATGAACAGTGACTTTAAGTGGTGCAATACCATACTTATTAAAGTTAGTTTCTATTTGTTTGAGTAACAAGGCTAATTCAGGTTTAGATAGTTGTAAATAGTGTTCTGGGGCAAGGAGCTCAACTTGAATATCTGCATCACTGGTGTTTGCCCATTCTAGTAGCGTTTGGTTAATTTTCGTTTTAGAGGACACTGTGCAGTCTTGCGGTTGCCATAAATTCAGAATTGTGTCGCATAATTGAGTCGTATCGCGCTGAGCATGTTTTAGCGCATCTATTAGCGATAGGCTGGGTGGAGGTAACATATCAAGTTGGTCGAATCTTGCTAATTGATGTCCGATTAACGTGAGCGGTTGTTTGATCTCATGACTTAAAAAACTAGCAAACTCATATTCACGCTTCACTGCATTTTTTTGCTCTGTCACCGCATCAAATATCGCTTGTTGAGCAAGGGCGAATTCACTAAAAATGATAGTGTGGTGACTCTCCAGTTGCTCAACATTTGTTCTAAAGTGATGCGTTTGTTGCCTCACTTTTCGTAAAACAAAAAAGATGACTATGGCTAACACGCAGAGCATCATTGAAGTTACAGTGAATAATAGAGGTTTTATATCTAGGGATTGATGCTGTTCGAAACGATGCAACACATAGAGTGCAGGGGTGTTATGTAGAGGGGGGAGTTTAAGATAATAGGTATCTAAGCCATTTTCACTGATCAGGGTCGGTTGTTCCCATGGAACGCGATGATTAAAGTTATTCTGTTCGCGTTCATTCAGGCTATCAAGCGTTTGAGTCACTGTTCGAAATCTAGTATCAATTTCTTGCTGTTGTATTTGAAACTCGTGCGCATCCTTATAAAGGTAAAACTCTGCGGTGTCATCTAGTCCAAACCAATAAACCACCATTGTGGTACTGAAAAAAATGAGACTAATAATTATAAATATCCCCACTAACCTATTAGTGAGATATGTTGTTAAGGATAGTGTGCTATTTTGCATCCAGCAGGACTCCAATCCCTTTTATGGTATGAAATAACTCCAATTCATGACCTTGACTGAGGTTTTTTCGTAATCGACTTAAAAGTGACTTATACATGTCAGGGGAAACGTCATCATGTTGCCAGACATGTTCTATTACAGTGTGTTTTGATACTGGGTTAGGGGAGTGCCGGATCAAAAGCTTCAATAAGCACCATTGTTGTGGTGACAATGTGATTGGCCTCAACGCGCGAGTTGCAATGTGGGCACTTAAGTCCACCGTGAGGGTATCAAGGTGAAATATTTCACTCGGTTGTGGGTGATGCTTTCGCCCAAGTAGTTTTAATCTTACGCTAAGCTCGGCAAGTTCGAAGGGCTTAGTGAGATAGTCAAGTGCACCAAGCTCAAACGCACGCAACTTTGCCTCTAGACAGTGCTGCGCGGTTAGAAAGAGAATGGGAGTTTGTTTGTGGCTTATTGAAAACTCACGGGCAAGTTCAAAGCCGAAACCGTCTGGTAGTTCTAAGTCCAGTACAATTGCATCATATTGTTGTTCTGACGATATGACTTTAGCGCTAGAAATGCTGTCTGCATAATCAACCTCAATGCCTTCATCATTGAGGTAATTTGCGGTGATTGTAGCGAGCTGGCGATCATCTTCAACCAATAAAATAATCATAAAAACACGGTTTTGTCTGTTGCTTCCTCTATGCTAGCGAACCTGAAATGTTTTAGCGACTAAAATATGAGAATGGTGGTTACCTTCTGGTTACCTGAGTATAGCTATACTAGGAGAACTTTTAGGAGAACGATATGAACAAGCGAGATACGATGATCACATTTACCGCGATAGCTTTGAGCTGTGTATTAGCTGGGTGTGGAGAGAATAATACGCTAACAACTCAAATAGAACCTTCAGATCCCCAGTTTGCAGACAAAGTGTTTAGTAACGCTGCTATTTACACTGTTACACAATCCAAGCCTTGGGCCCAAGCCATGGCGGTCAAGGATGGCGAAATCGTTTATTTAGGTGATGAAAAAGGAGCCAAGTCCTATATTGGTAAAAAAACAAATGTGTATGATTTAGCAGGTAAGATGGTGCTTCCAGGCCTTCATGATGTCCATATCCACCCACTGGAATCAGCGTCAGATGCAACCCATTTTACAGCTGCGCAGTACGACACAATAGATGGTTATCAAGATGTACTTTATCAAGCTGCAAGCGAAAACCCTGATGCAGCTTGGTTGATCGGTTATGGTCATAATATAGATACCTTACTTGATCTCGATATATCGCCTAAAGTTCTAATTGATGAAGTAATCCCAGACCGACCAGTCATTATCATGGAGCAAACTTCACATTCAATGTGGGTAAACTCCAAAGCCCTCTCGTTGGCTAACATACATGCGAGCAGCCGTGATCCGATAGGGGGGGTTATTGGCCGAAATGATGTCGGAGAGTTGAATGGCATCTTGTATGACAACGCGGGCAATATTGCTATGGACCTTGCAATGCAATCTTTAGGGGATGAGCAGAGCCAAAACTATATTGGCTTTGTTGAATATACCCAGCCTATGCTTCTAAGCCACGGAATAACATCGATTAGTGATGCTCGCGTATATTGGCAACGCGGCCAATTAGATACTTGGCAAAAACTACAAGCGGATGGTGTCTTGAAGATGCGAGTCAGCTTGGGCTTATGGGCTTATCCTGAAGCAAGTGATGAAAGTCAAATTAGAGCGCTTAAATCGTTTTATAATACGACGCCAAATAGCTTACTAAAAATCGACCAAATAAAGTTTTACATGGATGGTATTTTGGTGAATACCACTGCGGCAATGAAAGAGCCTTATAAAGTAGATTGGCTTAAGCTCGATGGTAACCGTGGAGTGAATTATTTTACCCAAGCTCGGCTAGAGAAATATATAAAAGCATTGGAGCCTAGTGGCTTTGATTTTAATATTCATGCAATTGGCGACAGAGGAATACATGAAGCGTTAAATGCCATTGAGGCGGCCTCTAAAGGAACTGCTCGGCATCGCCTTACCCATGTAGAAGTTGTTGATCCTGAAGATTATAAAAGGTTTTCCGCGTTGGGTGTGATAGCAGATGCACAAGTCGCAGGAGAATTTACTCAACCGCATCATTGGCAAGAAATGCAGCCACTGTTAGGCCGCGAGCGGGCTGATCATTTGGTTCCAATTAAGAGCCTAAGTGAAAATGGTGCGATGCTCACGCTGAGCAGCGATTGGAATGTGAGTACGCTTAATCCTTTTATCGGTATCGCGAATGCAGTTACTCGACAGCCTGAAGCAATCTCATTAGAACAAGCAATTGCGGCCTACACAATAAATGCTGCGTACGCGATGCGACAAGAAGACATTGTTGGAAGCCTTGAGGTTGGAAAGCTTGCTGACTTTATTGTGTTAGACCGAAATCTATTCGATGTAACATTCGAAGAAATAAAAGCGACCAAGGTTACGCAAACGTGGATCCATGGGAATCAGGCTTTTTGACGTAAAGCTAATGGCTTGATTGTTCATAACCAGTCGAAAATCAGCAACAATGTAGTGCAGAATTTCGGATTGAAATGGGGGCTGCAACCCTTACTCTATGGTGTAACTCAAAGCGTTAAGGATTGTTATGACTTCACTTGCCAACATGCCATTTTCTTTGCTCGAATTAAGCCCGATGAAAGAGCAAGATACCGTTTCACAAACCCTCGCTAACAGCGTGGCTTATGCGCAAAAAGCGGATGAACTTGGCTTTAAACGCTTTTGGATGGCTGAGCATCATAATATGCGTGGTATTGTCTGCGCAGCAACCTCTGTATTGATAGGGCATATTGCTGGGCACACTCGCAATATTCGGGTGGGGGCGGGTGGCGTGATGTTGTCAAACCATCCACCGTTAGTCGTCGCTGAGCAGTTTGGCACCTTAGAAAGCCTCTATCCTGGACGTATTGATTTGGGGTTAGGGCGAGCGCCTGGCAGCGATCCGATTACCAGCCGAGCACTGCGTCGCGATGACAGACGTGCAGAGCAATTTGACGACGAAGTCGCTGAATTACAGGCCTTGCTAGGGCCTTATGATGGTAAATCCTCGGTGCGTGCCATTCCGGGTGAAAATACTAAGGTACCAATCTGGTTGCTTGGTTCGAGTCTTTATAGTGCCCAACTTGCTGCAAAGCGAGGTTTACCTTATGCATTTGCGGGTCACTTTGCGCCACGATTTGTACATGATGCAATTGCGCTTTATCGCCGCGATTTCCAATCATCAGAAGTGTTAGATAAACCTTATGTAATGCTTGGTTTGCCCGTAGTTGCAGCGGATACCGACGAGCAAGCGCAGTATTTAGCTACCACGTCAAAGCAACGTATCCTAGCGTTGATGCGAGGTCAGGCGTTATGGTTAAAACCCCCTGTTGACTCGATGGAGGGTCTATGGAATGCCCAAGAGCAAATGCAAGTTGAAAGCTTTTTAGGTCTATCTGTGGTTGGAAGTCCCGCGACTGTATATCATAAACTCAGCATGATTAAACGTGAGCTAGCGGTCGATGAGTTTATTTTTACCAACGATTTATACGAGTTAAGCGATAGAAAACATGCGCTTGAAATCTTGGCGAGCTTAACATCGTCTTAGTTGGTCCTCTACAAGTAGCTTGGGTTACAGCGCTGATTTTAAAAACGATTATAGATAGGCCGCGGCAGCGGCCTTGTCAGTTTCTATACAAAAGTATAACAATCGTACCTTACATGATCACACAAGGAAGGTTAACCGCAATAGATGCGCAATCTATACGTGTTCCGGCAGCCTGAGGGCGGTTGTTTTGCTCTTTGTTCCCACCAGCGATATTTGGTGTTTGAGCAAGATTAAGTTGTAGTGATTGAGATGAAAGCGATTTCAAACTTGATTTCTTTATCGTTAATTTCATTACTTATTCCTTAGTTGTCAGTATGTTCTAATAATTTTTTTACCCAGAGTTCCTGTAATGGGCAAGCGTACATTTTCATAATTTTAAAGTGATGTCAATTTTATGGGGTTATGTTTTTTTATTGTGATTTAATTGTTTTCTTTTGTGTTAGACATGTATGTGTTGAATAGCTCTGAACTTTTTAGGACACACACTATATAATATCCAAAAAAACAACAGTAAGGATAAGTGATGGATCAAGTTGTACGTGTCGGAGTTGGCGTGGTCTTAATACACGATAATAAAATTTTACTTGGTGAACGCATCGGTGCCCATGGCGAACATACTTGGGCAACGCCGGGGGGTCACTTAGAGTATGGAGAGGACATTGAGGCATGTGCAATAAGAGAGGTGCATGAAGAAACGGGGCTAGATGTTGTAAACGTTGAAAAGCTTGGCTTTACTAATGATTATTTTGCTGATGAGCAGAAACATTATGTCACTCTGTTTGTCATAGCAAGGTGCGATACTCACGATGCAGAAGTTAGAGAGCCAAATAAATGTAAACAATGGCAGTGGTTCTCGCTTGATGAATTGCCGCAACCGCTGTTTTTGCCTTTGGTGAACTTTTTGGAAGAAAACAGCACACTTTATCAAGGCTAAAATAGCAATTGGGGCATCGCATGGAAGAGATAGCCGTTAGATATATTCATTTTATCGGTATTTTATTTTTGGCATCGACGCTCGCGATTGAAAACATGCTACTCTCCAAATCAATGAGTAGTCATAGCGTTAAGCGCTTAGTACTAATTGATGGCTTGTATGGCGTCAGTGCGCTTGTAACCCTTGGCGCAGGATTAACGCTATGGTTTGCAGTTGGCAAGCCCAGTGAGTTCTACACTAAAAACCCGATTTTCCATGCCAAAGAGGGAGTATTTTTGTTAACCGCTTTGCTATCTATCATTCCGACTGTGTTTTTATTGAAGTACCGTAATACAACAGCAGCTAATTTGTCTGTGCCCCAGCGCATCATTGTCATTAAAAGACTAGAAATACTGTTACTTTTAATTTTATCGCTACTTACTGCGCTTATGGCAAGAGGCTATGGGATACTCTCATCATGAAACAAAATATTGTTAATATTGCGCTCGTCGTCAAAGACTACGATGAAGCCATCGACTTCTACGTCAATAAACTAGGTTTTGAATTAATAGAAGACACCTATCAACCCGAGCAAGATAAACGCTGGGTGGTGGTGGCACCGCCTAATTCCCATGGTACTGCGTTACTCCTTGCTAGAGCTTCTACGCCAGAGCAGCAGAAGTTTATTGGTGATCAAGCTGGCGGGCGAGTCTTTTTATTTTTAAATACCGATGATTTCTGGCGTGATTATGAGCGCATGAAGTCTATTGGTATTCAGTTTATTCGCGAGCCACAAGAGCAAGATTATGGCATGGTTGCTGTGTTTGAAGATCTCTATGGCAACCGCTGGGACTTATTGCAGTTAAATCCTGATCATCCGATGGCGAAGAGATGATCTCAAAGTTACCAAAATGGGTTGAGATCGGCGCTTTTATATTGGCGCTCGTCGCAGGGTTTGTGAATGCAATCGGCCTACTTAGCTTCGAGCACCAATCCGTTTCTCACTTATCCGGCACTGCGACTATGCTCGGAACCAGTTTTTTAGGTGACAATCTTAAAGAAACCCTGCACTTATTTGGAGTGTTACTCGCGTTCTTGATTGGCTCTGCACTTGCGGGGTTTTTGCTGCATGGCACCACGCTAAGGCTTGGCAAACATTACGATACCGCGTTGGTGATCGAAGCCATGTTGCTTACCGTGTCTCTCGTATTACTGATGCAAGGCTCATTTTATGGTCACTTTTTTGCCTCTGCAGCTTGTGGACTACAAAACGCATTAGCCACCACGTACAGTGGAGCTGTGGTGAGGACAACCCATGTAACAGGAATATTCACCGACTTAGGACTAATGATTGGAGCGCTATGTAGAGGCGAGCCACTGGATACCAGAAAAACAAGACTGTTTGTGTTGATAATCTCAGGGTTTGTGGCAGGTGGTGTGTTAGGCGCTTGGCTTTATAACAAGTTTTACTTTCAGGCGCTGTGGTTGCCTATAACCATTTGTTTGCTGATCGCAGTTTTTTACCGCTTTGCGCTTAGGGATAAGAGATAGTACACCGTTGTGTTGACGTATCTTAGTTTGGATTATTGACTACTTAATCGACATCGTATAAATTGGCGCGCGATTTTAATTTGGATCTTTCCACGATGTTTTACATCCTATTTAAGAATTTTGTTATAAGGCTTTGCTCCGCGCATTAACACGATGAAGTGTTGCTCGGAGCTTACTTTCTGAATCTTCATCAGAGGCATTGGTGACTACCTGAATAAAGGTGGGCAACGGCAGTGTATCTGATGATTGGAAAGACGAAGCCGGCGATGATACTTCATCGCCGGCTTTTTTGTGCCCAAAGTTCAGCGGCACACGTTTTCGAAATTTTTTGAAACGGGAGGTCGGTATCACAGCCGATCTCCCGTTTTTTATGGATGTAATTTAATGAACTTGATTTTAAAAGGCCTGATAATGTCAGGCATTAACCTAAACAAAGACCAAATTAATATTGGCTTTATTTCTTATGCTTTGTTGAACACCTGCAAGGTAACCGTTTGCTGCGCAAAAAAGGGGTAATGAGATGTTATTGACTTTATTACTCGCCTTTATTGCGTTTTTAGTCGGGGCCGATGAGCTGATGCTTGGGCCTATTCTTGAGCCTATTGGACTCGAATTAGGTGTAAAGCCTGAGCGAGTTACACTGTTTATTACCACTTACAGCGTAGCCCTAGCGATTGTGGCTCCCTTATTTGGGGCGCTCTCAGATAAAGCAGGGCGCCGAGCTATCATCTTGCCTGCAATCGTGGTTTTTGGTGGTGCCTCCATCGCGACAGGGCTGGTCACTTCATTTGAGTGGGGGTTGGTTGCTCGTGTGATCACAGGTATTGCCAGTGCTGGCATGCTACCGATTGCATTTGCCATCGCGGCAAGCTCTGGTGGAGATGCGCTAAAGCGGATTGGTTGGGTGCAAGCAGGCTTAACCCTTGGCATGATCTCAAGTCCTGCGTTTGGCGCGTTTTTAACGCATCTAATGTCGTGGCGAGCGGCTTTTGTTGCGCTCGGGATCGCCACTTGGGTTGTAGCATTATTACTTACCGTAAACCGCCATGCGATCCCAAATGACAAAGTTGGAAAAGGCACTAAGATATCAGTCAAGCTATGGCAAATCCCCGGTGTTGTTGGCGCGTTACTTACCATGTGTATCGGTTTAGGTGGTGGTATTGGTTTGTTCAATTTGGTTGGGCAGCATTTACGAGATACACAAGCACTGTCAGTGTGGTTTATTGGTGTACTGTATGCCTTATTAGGCTTAGTGAGCGTTGCTGGAAACCTGATGATGCCAAAACTCGCAACCCACTTTGAAAGTGGGCGGCAGGTCATGCGTGCATCATTGGTCGTTTGCCTCATCGCCAGTAGCGGTCTTTATTGGTATCAAGGTATCTCTCTCATACCGTTATACTTTTTGATGACACTTTGGGCATTGGCTGGTGGCATTGGGGCTCCGGCATTACAGGCATATATTTCAGAACTTTCGCCTGCACACAGTGGTGTACTTATCTCACTGGCCATGAGCATGATGCACATTGGTGTTGCGATCTGGTCTGCCGTCGCGGGTTTTGCTTACAGCCTTGGTGTGGCTGCGATGGCGCTGCTTGCTATTATTTTGTTTAGTCTTGCCATTTTGTGTATACGCACAGTAAAAGGCGCATCAATTTAGGAGGTAACTAGCAACTTGCTTAATTTTAGCGAGCTGATTAAACAGGCTGGTGCAGGCCAGCCTGTTTAAGTAGAGGTTATTTTTCTGCCGCAAGTCCAAATGCCTTTGCAACACCTAGGGTTGGTAAAAACATATCTGAAAGCGTGATCTCTGCATCAATCCCATAGGTACTCATTAATTGTGCGTTACTGAGTACGTCCTCTGGGGATCCGGTGGCAACCAATTCGCCCTGTTGTAGCAGATATACCTTATCGGCAAAGCTTGCAGCGAGGGCTAAGTCATGTACCACTGCCACTACGCCCGCTCCCTGTTTAGCTATTTGCTGAGCCAGCTTCATGACTTGATACTGATGATATAAATCTAAGCTTGCGGTAGGCTCGTCAATCATCAGGTAGCAGGGGTTATTCGCATGTAAAGTGGGTAGCAGCTGGCAAAGTACCCGCGCAAATTGAACCCTTTGCTTTTCTCCCCCTGATAGCTGAGTAAAGCAGCGCGCCGCTAAATGCTCGACAGATAAAGTTTGCATCGCTTGCTGTGAATATTCGCGAAGCGAGTTTGGTGTACACTCATGCTGATGTACATAGTGCGACATATCCACTATCTCTTGCACGCTAAATGGGAACTCACAATCATATTGCTGCGTGAGTACGGCACGGATATGAGAGAGTGCTACGGCACTTAAGTCTTGTACTCTTCGTTGATGATAGGTGACATCGCCCTGTGTTAGTGAGGTATCACCGCACAGCGCCTTGAGTAGGGTAGACTTGCCTGCACCGTTGGGGCCAAGAACAACGGCAAACTCCCCCAGGCTGACCGAAAAATCAATGTCTTTGAGTAACAATTTTTGCCCCACTTGGACACTGACACTATTCGCTTCTAGCATACTAAAGCTCCTTGATACGATATGTTTTCACCAGCATGATCAGGAAAAAAGGGCCACCTAAAGCGCTGGTGATAAGGCCTATCGGTAATTCTGATGGGAGAATGAGTGTGCGAGCGAGCAAGTCCGCCAAACACAGTAAAATTGCCCCACCCAACATCGAAGCAGGTAACAAATAGCGGTGATCTGGGCCGATTAATAAGCGCACAATATGAGGAACAATAAAGCCGACGAAACCGATAATACCAGTTAGCGCAACCGCCGCACCGGTGCACAATGCGGTATAAGCAAACACTTTCTTTTTAAGGCGCACGACATCGACCCCGAGGTGTCTAGCTTGTTGCTCGCCAAGTAAATAGAGGTTGAGCGGTTGAGCCAAGCGGCTAAAACCAAAACAACATGCCAACATTAAACACAGCGATGGGATGATAGTTGTGAAACTATTACCTGCAAGTGACCCCATGCTCCAAAAAGTTAGGTCGCGTAACTGTTGATCTGAGCTGATCAACGTCAGTATTCCGATGACTGCACCAACAATGGCGTTTACTGCAATACCCGCTAACAACAAACTGACAATTGTGAAGCGATTTCCTTGACTGGATAAACGGTAGATTAAACTGCACACACCAAGACAGCCCAGAAAAGCACCGATTGGCACCGCGTAAATTCCATAATAATCCGCAAATCCACTGAGTAACGTAGAGCCTAATACGATGGTACTAATTGCGCCAAGTGCGGCACCACTAGAGATCCCAATTAACCCTGGATCTGCTAGCGGGTTTCTAAAGATTGCTTGCATTGCAGCGCCGCATGCACCAAGTCCAGCACCCACCACAATTGCGAGCACCAACCTTGGTAATCTAATTTGCCAGATCACCGCGTGTTCTAAGTTACTCGATTGACCTGCAAAGAGAATATCCATCAGACGACTGTAGCTAATGCTCACTCCGCCGCTGGTAAGGCCAATAAAACTCACCACGATACAGCCGATAATTAGTCCCAACAACATCCATTTTCTGGCAACTTCAGCGGGAATTAGAGATTGCTCGAGTGCTAGCATTACAGAGACTCATTTTTTGGTACAGACTGGGCTGCTCTAAATCGGTAACCCTTGGGCAGTGTGGCGTTTGGATGGAGTAAGGTAGCGAGCTCAACTACGGCTTGTGGTGTGCGTGGGCCCATACCAAGTAAATACGTTCCATCGATAAGTATAACTCGGTTGTTTTTAACGGCGTTAGAGAACTTAAAGTGGGGAACTTGGCTTAAATCCGTCGCTTTTTGTTCTCCATGGCGGCCCATACTAATGATCACATCAGGATCCATGGAGATGGCCGCTTCGGTTGCGAGCGGCTTCCAACCGTCAAAATGCTGAGCTGCAACATTAACGCCGCCAGCTGCGTTGATAACCTCATCTGCAGAATTGCCAGCACCCGCAACAATTGGTTGGCCACTACGCAGGCTTAAAACAAATAATACCTTAGGCTTGTTGTTCACTTGCTTTAGAACATGCGTTAAGGCTTTTCTGTCGGCTTGAATATATTCGACTAGCGCTTGGCCTTTATCTTTAACTGCCAGTAACTCGGCGATTGTTGTTATTTTTTCTTCGACGCCAGCAAGATCATCGTTATCGCTGAAAATATAGGTGGGTAATCCGGTATCTTGAAGCTGTTTTAATACCTTGTCTGGGCCTGTATCTGCTTCACCGAGTAATAAATCAGGATTAAGGGAAAGGATCCCTTCAACGTTAATTTTTCTTACGTAACCGATTTGTGGTTTATCGGTCGCAGCAACAGGAAATACGCTAGTACTGTCTACGCCAACGATACGATTTTCCTCGCCAAGTGCATAAATAATCTCTGTGATAGAGCCACCAGAAACAACGATATTTTTGGCACCTTGATCGGCATAGGTAGGTTGTAGAAGAGAAGTGAGTAGTAGCAAACTAGAAGTTAGCAGTGTCGTAATTTGAGCTTTCATTACAGATCCAAACTTGTTAGTATTTATTGCGAATAGTAACAGTTATCATTTGTCTTTATCAATATGAAATTAATTATCTGCATCACAGTCTCCGCTCTGCTGCATGGTTTGTGGTGGTTATTTCCTGCAAGCTCAGCACTGGTGTGGCACTCAGGCGTTGCTGCAAATGAAGTGAGTAAAGTCACCAAACCACTCATGATTTCGTTTGCGGCGCAACCTTCCCAAGAGCCGCCTCAAAAAGTGGAAGCAGAGCAAGCGCCATCTGATTTTAATGGCACTACGCACCTACTTAAAAAACCACAGAAGCAAGAGCAGAAAGCCAAGCCTGTACCCAAACCCAAGCAACAGACCAAAGAGCGGCCACAACCTAAAAAGCTTAATAAAGCCATAGTGGCTGAGAATAAAAAAACTATTGAAGCAACGGAGCCTACCTCAACACGAGAAAATACGTCGCAGCAAGAAGCAACGCAAATAGCCTCAGCGAGACACCTCAGTGAAGCAAATAGTACCGATGACTCTCCTGTTAAATTAGATGCTTTACCTTTATTCAAAGCACCAAGACCTGCGCTTAGCTACCCATTACGTGCCAAGCGAAGAGGGCTTGAAGGCGTGACTATTTTTGAAATTGAGCTGGATCAAAGAGGTGAAATCGTGAAGTTAACTTTGGTTAAAAGCAGTGGCCATCAATCTTTGGACATAGCTGCTCGCAAGAACGTTGAACAATGGCGATTTCATCCAGTTTTTCGTGACGGTAATGCTGTAAAAGCCTTGTTTACCGTACCCATTAAATTTTCCCTTTCTTAGAGAGTATTACTACGATGCAGTCCTGGTTTTCCCAACTTGGCCCAATGCAATGGCCATTTTTATGTTTGTCGGTTATTGCGCTTGCGGTGATTATAGAGCGTCTTTGGGTGCTTAGCCGCGCTTGGTTTACCGTCCTTGAAATCAAGCGTAAACCTCACTTTTTTCGTAGCAAAGCAGTCGGCGCTTTGCGGTTACAAGGGTATGTTTTTGAGTGGCGTAAGCGGTTAGTGATCTTAAGCATTATCGGCACGCTAAGCCCATTAATGGGACTCTTTGGCACTGTCTGGGGGCTGGTATTAATGTTTAAAACCATTGCCGAAACTCAGCAAGCTGTAACACCCGCGTTATTAGCGGATGGGTTATGGGAAGCTATGTATTCAACTATGGCAGGACTAGCGATAGCCATGCCATGTTTACTTATTTATGGCGTTTTGCAAGCGATGGTTGAGCGTTTTCAAAGCGAGCTTGTGCTTTATATGAATACCCAATTTACCTTGGTGGAGGCAGATAATGCTTGAGCTGCCGACACCCAAACCTCAGCACCTAGGTGCTGATTTAACCGCGTTACTCGATGTGCTTTTTATCGTCCTTGTATTTTTGCTGCTCAGTGTGGCGGTAAAACTCAACGTCTTGGAGGTCAACTTACCAACAGCGGGAAAAAATGGTGAGGTTGTACTGGAAAAAACACCTAAGGTAGTGAGCATCATGTTCAATCATGATCAAATAGCCTATGCCTTAGACGAGCAGCCGTTTAGCGCGGAAAACACGCTGATACAAGCGCTTGGTCATTTAGACAAGTCAGAGGTGATTTATATCGCCGTGGATAAACAAGTACCCAGTGAAGCACTGGTATCACTTTTTGCACAGCTTAGTACACTCGAGATTCAAGTCGCGAACTTAATTGTTAAAAGCGAATAAAAATAATTACCATTTAGATTGGTGTGTGTTATATTGCGCCGCGACAATCGCATTTCATCTTGGATGAGCCTGTTTAGATAAGACAGGACTAGGGAAGATCAGGGGCAAAGTTGAAGTGCGTGTAAAAAATAACGACACTCGGAGTATTCTTATGCGTTTATCTAAATTAACCCTTTTCATCGCGCTTGCCACTTCTGCCACCTGGGTACAAGCTGCTGCTTCTTCCAATGAGGATGTTTCTCAGTCGACAGTGGTAAAAACAGACTTAGATGCAGTGACTGTCACGGCAACGCGTACCGCAAAAACCGCATTGCAATCGGCACAAGCGGTGAATGTTATTTCGTCGGAGCAAATAGAGCGCAAATTAGATAGCAGTGTATTTGAGACCTTAGATACCATTCCTAATGTTTCTGTCAGTGGTGGGCCAAGAGCGGCTGGACATAAGTTCAATATTCGTGGTTTTAGTGACGCGGAAGACGTGATGGTGACGATTGATGGCATGCTGCAAACTTTTGAAAAATATCGCATGGGTAGCCTGTTCACTGATCCGGAATTATATCGCTCGATAAGCATTAAACGAGGCACGAGTACTGTGCTGCATGGGGGCGGTGCACTTGGTGGTGTTGTTCAGTTTGAGCTAAAAGACGCCGCTGATTTTTTACAGGATGGTGAAGTCGCTGGCGCTAAAATTAAGCTTGGTTATGACAGCAACAATGCCCAGAAGAATGCCTCTGTGATCGCTTTTGCAAGGCCGAATGATTCGCTCGACTTACTAGCTGGTGTGGTAAAGCGCGACAGTGATGATTGGGAGCTTTCTAATGATGAAACTTTGGACAACTCGGCAATCGAAAATAGCTCTGTTCTGTTAAAAGGGGAATATTTTTTAGGTGATGATGCCATTGTGGGGGCAAGCTACACCGAAACCACAGATAACCAGCGAACCGAGTTTAATACAACAGATCCGGGCGCATGGGGGACGGTGTACCGTGAGGTAGAGCAGTCCGTTACTAACCTGAGTTATGAACTCAACCCTGCGAATAATCCTTATCTCAACCTAAGCGCTAAGGCCGGTTATACCAGTAGTCAAGTCACTGAATCTGATGGTGTCGGCATGCTTGAGGACTACATAGGTATTGAATCAAACTATGAATACAACATCACCACTCTGGATGTAATGAACACCAGCGTATTGGACTCACATACTTTGACCTATGGCGTGCAATATACCGACAAAGAGCGTATTGGTGAAAAGACCGCATTACCGTGCATAAAACTCAACTACGAGACCTACGCCTGTGAGCAATACGGCACGACAAAAGTGACAGCCGAGATGACATCCCAACCGGGTGGTACACAAAAGCGCTCCGGTGTGTATATCCAAGATGAATTCACTTGGCAGCAACTTACTGTGATCGCAGGACTTCGCTATGAACGCTATAGCACTTCACCAACGGCTAAATTCCAACAGATGTTTGCAGCACTAGATAGTAAAGTGACACACAGTGATTGGGCGGGGGCTCTGAGTGTAAACTATCAACTAACACCACAGTGGGCGGTGTTTGCAAACCGCCAAGAAGGTTTCCGAGCACCACTTATTGACGAGTTATACGATCAATATGGTGGCAGACAACCAGGATTAGCGTTAGACGTAGAATATAGCAACAATACCGAAGTTGGCGTGACCTATCAGGCAAATAACATACTCACTGACAATGACACATTAACAGCACGTTTTATCTATTTTGATATCTCGGTAGACGATGAAATCACGTCGGTCACCAGTAATGTGACCAATCCCGTACCAGCACCGCGTTATGCGAATCGCGCTAGCAATGATAGAGACGGCATTGAGCTGGAAGTAAACTTTGCAACACCGCGCTTTTACAGCAACTTTTCTTACAGTGACATAGACGGAAAAGATCAAGACAACGAGCCTTTATGGTATTTGCCTGCAGACAAAATGGCTTTGGATTTAGGCGCCTCGTTATTTGATAAAGCCATTCAAGTTGGTGCACAAATAGTAAGGCGTGGCGATCGTGATGTGCAGGTGATGGACCGTGCAACAAGACAATACTCAACGCAAACACAAAAAAGCTACATTCTGACCGACTTATACGCGAGTTGGGATATTAATGCTGCGTTTAATCTAAGAGTTGCTGTCGATAATGTCTTTAACAAAGAATACAAACTGATGGCTGGTACCGGTGGTGGAATAGGCGATTACGGTTTTGGCCGCAATATTAAAACCCAGATCAGCTGGCGTTTTTAAGGAGAGATCATGAAGCAATTAATTCAAGACTATAAAACCTTGTTAGCGGGTGAGCCAAGACTGCGGCCCGTTGATGCAGCGATGCAACTTGGTGTGAGTGAAGCCGAGTTATTGAATGCTCAACAGGAAGAAGCGGTGACTGCCACGGTAACGCGCTTAGACGAAACGCAGATTGCCGATATCCTCAAAAGCCTGAAAAAACTGGGTAAAGTGATGGCGCTGACGCGTAATGGCAGTGTGGTAAATGAAATTAAAGGGTTATACGAAAAGCTCTATGTTTCGGACAATAATGGCAAACTGAGTGGTATTGCAATCAATCCCGGCGGTATCGACTTGCGGTTATTTTTGTATCGTTGGCAAAGCGTATTTTTAGTCGAAACTGAAAGCCACACGAGCTTTCAATTTTTTGATGAAAACGGCCGTGCGGTACATAAGGTTTATACTACGAATGAGTCGGACTTTAATGAACTGGTGAATATAAAAGCACGCTACCAACTAACATCACAGCGCCCATTTAGCGTGAAGCCATTTGAACTGGTGGAGCCTACAATTACTCAGCCGAGCGCTGAGCAACTAGATAACTTTAGGAGTCAGTGGAGTGAGCTTGAGGATGTGCACCATTTTCCAAAGCTTTTAGAGACATACAACCTTGAACGGTTGCAGGCCCTTGAGCTCGTCGGCTCACCATGGAGCTTTGAGCTACAGAGCTTTGAACTTGCTGATATTTTTCAACAAGCAAAAACGTTTAAGCAAGAGATTATGGTATTCGTTGGCAACCCAGGTGCGGTACAGATTTTCTCTGGAAAGGTTGAAAACCTCAAGCAAGTTGGCCCTTGGTTTAACGTCTTAGATCCTGAGTTTAACCTGCATGTAAAAGCAGACGAGCTAATCCGCGCGTTCGTGGTCAGAAAACCCACGGATAACGGCAATACGGTGGTTACCTCTATTGAGTTTTTCGATGCCAATCGCGAAACGGTACTAACGCTATTTGGCCGCCGCATTGAAGGCAAAAAGCAAACCAATGAGTGGCAAGCCCTCTGTGAGCGATTGATCCACAAAGGACAGGTTGCGGCGTAATATCTGAGCTATAGAAAAGCTATCTTTTACAACCAGCTATATTGAAAAGGGCTCAATAAACGAGCCCTTTGATTTTCTAGTGCCAAATAGGCGTGACTTCTGAGACCAAGATTATTCGTTTAGAGATGGTATTTTGCTGCGCACTCTCCATTCTTGTCGCCATTGCACTATGGCACAGTGGACGGGAAGTACCACGTTGACACTCGTCCATAATCACTCCTGACCCCACCGGTAATTCAGTAAAGAGCCGAAGATCTTGGGTACTAACATTATCTATAGGGGTGTTTACCGCGATACCGTCAGCTATCACAAACTCCCCGCCTGATACATTTTCTCTGGCCAGCGTAAGGATTGAGGTAATCGTTTGATGACTTAACCCGTCGAAATGAAGCGTATTAGGGGTTACCAAGCAATCCGCGTAAGGTGTCGGATAATAGCCAATAAACTGATGCTCAATATGGTACGACGGTGCCGAAATTGAATGTTGGATCAAAAATTCAGTCAGCGCTGTGATCACTGGGTGGTTGCAAATCAATGTACCGTCACTGCAATGTGTTATTGCTTTGAACCACCTTTGTTTACCCCCTGCGTCCGGGTTTAGTTGTTGAGGTAAGCCGTATACATAGTATTGGCCACCTTGTCGGTCCTCGGGAGTGATAAGGTGTGTGTTAGCGTCCTTGACGGTATAACGCACGATACCTCTTGCGTTTTGACCGGATGGAATATAGGTATCTAAGCCTAATTCAGGTTCCACCTGTTTCAGTAACAACTCAATATCTTGTATTGAACCAACGTTGAAATTTGGCAAAGAATATTGGCAGAAACCATTTCTTAACAATGTAGTTTTAGTCATTTTTGATTCTCCTATCTGACTTGCTTGATTTGTTTTCATAAAAATTTCAATAAGCTTTTTCATATGCACCTCATCGGATTTGTTTTGGTGTTTATAGATTTGCATTTAATTTATTGATTTTGAAGGAAATGATAGGAATCTAAACGGAATGAAAACTGAATTTTATAGTGAGTTTTAATGTGAAGGGCTTGTTCGAACGAATGGTTGCTGTACCGTATGCCTCACTCAGTTTTAGCTTAGTGGAGATTAATTGAGCTGGGTAACTCGAATTAATATTAATCTATGCTTTCTCAATAGTTTAAAGGGCTGTGGGCAGGACAAATGGAAAGCCTTTTGGGCTAGTACATCTAGGATGTATATTTTCTCTTGCACTTTGGAGGAAAGCTATGAGTAAAAGTGAGCAGGAACAAGTAGTCATCGGTAGAATCTGAATAAATCCACGAAAACTACTTGAGTAGAGAGCGATTTTTCTATTTACAGTAACAATTGAGCGGTTACTTTGTTAATCCTCAAAAAATGCAAGTATATTAGGAATTGTACGGCCATAATCTATTTTTTTACTATTCGAATCATTTAGATACAACTTTAAAGAACCTCCACTGTCTAGAGTCATGACGTTAGACATATTGAGTCCATACATCTCTAGCACATCCTTTGCGTATCTATAATTTTGACACTGGCTTACCAGAATGACTAGCTTTTCATGCTTGTTTCCTGGGTTGTTATCAGCATCAACTGTACCGACAAATCCCCTTGGATAACCACCTCCAAAGCTGCAGTTGTATCCTTTTATGGAACTTAAATGATTGGTAGTAAAGGCATATGCGTAAGATACTAAATTACTGCGCCGATATGTTGCATTATCAAAGTCAGTCAATGCTGCAAAATAATCTCGTGAATCATTGGGTTGGAAGGAAGTGACATCATCAAATTCATCAACACGCCCTACAAATGCTTTACCGCCACCGATTTCAAGCTTAGCTAAATTATCAAGAGCGTAGTGCCAAGTTTGGTCAATGCTATCCTCGTAATACCCAGAATCTTCATGATAAAAGGAATGTTTTAATTCTCCTCCCTCCATCCAAATTGAATGTGAGCGGTTAGGAAATAATATCCCTCGCTTTTCACCTACGTTTGAACTAACAGGGCCAAAGTAACTTAAGTTAGTGAAACCGACATATGATTGAGTCAAATCAGTGTCTAAAGCTTTTAAAGCATTATGAAATCCGTATCCGCTGGCTGCTTTGAAGTAATAATATGGGGTGCTATCTTGGTGTGAATTTCCCCCCATCATCCAGGACTTGGCCGCAGAGTGCTTTTCAGAGCTAATTATTAGTGGGTGTCCGCCTTTATCTAAGTTAACAATTATCACGTAATCGTCGGCTCCGCTGCTATAACTGATTTTATACACATCAACACCGGATCCAATAATGCCATCAGTATTGCTAAAGGTTTTATAATTGGTGGCATTAACCGGGGCGCTAGTCATAGCATCATGAGTAGGTAGCGTGAAGGTAGCCTGTGATTTGAGTGAGTAACTAGACAAAGCGATAACACTCAGTATTGGTAGAAATTTCATATTAAACTCCTTTTGTTAATTTCCCTTAACTTTATTGACTTTTAAAAACTCCGTTAAGGGTGGTTATTTCTACCTTGACGCACCTGTTTGAACTAGGAAACAGTGCTAATTCTTGCTTGCTAAATAAGAGTGTTTGATGCTGCTTTACATGGTTATAATTTCTATTGTTATGATTTTTAATGGCTTTTTATCTTTTTTTGAGCAAGATTTCGTAAAGTTCACAACGATGCAAGTTACCGAAGGGCTAGTGACTTTCATAATTTATTATTAAGGTAACAAAGTGAAATTATATTTGAAAATTATGTTTTAATTGTATAGAAATGTAATATAAATGTGGTTTTTAGACCGGTAAGTGAGATTTTTTGGTATGCCTGAGGGTAAGGAGCGCGAAATGGAACAAGTTTATAACTTTGCGGATGAGATGCAATTAGAGTCTTTAAGGCAGCTAATTGTTGAGAAGATTAATCAGAAAGGACTATCTGAACAGCAAGTTATAGACAGTGCTTACATGAGTGATAGAAGCCTTCGCAATTATAAGACAGAAGGCTACTTAGCCAGTTTAGCGCCACTCTCGTCATCGACGGTAAGTAAGCTAAAGAATCTATTGACTGCGCTTAATATTGAGCCTGAAGAAGTGCTAGAGTACCACCAAAAGCGAATAGAAAATCAACAAAACAACCACCACTCAGACCCTACAAATCAAAATGGACAGCAAAGCAATACTCAGTTTCAAGGGTGCACCTTTAACGGCGGGGCGAATGCACCAAATGTCATCACTGGTAATAGGGACATTACGCTTAACTTTGGTGCTAAAGACTAAAGGTAGCCTTAAATTCCGATAAGGGGTGGTTTGACCCTGTAAATTTAAGCTAGTTAAGAAGCTTGTATCTTTCATAGCGAAGTACTCGCTATTTGAAGCTCTTAAGGCTTAATTGCTCCCGTTTTTAAAATTTTAAAAGTGATTTTATATGAGTGCTGATCCAAAGGAAGCAGAGGTTGGTTCAAGCATTGGCATCGAAACCAATGCATATGATAATGATGTTCCGCAGCAACTAAGCCAATTTGATAGTAGTACGTTTGAAGAAGCTGTGATCCAAGGGAACAGAGATGTTCAGGTCAATAACTATTTCTCAAATGCTGATAAGAAACCACTGAAGTATGAAGCACTTCAGTTAAGAACGTTTCCAAAAATTGCGAGTAATGAGGTCATTTTAGATGACGTCAAGTTAGCCGAACTTAACAATTTCCTCATTTGTCACAACTGGCTGATTATTGAAAAAAACAACGAGAATGCCTTTTATCTCTCAGAGGCTATTGCTGCTGCTTTACAGCAAACCGAAATATCATCTTACTACATACGTCACAATTCATGTCGAATGACTGAGTACTTAGAATCAAGATTTCCTTACGTAGAAAGTCAACACGCGTATGTTATTAGGCAACCAATAGAAGACCTAGAAAGTTTCGAGCGCTTTATCGAAACCCGTGAAAACCTAAATGCACTAACGTCTAAACTAAAAGCACGCAAGGCGACGTTGCTTATGGTATTGGATAGTAAAGGCGATAGTGATTGTCCTAGAAGGATCCAGGAATACCTGCGTTTCAACTCTATAAGTGCTATGCAAGGTTATTGGCAGCCTGCAATTCACTTTACACATGACCCGTTACCTGCGGCGGCAATAGATAACGATGATTGGTTGGGGTGTTTAGTTATTTCGCTAACTTGTTGGTTTAACAACATGCCACTGGTGTTATTTCAAACAGCAATTGCTAAGGCATTTGATCATAAATTAAAACAAGCTAAAGAAATGGGGGAAGGGGTAGAAGCGTTAACTCATGCTTATGCTCGTTGGCAGCAAGATCCTGATGCGTTTTTAAAATTAGCTGGGCTTGAGCTCTCATCATCGTCAGGCTTGGACATTTGTTGTATCCGGCTAAGTTCGCTAAAGCAGGCAAGCGTATATCGAGAAAAGTTGCTTACAAACAATCCATTCCAACTAGCTGTACTCTCGCCAATTATTGAGGAAGTCATTTTTGATCAGGATATAACAAACGAACTCCTTGACATAGATGCACTTTTTTCAGACCTTGCCTATCTCTACTTAAAGCTTTCTGAAGCTGGGGTAATGACTGTAAGCAGTGATTATCTATTAAAGATATTTGAGCGTTATCGTCAGTGCCAAGATTCAAAAATAATTCATTTTATTTCATTTGTTAGGGCGCTTTCTTATCAAGATAGATTTAAGTCGGCCATCGATGAATTTATTTATCAACTACTAGGACAAGTGGAAAAGAAAGAGAAAGATTTAATATCTATTTCAGACTTGGAAATTCATATTGAAAACTGGGTGCCTGCATTTAAATCAACCTATGAAAATAAGCTTAAAGAGGTGGTATGTGATTTCAAAAATCACCTCTATTTTTTGTTTAATACTCTAGCCTACTCAATTGAATTTGAAAGTGAGTCTGAAGTTTTGTCATTGGAGTATATATTTTCTAAAAGCTATGAGCTTGGGTTGGATAAGGGTAAAAAGTGCCCTAGTTTTGCGGTGCTTCGTTACTATTTTTCTGGCTATTTATATAGTGATGCATCTCATTTATTAAAAATACTAAAAAGTATACTTTCTGATAGTGAACAGTGTGTTTTAACTTTAATGATTGTAAGAATTTTTGTTTTTAGTCTTATGCACCGTGTGTTAGAAGGAAATAATCAACTTGACGATAAGGCAACCTCTTACTTGATTACGTTAATTTTTGAAGAGGGAGCGGAAGAGTTAATTTACCAATTGCTCGCGATGCCTAGTTTGAATGAAAGTTTAAAGAAGAGAAATATCACTGCATTTTTAACTGCATCAATTTATATAAAACAGACGCTGATCCAAGCGCAATATGTCACCGATGAAAGCGCATATGAGCATTACGACATGATGCTTACAGAGTTGGATGAAAAATTCAAACGATTGAATCAATTGTTTGCCATTGCTTGCACCAGAAAACAGTACGAGCAAATTAAAGCGGATTTAAGAATTCAGCGAGATAAGGCGTTAGCGCAGTACAGAGATTGTAGAGCAGATAAAAAGCTGAGGATGCTACTAAAGCTAAAAAAAGGCGTGTTAAGCGAAGCTATTAAACAATTTAAAAAACCTAGAAGAGAATCCTACCATGCATGAAAGCGTCTCTAATTTGAGCAACTTAATCAGAAAAGTCGATACTAACTTTCACAATCCGAGAGTTCATGGAGAGGGATTTGTTGTCACTTGGAATAAGAAAACCAACCAAATCGTAACCAAGCAAGGTTTGCTATCTGATTTATTTAATAAGAAAAATTATGAATATTTCTTTGTTAAATCTCATACAAAACCAATCGTCATTAGCAAAATTCCATTTGAATGGCATGAAGGTGCAAGTGAGATTGCACTAGAGTTTTATGCTACTTTTCAGCTTAAAATTACAGATCAAACTGAAGCGCATAAGTTAGTCGAAATCTTAAGTATGTCCGGTACGCCGGAAAAAGGATTATTTAATTTAATAGATAAGCACCTGCATCACTGCATGTCGAAAATGTATAAGAAATGTTTGGACTCACAAAATAGCAACTTATTAGATGAGTTTTATCAGCTAGAGCTACAGCGTGGAGAAAGCAGTGAATTAAACACGTCGGTGTGCGAGCAAATGCAGCAAGAATTAAAAGGAATGGATTTTAATATTGGCTTCACACTGCGTAACGCACCAGAGCGATATGCCGAATTTAAATATAGTACCAAGATTAAAGAAACGGGCTTAGAAGTAACGTCCGAATGTCAAATGACATTGAATAACTACCAAGCCTATCGCAAGTCTGAAATTAGCGATATCGAGGGGGTGGTAGCACACATGAAAGCGGGTATTGATAGAGCAATCCGTCAGCATATTTTGGGCAAATCTGAAATGGATTTGCTGAGCAACTTCAAAACGGCAACGAGTCAAGACGTCTCTATCTCCGATCAGGTTAAAAATAGTGTTAAGCAACAAGCTACCGCAATTGGTTATGAACTTAATTCATTTCATACATTACCAAACATTGCTCCGCTGAGGTTATTGAATGGGTTGATGCTCACGTTTGATAAAGAAGATGGCGCATTTAAAACGGGGATGTTTGGTAGCCGTGTAAGGTTAAATATTCGCATGGAAGTTAAGGCGAAAGAAGGAGAGTTTGAAAAATATCGTCACTTATTTGCAAGTAGTGAAAACGACAATCAGATTGATTTGTTAGCGATAACGCAAGCACAAATTCTCGACAGAATAAAAGTACTAGTACACGACATTTGCAAAGAAGTGATGTTGAATGACAAGTTTAATCATTACAAAGCATTAAGTCAGTTTGAAGAATTAATTCGGCCTCAACTTGAAGGTGAAATTGGCAAACGATTAAGTGAACAGCATGGCTTGGTGGTAAGTATTAAGTCACTAATGGCAGTTGAATCTGAAGATGCCATGAGGCTTGAAGAGCTAAGAGGTAAAAAAATACCAATCCAATTTAAGCATTTTTTTGGTGGACAAGACGGGATTGGTGCCGAGTATTCATTCAGTGGCGCATTTGAAGTGCTCGGTCTAGTCGTCAGTGATGCCGGT
Organism: Pseudoalteromonas galatheae; assembly: GCF_005886105.2. NCBI lineage: Bacteria > Pseudomonadati > Pseudomonadota > Gammaproteobacteria > Alteromonadales > Pseudoalteromonadaceae > Pseudoalteromonas > Pseudoalteromonas galatheae. Next base: position 655,428 of record NZ_PNCO02000002.1, read on the forward strand.
GGTGAACATAGTTGGGAAACGTTTGAAAAATGGGACTTTGGTTACCGAATCGATTCTCCTGAGCGTCATACCAACACAGCCCTTAAAGGGAATGACGATAGAGTCTGTAAAAAATTGGCGATTGAGAATGAACTAGAAGATATAAAACAGGAAGTTATTAGGCTTTTCAAGGCATCAACATTACTTATCCCTTCCATTACGCTTTGGGTAAACAAACGTGAATATAACGCAAAGTTACAAGATGAATTACTCAGTGAGGTATCGGCTCTGTTGAGGCGCAGTCGAGGAATGGATCTACTGATTGAAAGACTAGAAATTAAAGACGAAAGCCTGATCCAAGCGCAGCTTGATAGTCGAGATCGTAAGCTCAAATCAATTGCCGATGTCGATAGTATGCGTTTAGAGCAGCGTTTAGTTGATTTAAAACAAAGCAAAGACGAAAAGCAAAAGCTGGCAGACGAAGTTACAGAAAGAAGGTTGAGTTTCCTGCGCGACAGCGATGATTTTGAGGACTTACTAGAAGAAAAAGAGCGTATCGAAAATGATTACCGTCATTTAAATACTAAAGAGTCGACCATAGAAGAGCTACTACCTGCCCCTAACAGCCATGCCTCGAGCGATATCGAAGAATTAGCTGATGTACTTACTAAATCCAATAACCAGTGGGAAACGAACGATGAAAAGTAGGAAAAACCTTGTTGCTGCTTCAATCATGACAGCTTTGCTATCCGGGTGTGCAATGACTGACGACACTAAAACTCGAGCTGAGGGAGCATCGACAGGTGCGCTCATTGGTGGTGCGCTTGGTTTGGTGTTAGGTGACAATAAGCAAGCCGCTATGATTGGTGCATTGATTGGTGCTGTTGCCGGTGATCTTTATACCAAGAGTGTGGTTAAGAAGAAGCAGGATTACGCTAATACTGAGTTATATATGCAAGATGTGATTAAAGGGGCACAAGAGAAACTTATCGCAGCAAAAAATGAAAGAGAAAAAATTCATTTGGAAATAGAAGGTTATACCGCTCAGTTAGAAAGCATTGAGGCAGAGTCTCAAAAACGCAGTGCTGAGTATAGTGGCTTAGAAACGCAAAAAGATAGCTTGTCTAAAGCGGTTTCCAAGTCAGCTAAGTTAGTCGAGATATTGACTGAAGAAATTCAGTACCAAAAGGATGTGCTGGCACAAGAAAGAGAAACAGTTTCTGTACAATTAGCCTCACATAGTGAAACGGTTATTCAACAACTTCTTGCTGAAAAGAACGAGCTAGAACTCATGCAAGCCCAGCTAGCTTCATTAGATAGACGGAAATTATACTAATGCTGAAGCGGGTTATATATTGCTTGTTTTTGTCTTTGCTATCAGGTTGTGAGACGACAGGTGATCCAACAACTGGTGGGCTGTATGGATGGAGCGAAGAAAAAGCAAAGCAACGACAGGCACAGCTAAACCGAAGGGTAGTGGATATCGAAGCTCAAATGAATGCGATTGAAGAAGAAAATCAAGAGCTTGAAAGTGACAAGGTACAACTAACGCAGTTGATAGTAATACAAAGTGAGAAGTTAAACGCTTTAATTGCAAGCCATGATGCGTTGCTGGGTAAGATAGAAACATACAAAGGTCTTGAGCGTATTAATCAGACAAAAATTAGCCAGCTGAAAACACGCTACCCATGGCTCGGTCTGAGTCGAGAGGAGGTCTTGAGACAATTTCAAGAAGCGGCAAGCGAATCACGACAACAGCAAATGCTAAACCAGCTAGAGAGTGAGCTTGAATCACTAGCACAAGAAATAGATATGATACTTTGAGTAATGTAGATGTCGATTAAACCAATAAAAGCACAATATTATTGCAGCAATATAGAACACTGTAGTAATGCTCGGGCGCATAAGTTATTTACTAAATCATATGCCAACAAGTGTGGTGTTTGTGCTCAGCCATTACTGTTTGCGCGTTGGCATTTTTCGTTTGTTACTTCCTTTAGTTGGGTACTTTGTTTATCAACATTAGCAGCGCTGTCTTATCCATATTTCTTTCCTAAAGAATATGAAAATATTACTTTTTCTGGTGTGAAGACTGAAGTTCAAGAGTCTAGTGCTGTCGTGGAAGTTACTCTTCATCGAACAACCAACATTGATTTAGTACAACAGATTGAGTTGATAACAGAAGATGGTACTGCAAAAGCAGCTGAGGACTATCGAGCTCTTGATATTGCTTTACAGTTCCAGCCTGGTGAAGTGCAAAAATCAATAAATATTCCTATTATTCCTGACTCTGATGTCTATGAAAACAATGAAATGTTTTACATTAAGCTGAAAAATGTGAAAGGGCAGCCGTCACATATCGTGATGATTGTCGAAGCTGGAGTAAACAAAGACTTAGTGGAAAAAAGCAGCCTTTTGGTAAGTAACCTTTCAGCTCTTGCTGCGGACCTTTCGAATGATTTGAAACAGCTTGAGATCCTTGGTAACTATTTGTCAAGAAAAGAAAACCCAAAGGCTAACTTGGTCAAGAATTACCGTGATACTCAAGATAATATTCAAAGAGCGAGAGAAAAATACATTATTCTGTTTAATGAAGCTTTAGATTTGGATCCTAATGTTTTGAGAAATGCACTGGACTCCCACCTTGAAGCGCTGAAAAAACAACAGTTTCATACTCAATATGAAGCAACAACAGTGATGAAAGCTCAGTTACTTGACTACTTGAGTTCCAGAGTTTCTAACTCGCCTAAGTGGCTTGAAGAGTTAGGTGAGGTGGTAAAACTTGAAGTGAAAGCAAATAACAATGGTAGTGTTATCTAATCTGGGTTGCTTGTTTATTGGGCTAACTTTCAACTAAGCCAATGGGCAGCGCACTCAGCGCTGCTGCATACTCCCCATCAACAGAAGTGAAAATCGAGAGAACTTTTGTTCATTATTCGATGAGTTAGCAATAGCTCATTGAAGCACCCTCAAATACCACGAGCCTTCAGCTTAAGGTGTTTAAGTTCAACCATTACATCGAACTACAATATTTACCTGCAAAACTTTCAAGCAAACCGATTGCTGGCTAAAGAGCTGGCAGAGTGGGTTGTCTGTAATTGACGTTTGTAAAAATACTGAGCTAGTTTGAAATCGTTTTATATCAAATGCTACAAGTAGCACCTTCCTTTTTCTAATCTATTTCCTATTTCTTTCCGAAGTTTTTAACTTATTGATATTAAATGGCTTATTGGTTTGTGATTTTGCCAAATATCGGCCTCTGGCATCTGCCATTATCGCCTTAACCTTATGTCTATCGGGCAAACAAGCAAATGCCTGATGCAAGGTGAACTCTGGCTGCAGACAGATTTTACCTCTCCTTTAAAAACAGAATGAGAGGAATTTACTATGTCTTTTAAAATTGAAGCATGTAATTTTAATAATATTGATGTCGCAGTTAAAACGTTGAAAGAAAACTATGTGGAAAACTTTCCGGCTATCAGAGTTACCAAAGATAAAATCTTAGGTAAAGGGATTTCTCTATACCTACTTAGTGATATAAGCCAAGTTCCACATAATCCAATAGCCACTTTTGGATTGAGCAGCGCGTATGAAGATGAAGATGTTTGGAAAGAAGTAAGGGCATCATTAAGCGATGGCTTTGACCCTAAAAAGGATGCAGTTGTCGGCCAGCTTAGTATATCGAGTAAAGATGTCGCAATTACCAGAGTGGTTTATGGCCTATTATCAGATAAAGCACAACAGATGGGTTTCGAGCGGTTGTTTTTTATCCTGAGAGGGAATGTTGATTTTTATAAAAAGTTATTTAACGCTATACTGATTAAAAATGATTGCAACTATGATATTGGGGTTGATAGGAAAATATCTGCTCTAGTTGTTGAAACGAAAGAAATAAAGAAAAGGGGGCTTCGCTTCCTAAATCGAAACTTATCATCTTGCTTTAATAAGAGTGATTGTCTAATTAAAAGGGAAATTATGAATAAATCTCATTGGGATGAATATAGTAGTGCATTTGACTCTATTATTACTCCACCACAAGTCGAACTTTATAATACAATTGCTCCGCTTTTGTCAGGAGTTGTTCTGGATGCTGGATGTGGAAATGGAAACTTAGCCGCTTTTGTTAATGGTGAAGTTTCTACTTATCACGGTGTAGATACGTCTCTTGATATGGTGCAAAAAGCCAACGCCAATCTGCAGAGACTGAAAGAACCACAGCGATTTCAAGCATTTCATGTCCAACTAGAAGAGTTTGTTAATACGCATCAATACGACGTGATTACATTAATAAACAGTGTTTACGCGATGGATAATCCGTCTTTGGTTTTTAAACACTGCTATAACTTACTTGCTCCGGGTGGTCTGTTAATTATCGCAAACCCCAATGAAAACATGACAAAATCTCACATGGAAATGATGATTGAGTTGTATGAAGCGCAATTTAGAGACAATCCTGCTGTTGCAGATTTTAAGAGATTGAACTTACAATTTGTCACACAATACCAACATTCTTTTTATACTTTAGATAAAGTTGAAGGTTGGCTAGAACAAGCTGGACTGTCTGTAACAAACAGAGATTGCACTCACTTTCATGGTGCAATGAATTTAATCGTAGCTAAAAAGTAGGAAAATAAAAATGCGCTATCAAGATCTAGTCGATTTGTTGAATGCTTCGAATCAAGCAGAATACACTGCAAGTTTTTATCGTGCCATCTCACATATCGGATTTGATAGCGCAATTTATGGTTTTTTGCCAAGCCATGAATTTGTTAAACACTTGAACCAAATGCCTATCATACTCGCCACCGAAAACGCCCCTCTGGATTATTTAAAGTACTATCAAGAAAATGAAATTTTTAAGCCTGAGACAGATATCTTCGTAGCTAAAATACTTGCTGGTCATCGAGATCCAATAAACTGGTGGCGGGACCTACATGGTTTCAACCCCACAGAGTTACAAGTTGCTACCTTGACCCATGCAAAAAACGAATTTGGTCTCAATAACGGTTTTGTCGTCCCGCTCATGTGCGACCACAGAGGCTACGCTTGTGTTACTTTGTATAGCAATTTAAGTGATAAAGACTTTAATCACCTCGTACAGGAAAATGAAGAACAAATCGGATTATTTTGCTCAGCGTTGAACAGCAAAATTTTCTCAGATCCAAACTTAGTTGCTGAGTTATACGACAATTATATAAAAATGAGCGATACAGAGCGTCAAGTGATGCGATACTTGGTTTCGGGGAAACCGATGAAGCAAATTGAAGATCATATTGGAATAACCTATCGCTACGCTGCAAAAGTAATTGATAAATTTAGAAAAAAGCATGGAAATGTTCCAAAAGATAAATTGCTTTATTCGCTAGGGCACTACTTTAGTTGATTTAACGCTAGTATTTCATATCTGTAAGCCAGCGGGAAGTTGCCACCACGCAATAGACTAGCGATTTTATAAGAGTCAATCTTATCGTTTTTGGCTTTACCACCGTGAATAGCTTTCATGCAAAGCGCATGACCAAGCACAAAATCAATATCATGCTCAGCACATAAATCACTACCCAATACCAACAATGCATGCATGGAGGTCAATTCCACAATAATATTTATGAAAAGTAGTATAGAATTTCATTGAGCTTTCTCCTTTTGGTTTGTTCGTCTTGAAGTTTAACTGTTCGCTAAACTTCGGGGTGAAGGTTCAATAGGTATCAAGAAAAGCAACCGGCCGGTTTCACTGCCGATTCTTTTGGCGTTAGAGTATTTGGGAAGGAGTTCAAATTTTGAGAAATATTAAAGATCTTACTGGGATTAGGCCATCTTGGCAGTTCGGTACTATTCTTTTATTAGTAATAATCGTTTTCGGTTTCTTATATTCATTATCTCAGGAAAATGAACTTGATAAGTTTTTGAATGAATGTGTCGGGTGCCTCGTTGATATACAAGAAGTTAACAATCAACAAGTATTTGAACTTGCTATGGCTATTTCAATATTTTCATTAGCAATTTCAACTTTGATTTTAATTATTTCTTTGCCTTTATACCTTTTCTCAAACGATTCTGATAGAGCCAAAAAAGCTGGTAAGTTAACAAATACCTCGTTCGGTTTCATAATAGCTTCTGGAACGGCTGTTATCGGAACATTAAGCTTTGGTTAAAAATACTCTAGCAAGTCTCTCAATTCGGGACTGCTAACAGCTTGTTTGGCTCCGCTTAGCTACACAATTTTAGCCAAGCTTTATCTGCCTGATAGTAGGGCGTTAGTCCATAGAATTCTTATGCGAAATTCACCTAATATAGCCGACGACATAGCTCATTTCTGTCCAAATACGAGTTAGGCGAACGTCCGCTATCGTAATTAGATTTAAGATATTAAGTTGCTGTTGAACCGCCGAGTGTGACACACATACAACAGCCAAGTTTAATTTAGCCCTGTTATTCTGGTTTATTAACGTCAGGTGGTTTAGTTGTGGTCTCTAATTAAGTCAACTCGGGCTAGATTTTATGGCCCACTCATCAAATTGTGCATGAGTGGGCCTGCTTTATTTTTAGTTTGTTGAGCGATCACTTACGATAGGTGATGGCGGGTTTTTGGGCTTATTACTCTGGTGTAGCATAAAGTAATACTGTTGGCGTTCATTGGGTTGATTATTGATATCAATACGTGCAACTCCTGCGATTACGTCTAAACCATCGGCACTCTTCACCAAGGGGTAGTCGTTTGGACCGAGAGAGAGTAGTGATACTCTGTTGAACACTAAAGTTTCTACATTCTGAACTGTTTGATGTTGGTTATCTTCACTGACATCAAAATAGTGGTCGCCGCCGTATACATCTTTTCCAATGTTACGCATAAATGCCCCCATACTGATAAGGAAGTTGTTTTCAACTTCAATGCCTTTTAGTCCATAGAACAGCTCGTGCTCACCGACAAATACAATTCTTCCCCCCTGCGCAGCAAATTGTTTTAAGCGACTGACTTCATCCGGAGAATATGAGTTAAGTGGAGTCCAGAGTACGATAAGTTTTATTTGTGGGTCATCAAGATCCCAATCTTCTAGAGACTGATATGTAATAACTTCAAAGCCTAAATCTTCCCAAGTACTGTACAGGTAATTAATAGATTGGCATGACCAACTGCAGCGAGAATCATGAGATCGATCTAGGACTATTTTAGAACCTCGGGCACGGAGGCTGTTTCCTGAAAAACTGGCTAGGTTTTTCGCAAACTGTGTGTTATCAGCTTTGTAAATCCGTTCATTATCTAGAATATTGACATCATTGAATACAATTAAATCTCCACCAGCTGCAGGTGCGACGTTACTGTCAAACGTAAAGCCAATAATTGAATTAGCTCGGCTCCCCTTACTATCTGTCGCAAAGAGTATAATGTTGTTTTCACCTTGAACAAAAGACTCCGCTGGTTGAGTGAGTGCGAAACTGCCACTATTAAGCGCAAAGCTAATGTCTCTTTTAGCCTCTCCATTTATAGAAATAAATAATTTGGCGATACTTGATTGAACTGTTTCAATCTTGCCTTCTATTAAGATGTTACTACTCAAAATTGCGCCAGGTGTTGGAGACAATACTGTGATTTGTGGTGGAACTTTTAATGTTAACTCAGATGTTGGCTCGGAAATTGCGCGATAAGCGCTTAAATCGCTTTCGTTTCCTGTTAAAGCAACATCTATGATGCATGCTTCAAGCCTGCTTTTTATGCTTACATACTTTTGGCACACTTCTTTAACCCGTTGATATTCCGCACTACCAATTTGTGCCTCTAACCTCGCTTGAGTTAACAATGTCCGTGGAAAGTTAAGGTCAACGAAGCTTTCAGGAGTCTCATCATTGAAGTAGTCGAACAAAGAGGATTCGGATGTTACACGCCAACTATTACCATAAATATCATAAAGTTGATTAAAGTTACCTTTGTCTTCAATTTGCTTGCCGTTAGCATCCGTTAAGTCATTGTCGACGTTGCCATCAAAGTATCCAAGTAATCCATTAACGCTGCCCGCACGAGAGTTTGGTAAAAGCACTTCTGTCTCGACAAACTCACCCCGTCTATACACCTTTAGTAATGAGGTGTCTGGCCAAGTTATTTCGTAATGACGATTATTTTGTTTAAAGATACTTGCTTGATTAGGAAGCTCACGAGCACCGTTATTCAATGTTTGTAATTGACCATCAATAAGCACGGCAAGGCCTTCATCATTTGGGTAAAAGGTGACTCTTATTCCTGCTACATTTGCGGCGACAGCGGCATTGAAAGACACATGTTGATTGCCAGGGACTGCGACATAACGGCCCTGAATCTCAAAAGAGTCGATATTGGACTTGGCTAAGATATACTCACCAACACCATTAAATCCATAGTTTAAGCCGTCAAACGTACGTAAATTTGGGTCTCCTGTGACACGAGCTTGTTTGCGCGGGTTGCCTAGGTTGTCGTCAATTGGGTTGCTATCATCTACGGGCTCACCACTGAGCAGAATTAATTGAACTGGTTGGTTGGTGTCCTCGGTAACGGTGATTGTAATGCGCTCTGGTTGAAAACCCGATTTAGAAGCGATGACATGATAATCACCAACCGCGAGTGGTGAAGAACTAAAGGCGCCACTGGTATCGGATGATAATTGTTGAGAAAGCCCAGTGCTAACGCTTGTTAGTGAAACATCAGCACCCGTTATGGGGCTGCCGTCAACATCGGAAATAGCACCTGTAAGCGTATTGAATTGAGTCTCAAATGGGCAAACTTCAGAGCTCCAAATTGGTCGATTAAAATCGTAAAGAGGAATATTTTTGTTTTTTTCTTCGTTGGTTAAGCCAAGAATATCTCCAACAAATCCATAATCTAAATTGGCATCAACACCTAAACCTAATGATAGCGCTAAGCTGCATTTGACTGTCTGTTGTGTATTGTTAAGTACTGCAGTTGCGATATATTCAGCATATGGCCCCATTGCTAATCCTGCTCCTGGGCCATCTAACTCTATTTTATTACCAAAAGGTAATGCGACAGATAACTCATAAGCAGAAAGCATAAACTGTAGTTCGGCTTCTACTTTTGCTGATGTTTCACCTGATAGTTGGTATTCAGGTCCAATTTGAGATATGACGGGTACAAAGCTGTTAACTGGGCTCAGTTTGTCGTTTTGATATTTGAATCCGGTTTTATACTCTCCTGAAGCACTAATACCCATTTTTAAATGGGCTTCACCTGCGACGCCCAAGTAAGCACCTAGTTGCGGATGTAGTTTAACGTTCAAAAACAAAGGTATTGGTCCAACAAACAGCTTTACGTTTTTGTTGACTATAGGGTTGAATACTTTGCTTTTGCTCAGACTGCCTTGATATTCATAGTCAGCATTAAGGTAGGTCTTAGTTAGATAATCTGCTTGAGCAATTGTAGAAAAGTGAGTTACTTCACCTCGAATAATTGAAAACTCTATCCCAATTGTAGCGCTTGAGTTCATCTCGAGTTCTACAACTGACGTGACCTCAGGGCTTAGTTTTTGCTGCAGTGTTCTTGAGAACGTTAAGATAGGAATATCTACACTTGACTGTACCGTATTACTAGCAGTTGAAACCGACTGATTAAGTGTTGCAGCTTGGTTCGTTATAACAAGGTCTAGTTTAACGTCAGCATCTGGAAAAGCTTTGTGTAATGGTGCATGGGAAGTAGTTAAAACATTACCATTAATATCAAGAACCTCACGCATAAACCCGGTATCATCATCAGCGGTGACACCGACTATAATATCACCGACTTGTATGTCGCTTAACGCACCTGCGGTGATTGTGAGTCTACCCATCTCCGGGGTAATTTCTACTCCCGATTGGCCATCAACGATGAAGGTCGTGTAACCGTCAACGCCTCTTGTTGCTGGCTTCAATTCGCTGCTCGGGTCTAATGTCGCGATGACTTCAGCATCTTCAAGCGGTTGCTCGTCATGATCACCTGTGTAGTCAACAAAATCTATTGCTTCAGCAACTGCCACATGGGCGCTTGCAGAGGTAGAGTAGCCTGATTTATCTGAGACTGTGACCGTAAACTCAAGGTTATCTCCAGTGTAGTCTTCAGGGATTTTTAGTGAAGCAAAGTCAGGTTTATCATTATCAATGTTAAGAACTATATCTGTTGATTCTTCCCATACGATGCTGTCAATTTCAACGGCACTCGATATATCCGCTTTTAATTGTGCCCACGATCCTTTCGCGATGCTCTGAGGTACTTGCAATTGAACCGTTATGTTGTTCAGGTTGTTTACGGTGACAACTACCTGATCAGTAGCACTTCCTCCCTCATCATCAATAACGGTTAATTCGAAGCTTAACTCCTCGTTTTCTGTGACATCTGGAGCCACGAATGAGGAAATTGCGTTGCTTTGGTCCGATAACAAAACAGGGGGGCCTGACAGTTGTTGCCATTGATAGCTTTTAATCACCCCATCGTTATCCGTGCCACTACCGCGTAACGTGACGGTTGCCTTTTCATCGACCGTTTGATGTTCTCCTGCTTGAGCAATCGGTAGGCTGTTTGTTGGCTTATCTATATCGTTATCTGAGTCCCCACCGCATGCGACTAAAGCGCCTGTTAACAACGTAATTAGGGTTGTGCGTAGAGGAATGCATTTATGCAGATCCATAACCATCCTTATGTATTTGAGCGAGAGCAAGTTGCTTTGAAAAATAAGAATGCGTGAAAAAGTCTGCATGAAACAGGGTCGAAATTTCCACCTTGTTCAGTATTGATTCATTGAATAAGTTATCTAGGTGTTAACAAAAATGAAGGGTTTATGGACATGGAACACGGCACTATATCACAACATTTTATTTCGACACCTAAATTCGGTGCTTGGAAATTGATTTTTACGCTATGCTCATTTTTTCTAGTGATGCAATTAGTTGGTTGTAATGCGATGCACACTGCGGTGAAAAAGCGAGATTTAAGAGTTGAAACTAAAATGAGCGACTCTATATTTCTTGACCCAGTCAGTCAAGACAAGCGTACAGTGTTTTTACAACTCAGAAATACATCGGATAAGCAGGATTTAGTCATCGCTAACGAGATACAAACTGCATTACTTTCAAAAGGCTACAAGGTTGTTAATGACCCAGATACAGCGCACTTTTGGATCCAAGCGAATATTCTCAAAGCCGGCAGAACGACCGCTGATGAAAATCGAGGAATTTTAGCCCAAGGCTATGGTGGGGCTGTAGCGGGTGCTATTGTTGGTGTTCAGTTTGGTAGTGGTCGAGGACAAGCAGCTGCAGGCTTGCTTGGTGCAGCTGCAGGCTTTGTTGCTGATGCAATGGTGGAAGACGTTTATTTTAATATTGTTACTGACTTACAGGTTTCTGAGCGCGCGAAATCTGGTGTTGAAGTACAAGAAGGAAATAGAGCTAAGCTAAAGCAAGGTAACTCAGGCTATAAATCGGTGACTTCAAACGAAGTGACTGACCGTAAAAAGTATCAAACACGGATCGTATCTACAGCGAATAAAGTAAATCTGGAATTCGTTGAGGCTCGACCTAGGCTAGTCCAAGGTTTAGTAAATTCTATTTCGGGCCTGTTGTAGCTAGGTGTTCGGTAATATTGAAAATATAGTACTAGGGTGGAAGTAACGTGCCAATACTATGTTTCCATTTATTTTTAACGGTTATAGCGAATAGCAGACACCCGTCATAATATAGATGCAAATTGTGATGGGGGTCTGTGTTAGTGCTCGATTGGCTTGTTATACAGCTTTTAACTCATGAGTCCAATCTTTCCATGAAATCGACTTGCCCGGTAATGCTATTTTTGAGAAAGGCCACACTGATTGAAGCCAATTTAAGACAGTCTGATAAAGTATTTTTTCTAACGCAATACTATCATCTCGAATCCACAAGTAGACTTCGCAGTCATAATTTAGTGATCGGCTTGGATCTATATAAACAGAGCCTAGGCATTTTTCCTTTGAATTGTTAAATATGGAATATGCAAAAGCATCCCTTGATTCAAATTCTTGTTTATGAATTTTTAAGCTTTCTATATTTTCTTCGAGGGTCATATTAACTTTAGGCCACTCAGTTTCAGGGCCAAATATTCCTTGTAGTCTTTTTTGACTGGACATTACTGCTTCAAAGTCTAACTCAGCAACTTCTTCTTCAAGCACTCTGAAGTGAAAATTTTCACTATCAAAGAACGTCGGAGGCTTAAACGATTCAGGAATAAATGGATTGGGCATACTCTGGGCTATCCGTAGTTGTATAACATTTTAGTATTTATGCGACACGCAGTTTGTGTTGCATAATCGCTGGTCGGACTGAGCCGCTACCTGCTCGGTGCGTCAGAGTTGGTGTCGTTTATGCTGTGGGCTTACTTAGAAAAAATAGGCTTTTTGGAGGCTTTAGCGCTCTTTGCTAGTTTGAACAGCTAATCTATTATTAATTAAGCTTTCCCTGCATCGCTCAGTGTTTATTATGTGCTCATTACACCTAAATTTGGCTGGATAAGCAATTATATTTTATAAGTACAGATAAAGGACACCCACCATAATATAGATGCGAATTATGGTGGGTATTTGAGTTAGCCCCAAGTCCCAAACCTCAGGTTAAATAATATGATTAACACTCAGGGCTGTGATTTATAGAAGCTTTCTAACTTATCTAAAAAATCATACAGTTTTTGGTTCATTTCGTCATAGTTATGACTCAGTAAAACTTCTGGCTCATCTACAAATCGATACAGTAAAGCGTCATTGAGATCGTCATTTTCAATCAGTAATGCGACGATATCTTTGGTAAATTCCATATGGCACTGAAAACCGTATACTAGGTCGCGGTAGCCGACAATTTGCCTTGGGCACCCGTCGCTATATGCAATCACTTGTGAACCATTGGTGAGCCCTGGCATATCATTATGCCAGTGACCGACATCCAACACTTTTCCAAAATGACTAAATAGTGGGTGTGTCATCCCTGCTTCCGTCAAGGTTATCGGGTACTTTCCGATTTCACGTTCAGGGCTAGGTTCAAATGTTGCACCTAACGCTTCACCAATGAGTTGCGACCCTAGGCATATGCCAAGCACAACTTTTCCGGCGGTAATCGAGTTCAAGATGACTTCTTGCTCACCTTTTGCATCGAAGTGCGGGCATTGCTCAATAGTTGTCGACGGATCTTGAGGTCCTCCCATGACAATCAAGAAATCTAAGCCTTCGATACTTTTTGGGAGCGGTTCTCCTTGATAAACTCGCGAGTAGGTAATGGTATGGCCGTGTTTATTTGCCCAAGATTCATAGGCGCCGGGCGCTTCAAAATGTTCATGAACGATAAAGTGAATATGCATCTTTGTGCCTTTTAATTTGCGATAGGCTGTAGATGGTATATTAAATTCGGATGGCGTAATTTATACTAACAGACGTTTAATGTTGATAAGTCGCCAAGATGCAAGCTAATGACCTCATCAAAGGTTCTCCAGATAAACAAATCGTAACTAAAACGATTAATATGGCTTCTGGCTATATTGATGACTTTCACTCACATTCGTGGCATCAAATTGTGTTTCCTTTGCAGGGGCTGCTGCAATCAAGTATCGGGGATAAAAGCGGGATCGTACCTCACAATGGTATGCTCTACATACCCGCAAATACAGTGCATAAATCCATAGCGATTACAGATACACAGTTTTTGGCGATTTATCTTAATCCCGACAAATATGTTCAGTATGGAGACAAACCAAAATCCTGTCTGGTAACGCCATTTATAAAAGCATTAATACTGCTTCTATTTGAAAACGAGACGCTCACTCAAGCAGAGTCCAATATCACACATTTGCTAACCGTATTGCGAGATCAGATCGAGATCGCAAACCGTTATGAAATACCCCTACTCATACCTACCGATAAACGCCTTTTATCCATCTTCTTACAGCTTAAAGAGCAACCGGATCTGCCATTTACGTTAAAGGAGTGGGCAACAAAAGTGGGCGCTTCTGAGCGCACTTTGTCGCGATTGTGCTCGAGGGAGTTTTCTCAATCATTTTCACGGTGGAGACAAAATGTAAGGTTAGTTTTATCTTTGCAATTGTTAGAGTCGCAAAAGAGCATACAAGAAATTGCTATCGAGTTGGGATACGCTTCTGACTCTGCGTTTGTGCAAGCGTTTAAGAAATTGTTCAACCAAACACCTAGAAAGTACAGAATTGCCAACTTACAGCACAACGTAAATTTATTTTGAGCAACTTCTGCTACTTGCTCGCGACTTGCACTAGAGAAGAAAGTATCTTATCGCGAATGCTTTTAAGTTCTGTCGGGTTTATGTAGTCTAGGTGAGATTTGATTATTGGAGGCATTTCGCGATGTTGCGAATTCTTTTATGTGCTAGCTTAGGATTAGCACCAAGTTTTGGGTTGGTTGCCAAAGAGGTAATGACTCCTGACAAGCTTTTGCAAGTAAAGCGCGTGAGTGCGCTTGGATTATCTAAAGACAACACCCATGTGATTTATAGAGTTACGACGCCAAACGTTGAAAATGATGACTTTGATAGCAAAGTCTATCAAGTGCCGTTAAAGGGTGGGGCGTCTCGACTTATAAGCGCGTATCAAGGGATATTGTCAGACGATAATATTTCGCCTGATGGCAGCAAAAAACTATTTCATGATACTGTAAATGTTGAAGCTGTGCTGGCCACGGATAGACATAAAGCGCTTACGAAAGCCAATGCTTACGTGTTTGATGATTTAAACTACCGCCATTGGGATACCTGGAAAGACGGCAGTGTTAAGCATGTGTTTTATCAGGATCTAATCACAGAAGAAAAAGTCGACATCATGAAAGGGATGCCTTTTGATAGTCCGACGTCACCATTTGGTGGTTCAAGCGACTATGTTTGGGGTCCAAAAGGTGAAAATATCTACTACGTTAGTAAAAAGCTGACTGGCGCAGAATATGCGAGCAGCACCAACACGGATATTTATCGTTATAACTTAGCCAGTAAGAAAACCACCAATCTAACCGAGCAAAACTTGGGTTATGATAAAAGCCCAGAGTTCTCATCCACAGGGCTGCTGGCTTTCTTACGTATGGATGAGCCCGGTAACGAGGCGGATAAAAATGACATCATCGTTAAGCAGGGTGACAGAGAAATCAATCTAACTGCGCATTGGGACGGCACGGTTAGCAGTTTTGAATGGGGTCATGATGGTAAGCATATTTATTTTATTGCACCAGTTGACGGCACAATCCAGCTATTTCAAGTAGCGGTGAACACCAAAACCAAAGCCAAACCAAAAATTAAACAGCTAACCAAGGGTATGTTTGATGTTAATAGCATTGTAGCGGCTCTAGACGATCAGTTAGTTGTTACTCGCAATAGCATGAATCAAGCAAAAGAGATCTTCCGCTTTGATCTGAATAGCAAAAAGCTTGTTGCGCTGACAAATGTGAATGAAGCGCTTTATGCTGATTTGGATTTACCTCACGTTGAAAAACGAATGGTGAAGACAAAAGACGGCGAAGACATGCTAACTTGGGTTATTTACCCGCCTAATTTTGATAAACGCAAGCAATATCCAACGCTATTATATCTTCAAGGTGGCCCACAAGCACCGTTATCACAGTTTTACTCCTTCCGCTGGAACTTCCAAGTGATGGCTTCACAAGGGTATATTGTGGTTGCGCCAAACCGTCGTGGTATGCCAGGGCACGGCGTGAAGTGGAACAAAGATATCAGCCAAGACTGGGGTGGTAAGGCGATGCAGGACTACCTTGATGCAATCGACGATGTTGCGAAAGAGTCATATGTTGACAACAAACGTATCGCGGCAGTTGGTGCCAGCTTTGGTGGTTACTCTGCGTTTTACTTAGCTGGTAACCACGATGGTCGTTTTAAAACCTTTATCGCGCACTGCGGCATTTTTGATTTGCGCAGTATGTACGGCACAACCGAAGAAATGTTCTTTGTGAACAACGAATTGGGTGGCGCGTACTGGGAGCAAAACAATGCGGCCATTAGCAAAGCATACAATCAGTTTAACCCAATCAGCTATGTGGATAAGTGGGATGCGCCGATGTTCGTGATCCATGGTGGTAAAGACTACCGTGTACCGCTGAGCCAAGGGATGCAAGCTTTCCAAGCCGCAAAACTTCGTGGCTTGAAGAGTCGTTTCCTTTATTTCCCTGAAGAAAACCACTGGGTACTGACACCGCAAAATGGGATAGTATGGCAGCGTGAATTCTTCAAGTGGTTAGAAGAAACCTTATAATTGCTGTAATTAGCATCTTTATTGAGTAGCTGCATTGAGCACGGAATAACAACTCGCTTTCTAGCCGTTGTTATTCCGAAACAAAAATTGATCGCCAAAGCAATATTGTTCGATTGGCAAGACAACGGGCTTGGTTATTTATGACGGTGTCAAAGCTGAACCCACCGATGCGAAGCAAGTTGCTTCAACTTCTAAGCCATAATCAACCTATGTAAATGAAGCAAGCGTTGAGGCGCGATACATTGTAGTCACTTTACACAATTAAGGTGATTTACTCATGATTAAACGGTTATTTTTAATTTTTATTTTAGCTACTTTTTCTTTTCCCCCATTGGCAAAAACATCGGATGACCACCGTGTATTAATTGTTCTTACCAGCCACGACCAACTAGGAGATACTGGTCGAAAAACAGGGTTTTGGCTCCCTGAGCTAACGCATCCGTATTACCGTCTAAAAAAGGCCAACATCAAAGTTGATATTGCAAGCATCAAAGGCGGTTTTGCCCCAATAGATGCGAGAGCACTGACAGAGCCTGATAGTTATCATCAAGTTTTTTTAAATGACGCAGAGTTGATTAATAAGGTGATAAATACCATTCCACTAAATAAAATAGATGCAAATGATTATGATGCGGTAATTTTTAGTGGCGGATCTGGGCCTATGTGGGATTTCCCTGACAATCGTGATGTTGCGCGTGTCGCTTCCGATATTTTAAATAAAAATGGAGTACTTGCTGCTGTTTGTCATGGTGTAGCAGCGATCACGAATGTTAAGCTTGCGAACGGAGACTATTTAGTTAAAGGTAAGCGGGTTACAGGGTTTAGCAATCAAGAGGAAAGTGATTTAGGGACAACGGATATTGTCCCATTTCTATTGCAAAACCGGCTTATCGAGCGTGGCGGTATTTACTCTTCAGCAGCTGCATGGCAGACCAATGTAATCGAAGATGGACAGTTAATTACCGGACAAAACCCTGCATCAGCCACATTACTTGCAGAGAAAATTATCGCAAAGTTAGATAGAAGGTAACTAGCTCCAACACGTCATAATTATTTGTAAACCAAGGAGATATAAGCCTATGTTACGTTAAGTTCTTGCCACCAAGCAGAAGGCGGACTGACAAGAGGCTAGCATAAATAAGTCGGTTTATCTTTTTGGTTTTCGTTTCAGATAGTATCCGAATTGTAGTGTGTTCAAATAGGAGGCATACTAAGTCAATCAAAGGAAACTAGAAGGGTGAACAAATGTCTAAATGGATAATAGCTGGACTTTGGTTACTTATGTTGGCTATGAATACAAAGGCAGCTGAAGAAGCGTTAACGATTGATAATGTAGTGCCCAACAACATGGCATTAGCGTTTGCGAATGACGCAAATATCTATCCAGATAGTAGTGACTTCAAAGTACTTAACGCGGTGTTGATGAGTAATGAAAGCGGTGAGCGCTGGGCTGTGGTTACACTCAAGAACCAATCAAGTGGCCGCCGCACGTTAACACATAAACATCTATTGGCACTGACGGCAAATGGTCAACGGATCGCGCCAATGAAACTCTCTGAAAACTTTGATGGCGGGGAAACGCTTTCACTTACATTAGCTTTCGGTGAGAACAAGTTCCCGTTGCTGAGCGTATATACGCGTAACTGAATTAAGTTGTTCTGGTCTCAAAATAGCCGACTTTTGAGTTGGGCTTTTGTTACCAATGAAGGCCTAACAACTAATACTGCGCCTCCCCAAATTAGTTGTGCGATCATGTAACTGGTATAAACAACGAAAAAGCCCTAACAGATGCGTAAGGGCTATATTCGATGTGTTTGCAAGCAATATCTATTCTGCTTTAAAGACGTTTTATTTGAAGGTGAAACCCGGCCTCCACCACTTTAAAAATCTATTTAATAAATAAGATTTCGCCTTGCCTGTACGTTTAGTGCAGGCAAGAGGCGTAGCAGTTTTATAGCCAGGTTTCCTTACCTAGAAATAGTCTTGTTAATTAAGCCGATTAATAAATATGTCTCGCTGTAACATCACTGGGTATTAAATTCCCAAGACTTAGTTTCTTCTTCCGCACAGCTAATCACCATAGCGCTGTTGGTATACTGATTAAGGTATTTAGAGCTGAGGCACTTACCTGTAATGCGGTTGCGGATCTGATATTTATCGTTGTCATAGGGGCCAATAAAATCCCAGATTGAATTGTTACTTGGTTCTGTCGGTGCAGTTAGGCCAAAATGGTCGTACTCTGCGGCGCCCGGATCTGTCAGATAATGCCCATCTAGTGGATCATGGATCAAGTAACCCCCTTGCATACCTTCAAGCGTGACGCGTTTCATGCTCTGCTCGCAGCCAGCCGATAAACCGTATGACATTTTAGAGCCTATGTAGCCAACTGACCACAAGCACATACCATTTTGACCCAGCTTGAGGTGGCGACCTAGCGGTGGTGCTTTGCGGTCAAATGCCCAAGTCTCGCTGTTATCACTACAGTTGATATTGATTAGGCTACCATTGTTTGTTGCTAGACACTGCTTGGTATCTTTATTGCGTAGCGCAAATTTATTGTCTCCGTTGGTGTCATAGATATACCACACTGCAGCAGGCTCAGTAATGGTTTCTGCAGGCCCAAAAGGGGAGCCCGGTGTGATAACACGATATAGCCGGGCATTAGAAAAGCCGATGTTATTCTGGCTTCTTAAATGTTTGCCGTCGGTAAAACGGGCAATTTTATAGCCATCATCTAAATGAGTAAGCCTCAGCTCGTAGCTGTTTGCATTACAGTCTTTGCTAGCGCAGGTATTGTTACTGGTGTCACGCAGACGAACCAGCGCGTTGTTTGTCGGTACGTGGCTGCCGTTGATCTCCCACTGAGCTCCATTACAGCCACCGACGGACAGCGACTCCCCAGAGACAGTCAAGCACCGGCCAGTGGACTTATTTTTTAGTTCATAACGGCCTTGTCTATTGACTGAGCTGAGGTGCCAAGTTGCGTCACTACCTCGATCCGAATATATCTGAAAGCCAGAATCGCCGCCCTTGTCTTTAAGGTAACGGTTATCTTCAGCACGTTGGATTGAATAACCGTCATTAAAAGGTTCAAATACGAAGTGGCTGGCACCATAGGTACAAACGCTACGCACTTTAGATTGCTGGTCTACACAAAGGTTGGATGCACCATGTTTTAGACGAAGGGCATTGTGAAAATCAATAGCTCCCGCGTTGCTCGTCAACTCATTGCGAGTCATGATCAGGTTATTGAGGTCCCATGAGTCTATTACATGTGCAAGGTTGTACATCACTTCCTTCACATCCACATGTCGGGATGTTTGATCTAAAAAGGAAGGGTTGCGGATCTGACTGATACGAGAGTTGTAGTTACTATCACAATGAGAGCCATTCATTGAATAGTTGTCGTAGTCATCAGTGTAAGAGTTATGACGACATGGTGAGATAAAGGCTTCTCGGTACTGGATCAGTTTAGAGTCTTCAAAATTTAGGCTCACAGAAATCAGGCTTGGATTTCGGCTATTGGGCACGACTTCAAGGCCAATCTGACGCAAAGCCTCACCCCAGTTGCCGTCTTTTAAACTCATGAAGTCGAAGAAGGTTGCATAACCTAAAGTACAAGAAGCATTGTTTGCACTGCTCTCTTCCGGTCGGGTAAACAGGTCGGTAAGGTACTGATCACCAGAGCGAATATCATATAAAGTAGTATAAGGAACGAGTCCATCGTCACTGAGATTATGCCAATAAGGCGGTGTATCCAAGTTCGCGCACATATTGTCGAATTCTGCTCGGTGCAAAAAGGTCATTTGCATCGCACTAACAAAGCCTGGGATAACACTTCTAGTGAGGGTATCAAATGTGGTTTTGGAGACAGAACCTGTGTCTATCTGTTTGAACTGGTTCTGGATCACAGTCGCAAGGTCATCTGCCATCTTGCTATATTTCTCGGCAAGACTATAATGTAACCCTTTTAGGTCCGAAGTGGCATCTCTATGTGCTGACTTCATAAGATGCTGAATATCATTTAATGGTCCTGTTAGCTGACTGACTTCCAGATTCGATATACGCGCTTCGAAGTGGGATAAGCAGCCAGCCAATGTTGGGTCCGCACCGTTAATAGACTCTTCGTTCATAGAGTCCATTATCGTGTCGTGAAGTAACGGATAGACTACGCTTAAAGCAGGGCTGCTTTCAAAAGCTAATCCTGCAAAGTTGTTTGCCAGAGACAGTGCGCCACTTTGATAATCGACGGTGGTGGAGGTACTGCTGGTACGTGACGCGTAATCAAAACAGGGACCTTGTAAATTATTTGCTAATGATTTTTGTGAGATCAGAAGCGAACTTAGTCCTAATGACACACTGAGTGCCAAGGTGAGTTTTTTCATTATTTTTCTCTAATTTGAATTTTTTTTGTTCTTGATGCTGTTACCGTCCCTTTTGGTGATTAAATTTACCTTCTTTGGCATTTTTCAGCTTCAACATGATTGACCCTTATTGAAAAAGTTACCTCCTAACAAGTTACAAAATGGTTTGAAAAAGTAACATCTGAAAATGGAAGGTCAATTAAAAGGTTTAAAAATGAGCTTGTGTTACGATGTTATGTATTTTTAATGTAACCAAAATGATGCTTAAGCGTGAGTTATTACTTATTTACTTAATACAATTGGTATTAGCGCTCAACTCTTGCTTAACAAGCTAAGCAAGAGTTGAATGATGCAGCAAAGTCAGGACTAAAAAGAGAAATAAAGCGCTAGGTTAAGCGCGTAAGGTAAATTTTTGGATCAATTGTGCCAGCGCGCTTGCTTGCTCGCTAAGTTCTTCACCTGAGTGCGCAGCAATTTGAGTGTCTTGCAAAGAGCTGCGACTAGATTCTTCAATATGCGAAACATCACGTGCCATTTCACTTGCAACCACCGATTGTTCCTCTGTTGCTGTTGCAATGGATTGGATCATGGTCGCGATTTCCGATGCACTTTTGACAATTTCTTCAAGTTGCGAGCCTGCTTCTTCAGCCATCAAGACACTTTGCTCAACTTGGTTGACGCTACTTTGCATCGACGTAACAGCATGTTCGGTTTGTAATTGTATAGACTGAACTGTTGATACCACTTCTTCAGTCGCCTTTGACGTCCGTTCTGCTAATGTCCTAACTTCATCAGCTACCACAGCAAACCCTCGGCCTTGTTCACCTGCCCTTGCAGCTTCAATTGCTGCGTTGAGAGCCAGTAAATTAGTTTGTTCTGCAATGCTGCCAATAACACCGATCACATTGCCGATTTGACTACTTAGCTCCCCTAGGTTCGTTACGTTGCTGGCAGTATTTTGAACATCTTTCGAGGCTGCTCGGATTTTTTCAATAGTTTCACCTACCGAACCTCCACCTTGTATGGCAAGCTTTTTTGCCTGCTCGGCATGGCCTGCTGCTACTTGGCTTTGTGTCGCTACCTCTGAAACGGTCGCACTCATTTCTTCAATTGCAGTAGCTACTTGTGTTGATTGATCTGAGGACGATTGGCTTCGTACAGCAATTTGGTTATTGGTTACAGCAATGTTTTGGCTAGATGCACGAACCTCACCAACCACTTTACTGATTTCTCTGAGTAGATTGTTTAACGATGCCGCCATCTTATTCGTTGAAGACGCCAGGCTGTCGATTTCATCTTTACTTTGGTGAACAATATCAGGCTGGGAAATATCTCCATTACTGACTCGCTCGGCAATTTCTAGGACCTGATTTAACCGATTAATAATGGATTTATTCAACGAATAAGCCACTATCGCACCAATTGCGGCCGCAAGTATACAAATGATAATTATAATAAAAAGTGTTGAGTTCAAGCCATCAACTAAATTATCAAGAGACCTTGTTGCATCATCTCTTTCTTCGTTTGCTGATACCGTTAAGATTTTATTCAACGGTTGAAGATATGTTTCATCAGCAATTTTTAACGCTCGACGACTTATTTCAGTACTTGTATTTTTAGCGAAAAGATCGTCGTTAATACGTTTTTGGTATTGAGATATTAAACGCATGATTTCAGACATTTTTTCACGGTCAGATGCTTTGCTTGATTCGTAAATGTAGAGTGTTTTATGCGTTTCCTTAAAAGCTTCAAATAAACGTTCGAATTGAAGTTTTTTACTTGAATCGCCATTGGCATATTCAAGTGCTGAAGCCTCTAGTCGATGGCCGATATCTAATAGCTGGTTGTAATAAATCATACCTGGTAGGTCGTCGTTTTTGATTTCTAGAGCACGGGATGTTTCTACGGAGACCTTTAACCATACGAAAACGCTGGATAATGTCATGAGTAGTATTATTGTGCCAAAGGCAAGGAATAGTTTTCTACTTAGCTTCATGGTTACAACCTGAATATCAAATATGGATTAAGTTCAACTTTGATGCGAAATGACACTATTTACTACCTTGTTACGTAATAATGAATTGTTCAGTGCATTCATCGAAGTACGAGTTTAAGTGGACTATTTTTTGATACTGCTCTTTGAGCGTATTTCTCCTAAGGGTACATTGAATATAGCATATCTTCACAGGTAGCCTGAGTTTCGATAGTTAGTGTTTTTATAGCAGTCTGTTTAGCACTTACTACGACAGTCATCGTGTCTTGCTTACAGGTTATAGTAGATAGCAGGACGCGAAAGTGGGGTTATCTCCACAGCTCTCTTGCTGTTCAAGGAAATAATTTAAGGGCATTTAACAACAATAAAGAGCCCGCTCACTATCTAACACCAGATTAAATGTTTTATTTGTTCTGTTTATTTATACACTTTAATTCGGACTGGTGTAGTGTTTGTTGCGTTTAGTTGAATCTTTTTTGACTTAAATCAGACACAGTCAGTGAGGAATTTTGAACACTAGCGCTAAACTACTCTTAAGGGGCTGTGTGTTCGATGTTTTTGTAGTTAATATAGGCAGGCGCGATGGCCTGCCTGATAGTGGATTAAAACTTAGACGGTGCTGGAGGCACTGTCAGTGCTTTCTTCGGGTTATCTTTTAACTCCTGCAATAGCTCTTTTACCGCACGCTCGACCGACGGGTCTTTACCTGCATGAACCAGCTCTGGTCTATCAATCACTTCGATATCAGGGCTGACGCCCTCATTTTCGATGATCCAATTGCCTTCATTATCAAGAATGCGGAAGGTTGCAGCGATAACCTGACCTCCGTCAACAAGACTTGGATTACCTGAGATACCGATAAGGCCACCCCAAGTGCGAGTACCAATTAGTTTGCCAAGACCTGCCTGACGGAAGTAATAAGGTAGAGCATCACCGCCTGAACTTGAATAGCCGTTGATCAACATCGCTTTTGGACCATCGTGAGCAAATTGTGGAGTTTTTGTTGGCTCAACACCACGACGTTTCCAGTAATTAAGCGGTTTACGAGCAAGCCAAGTGATCATGTGCTCGGGGATAAAGCCGCCACCGTTATATCGGTCGTCGATGATCAGCGCATCTTTACTCGTTTGTGGCATAAAGTTCTTAAATAATGAACGGTTACCATCATAATGAGTATTTGGTAGGTGAACGTAGCCAATCTTACCGTTTGATAATTTATCCACATAGTCAGCGCGTGATTGAACCCATGCCATATAACGTAAGCCTTGTTCGCTGGCGACAGGTTTTACCGTGGTTTTCCAGCTATCATCAGCGCTTGGCGATTTACTCAATACCAACTCAACTTGCTCGCCTTGGGTATTTTCAAGTAGCTCGTAAAAGTTAACTACGTCTTTTACCGAGCGACCATTTACCGAGATGATGTAATCTCCCGCTTTGGCATTCACGCCGGTTTCGTCGAGTGGTGAACGGTAGTCTTCATGCCAGTTCTCACCTTTGTAGATACGCTCAATTTTTACGTAGCCAGACTGATGCGCGCTTATTTCTGCGCCAAGTAAACCATGCTTTTTGCGCTCGGCTGTTGGGGCATCACCAGATTGTACATAAATGTGACCTGCATTGATTTCTCCCGCAATTTCACTAAGTACATAGTCTAAGTCGCTACGGTGTGCGACAGCGCTGGCAAGTGGTTGATATTTATCTAAAATTGCATCCCAATCTTGACCGTGGTGATGCTCGTCGTAGAACCAATCACGCAATGTACGCCAGCCTTCCACATACATTTGTTGCCATTCAACTTTAGGGTCGATTTTCAGTGTCATCTTAGATAGGTCAAGCTGACTGCTCTTTAAGTCCTGTTTTGGCTTAGGCGCTATAACACTGTAATTATTGCCAGCACGAGCAATTAGATGCTTACCACCAGCGGCAACCTTATAGCTGCTTACCCCTTCGGCAACCGTCTCTAGTTTGCTATCGGGTTCTGTGCCTAGGAGCTTCAACGCACCGCCCGTTAAGGTTAGTACGCCACCTTCAACACCTGTAAGCGAACCGTAGTTACCCGCTGGGGCTGAGAGTGATACAACCCGCGACATAAAGCCGTTGGCCTCAATGTAATTTTCTTGTTTGTCACTGTCTTTTTTCGTCTCGCCGTCTGATTGAATGCTTAGCTCATCACTTTCAAACGCGTTTAATGGCTTGATATGACTATTCACCGCAACGCTATAAATGCGTGTGGCATTATTAAACATATAATCAAATTCATAGCTGCTAAAGGTGAGGTTATAGTCGCGCTCAGAAGTGAAATAAATGTAGTTACCGTCAGGAGAGAAAGTCGGGTTACGCTCACTGGTCATGTTGTCAGTCAGGCGAGTGACCTTTTTATCCTCAGTATTATAGTGCCAAAGCGAGGCGTAGCGGTTTTCATTGTTCTTAACAAAAACAATATCTTCACTGTTTGGCGACCAAGTATATTCGGTTAGACCATCTTCGTCGTATTTGGCGGTGTCAATTTTATGCATATCGCCAGATTTCGCATCAACCCACCATAGCGTATGGTTTTTATCAGCAAAGAGCAGTTTGCTGCTATCAGCCGACCAAATTGGCGTAAAGCGCCAGATGGTACCATTGTCAGTTAACTGGATGGTTTTGTTGTTATTTGCTCTATCTTTTAGATAGATCTCATATTCACCTGTTTTATCACTCATGTAGGCAATATAACGACCATTTGGTGACCAGCTAGCTTCAATTTCGCGGCCTTCTGGCGTGTAAGAAAGGTTGCGAGTTGGGCCCTGTTTTACTGGGACTGAGAATAACTCACCACGGGCAGTAAACAATGCACGCTTACCATCGTGTGATATATCCATTGAATCAATAAAGTCGCTAACGTTTTTACTATATGGCATGGCATATTGACGCACACCTGAAACATCAATTTTTAGCTTCTTCGCGGTCTTTGTCGCTTCGTCAAAGCGATATAAATAGCCGCCATTTTCGTAAACAATGGCATCTGGTCCAGCTGATGGCCAAAGCACGTCAAAGTCTTTGTGGTCAGTCATTTTTATCGGTGACTTACCATCGCGATATTTATAGAGGTTGAGCGTGTAGTCACGATCAGACACGAAGTAAATACTGTCATTCACCCAAGTTGGTTGCTGATCGGTTGCTTTGTCAGTCGTAAGTTGTTTGGACGTATTGTTTTCAAGATCGTAAATCCAGACATCCTGTGCTCGACCACCACGAGAACGTTTCCAGGTTCTAAACTCTCTGTCGATTGGTGTGTAAACATACTTGCTACCATCAGGGGAGAGCATACCACCACCGGTTTCTGGGATGGCCATCGGCTGCTCAAGTCCACCCTCTACTGGCACCATATATGGGCGACCCATACGTTTGCCCCATGGTGTGCGATTTGCTCTAAAAACGATATGTTTGCCGTCAGGCGTCCAGTCCATCACACGATAATCAAAACCACCGCGGGGAGGCATTGGGCCAACGTCGTTATAATATGTGAGTTGTTTTAAACCAGAACCATCGGCATTGATCACATATATCTGGCGGCTGCCATTATATTCAGCGGCAAAAGCGATTTTGCTGCCATCTGGTGAGAACTTAGGGAAAGTTTCAAAACCTACATGGTCGGTCAATCGTTGGCTTTTACCTGAATTGGTATCTGCAATATAAATGTCGCCAGCGTACACAAAAGTGACTTTATCTTTGTGAATATCTGGAAAGCGGAGTAGGCGAGTATCTTCTGTCTGATACGCCGAAACAAAAGGCGCGGCTGCCGTAGCAATAGCGAGCATGAGTGTTTTTATCTTCATCATAATATAGGCATTTCCGTTATAATTTTGATACATAATAACGATTGAGAAGTGAAATGCACCCAATTTAGATGAGTAGCTTGTTTCAAAATGTGAAAAAACACCCCACCGCGGAGTGTGGTCGCGATGAGATGTTGAGTAGTTGGGGGAGTATCAATGAGGTACTGGTGTACCTCAAGATTGTGTTAACTTAGAACTGTGCAACAAAAGTTAGGTTGCTTGTTTCGCCGCCATCTGTGTCAACAACACTACCTTTAAGGTAGTAAGTGTCATTGAAGAAGTATTTAGCTTCTACCGCTAGGTCTGAGTCATATGAACCTAGACCAAGCGCAAAGTTGCGAGTGAAGTAGTAGTTTGCAAGTACGTTTGTTACAGAGTCATCTACAAAATCTGTATCAATGCGATTGTGTTCTACGTCGATTGTGAAGTAGCTTTCACCACCTACATGCATGAAGTAGCGTGCACTTAGGTTTAGGTAATCAAATTCGTCTTCAGTTTCAACAGTGAAACCAATGTAATCTGTAGAATTTAGTTCGTGATTGTACTCAGCTTTGAACCAAGTTACGTCACCATATTCAAACTCTTCGTGGCGAACGCTTAGTTTTAGGCTGTCGTTGTATAGGTAACCAAAACCGATAGAGTAATGGTCGTCAGCCTCGCCAAGATCTGCGATGCTACCAGTTACAAACCATTCTTTAGTAATGAAGCCTTCACCACGCGCTGAGAAAGCATTTGAATAATCATCGTTAAAGTAACTTACGCCTACATTGCTGTCCGTATCAAGGTAGCCAAAGTCATCCCATACGCCTACTGATTCTTGAGGTGCGAAGAAATAGCGAGAAGAAAGCATCAGTGCGCTGTTGTCAGAGCCGTCATAATCTGTATAACTAGCGGTGTTGAACCACTCTTTTTGTACGTTACCAGTGTTAGCCTGAGCTGCTGCTGAAACAAGTAGTGAAACAGCTGCGATAGATAGTAGTTTTTTCATAGTCATCCCTTTAATTTCCATATATTGAGCTACATCGACTCAACGGCGCGCATGGTAGTATTAGAAATCTGAACGGAAGCTGACCGTAATGAAAAAAGTTTGGATGTTGGCAAAAAGCTGAGACTTAATTATGCTTTTTGTCTATGAGATAAACGTAACGGAAGAGAGCATGACCAATCCATTCCATGGCATATCAATAGGCACTGAACGCTTTGGAGATGATATTTATCTCACACTTAAGCCGACAGGTAAACTCACTCATGAAGATTATGTTGTTATTACACCAATAATTGAGAGTGCACTAAAAGCAGTAACAATGCCTAAAATCTATGTGTTTCTTGATGCGACTGATTTTGAAGGTTGGGAGCCAAGGGCTATGTGGGACGACTTCCGGCTCGCCTATGAACACAGTACTGAATTTGCCAAAGTAGCAATATATGGCGGTAAAAATTGGCATCGACTTGCTGCAACAATAGGTAACTGGTTTGTTACTGGTAAAGTGAAGTATTTTGATGATAAAGAAGATGCGCTGAAGTGGGTTAATGAGAGAGATTAATTGAAGTTGAATTAAATTCATTATTTATGCGTTGTGACTCGAGACACTATTGAGATGTGCAAAAAGTGGATTATTCAACCTATCATCAGTATAGTGAATTAACACCATTGGCTTTTGTCATAACGGCTTAGGAGCTTCTACTGTGAAAAAAATACTGATCACTGGTGCGAACCGCGGTATTGGATTTGCGTTAACTAAAACCTATCTACAGGCTGGTTGGCATGTATTAGCGACTTGTCGAGACCCACTTATTGCTACAGAGCTGAATTCTCTCGCACCAACTTTTCCTGAACTCCAAGTATTTGCCTTAGATGTCACTAATTTCGACCAGATGGAAGAGTTAAGTGAGAAACTGGCCCCTGTTGCCATTGATATCGTTATCAACAATGCGGGTATTTATGGGCCGAAAGGATACGCATTTGGTGAAACCGATATAGAAGCGTGGCGAGAGGTGATGGAGGTTAATGTCTTTTCCACCATGCGACTTGCAGAACTATTTTACACCCACCTTTACAATGGTAATGAAAAGATTTTTGCGGCCATTTCCTCAAAGGTAGGCAGCCATACCATGAATACCAAAGGTGGCGGCTATATTTATCGCAGTTCGAAAGCAGCGTTAAACTCAGTGATAAAAAGCTTGTCTAATGATTTACTAAGTGAAGGGATCCGCACCGTTGCGCTTCACCCCGGTTGGGTCCAAACCGAAATGGGAGGCTCTAACGCGTTAATCACTCCAGACGAGTCTGCCAGTGGGATCTATTCAGTACTATCTCATTTTGTGGATGCACAAAGCGGTGGCTTTTATGACTATAAAGGTGATGCTATTCCTTGGTAATAAACAGATAACTAATTGCGTTAACAAGAGAAATAAAATACTCTGCTACTTAACGAAACAGGTAAATTAAGTAGTGCCTGCATAGTAGTAAAGGAATGTACATAAAGTGGTAGAAGTTCAAAATTTGGTCTTCACACGCCGTGATGGTGAGATGCATCGAGCTGTTTTAGATAAGCTCAGTCTTAGTATCGCGGCTAAAGAACAGGTTGCTATTGTTGGTGATAGTGGGTCGGGTAAAACTACACTGATCCATCTTATTGGTGGCTTGTTAAGACCTGACGATGGCAGGATTATTGTTGAGGGGCATGATATTGCTCAGTTAAATGACACCGATCAAGCGCTATATCGTCGCAGTCTGGGCATGATATTTCAACACTATCAACTGCTTGCTCCTCTATCTGTCTATGACAATATCGTCTTCCAAGCACAGCTCAATCAATTGACCCCCAAACAAAGTGATGTCAATGCACTGGCCGAGCGCTTGGGGATTTTGCATAAATTAACTGCCTATCCTCAGCAATTGTCAGGAGGGGAGCAGCAACGAGTTGGTATCGCGCGCGCCATGATCAACAAACCTAAGTTACTATTGGCTGATGAGCCGACAGGAAACTTAGATGCTGCAAAGAGCGAAGAAGTGGTATCACTGCTGCGTGAGCTGTGTGAAGAGCAAGGCGTTAACTTGCTTATGGTTACGCACAGCCAACATCTCGCTGACAGCCTCGATAGAAAAATCACCATTCAAAATAACCGTGCTTATGGCTAAAACAATGAAGCGCCTAAGTGCATTATCAGAAGTTCGACTTGTACTCTTTGTTTTTATCCAATTTTACAAAAAACATCTTTGGTTGTTTTTGCTGTTCGTCTTTGGCTTGTCTTTGGGCAGTGCTTTGCTTGGTTCAATTCAAGGACTAAACCAAGAAGCAACGGAGCGCTACCAGCAAACCAGTGCGCTTATTAGTAATCCCATAAGTCATTTTGTGCGCCCAAGCGCAGGCCGAGATATGTTAACTACAGACGTGTGGCAAGCGCTTCGAAGCGCTGGCATCGTTTCGGCTGAGCCAGTTTTGGAAGGTGTATTGACTCTGCCGAGCGGTAAAGGACTTCGCATTAAAGGAGTAAATACTTTGCAATGGCTTTCTGCGCCTAAAACACAATCACGGGGAGGCAGGTCAGGTAATCAATCAGCACCATTGCAGTTCGGGTTTAATACTATTTATGTATCTGACACGATGGCTCAACGGCTGTTGCTCAGTAATCATGAAGCGCTCAAGCTTTTTGATGTGGATGTGCATTTCGTCATTTTATCAGAGCTTGCAGATGGTATAGCATTAGCCGATATTGCATTAGTTGACTATTTACTGAATTCGTCAGGTCGAATTAGTTATATAGAGATCTCAAACTCCGTATTAGACGAAGCAAAAGTTAGGAAGATCATAGGTGACGAAGCACAGTTGCAAAATGCGCAAGCGCAGTCTTTCGATTCGTTGTCAAAGGCGTTTTTCTTCAACCTGCAAGCCCTCGCACTTCTTGGCTATCTGGTCGGTGCTTTCTTGAGTTTTAACGCTATAAAGCTGTGTCTGCACGCGAGAAAAAAACTACATCAGCAGCTCACACTACTCGGGTGTATTCAATCAAATGTGGTCGCAGCTGTAGTTATTGAGGTGCTCATCTTAAGCTTGATTGCTGCACTGGTGGGTGCAGGTGTGGCTTTCTTGGGGGCAAACCTACTGGTGAGCGAGATCTCTATGGCGTTAGAGAGTTTATTTGCATTAGATAGGCATTTACCGGTTCATTTCAGTTGGTTAGTCGTACTGCAAGCATTCATATTAAACCTTTTAGTGCTGGCAAGTGTGGCCTATTGCCAGGTAAAACCTATCACTTTTTATAACTCTTGGCAGAGTAAACTAGCCAGTGGAATTTTACTGGTTGTGGTTGCAGGGTACTTTTATATTGATAGTGACGCGCCATTGCATGCGCTTGGTTTATGTCTTTGCCTTCTGTTGCTCTTTTTTATGATAACACCAGTGGTACTTCGAGCCGCGTTCAAACGTATTTCAACTCAGCACCCATTAGTCAAATGGATGAAAGCTGACAGTGGCGAGCAGATCAGAGTACTTGCAATCAGTGTTTATGCCGTATTGCTTGCGGTTGGCACTTCTGTTGGGTTGCAAATTATGGTGAGCAGTTTTAGTTCTGCTTTGCAGATCCATTTAGATGGTCGTCTTAGCGCGGACCTGTATGTGAGGCCTAGCAAAGTATCTGACGCGCAATATCAATGGCTGTTAAACCATAAGGATATCGATAAGGTTGGCGTATTCTGGCGCGCAGAGATAAATTATGACCTGAATTCAAATCCACGAGACACTCTACCTGCGAGTTTGATGAGCTTTGGTAGCTCTGATGAACATCACCACAACCTTACTTTGCTTTCGGGAACTTCGCCTAAAAGTGATGCGCTTTATTACGATGCGAATAATAACGTGAGTGGGTGTCTTGCCAACGAGCCAAGTAAGCTATTGTATGGCGTTCAGTTGGGACAGCGTGTTCAGTTGCAACAAGGCAAGAGATATATTAACTGTGAGATAACGGGGTTTTATTACGATTATGGTGAACAGCGTGCCGTATTCGTCGCCGTTAGTGACGCGATTAAAAATGCTGGCTTTAACTATGAGGCATATGGCTTCTCAATTGTTCTAAAGCCAGAGGTTAATACCGCTCTATTTAAACAAAAAGTGATGCAGCAATTTCATCTAAATGATTCTCAAGTGGTTCAGAATCAGCGCTTTAAACAGTACGCGACGCGTCTGTTTGAACATACGTTTTACGCGACGCATGCCTTAAATTTAATGATAGTTGCCATTGCGCTATTTGGGCTGTGGGTATCATTGCTCACACTCGGTGCTAAGCAAATTCGCCCGTTGGCTATATTAAAAACGTTAGGTGTCACCACTTGGCAAGTGTTTGCGATCAAATTAGTACAGAGCGCCATGATTTTGCTTGTGAGTTTAGTAATGGCGACGATACTTGGGGGGATGCTCGGGTGGATTTTACTTAAATTTGTAATGCCAATTGGATTCGGCTGGACGATCCCTTTTCTATTACCCTATATGGACATCACGGTTTTTATCACGCTTATTTTTGGTTTAGCTTTGTTTGTTAGTGTAGTGCCTCTACTCAAACTGAGTCGTTATGATACTGCGGATCTGCTGTATGAAGATTAATCCTGTTATCGCTTTATTGTTGTTCTTGGTAGCCGGTTGCACACCAGAATTATCACAAGTACCTGTTTCAAAAAATGATTTTTTCAATCTTGAGTTAGGTGAACCGGTCTCTCCCTCATATCAGTTAAGTTTTCCGTTTGATCATGGCAGTCATCCTGAGCAAGGCATTGAGTGGTGGTATGTTACTGCAAACTTAAAAAGTGATTCAGGACAAGAGTTTGGTGTTCAATGGACGTTATTTCGAACCTCCGTTGCTAACGTTCAATACGTTAGTCCTTGGTGGGATAATGAGCTCTATTTTGCGCATTTTGCAATTCAAGATAATACTAGTCATCAAGCATTCGAACGTTACGGCAGAGCAGGGCAAGTAAAAATTCAAGCTAACCCATTTGTCACACAGCTAGATAATTGGTATTTGCGCAGCGAGACGGAAACATTTTTTCCATTGACGCTTCATGCTGAGCAAGAGAAAAACCGTGCTAATTTAACGCTTGATACAAGCCCAATGGTACTACACGGAAAGAATGGCTACAGTGAAAAAACATCCGATGGCCATGCCTCTATGTATTATAGCTACCCTTTCTTAACGGTTAAGGGCGAGCTCACTTTTCAAGGTGAAACACATCGAGTTAGCGGTGATGCCTGGTTAGATAGAGAATGGTCTTCCTCGTTTATCAGTAAAGCACAACGGGGGTGGGATTGGTTTAGCATTCGTGGTCAAAACAGGTCGAATGGTGCACTAATGGTATTTTGCATTCGTGATAATCAGCAATTTTACAAAGACTGTCGAGGCACCGAAATTTCAGCTGAGGGTAGGGCGAGCGAAATCGGGCATAAGGATATTCAATTAAGTGTTTTAGAGCAGGTTTCGTTAGATGGCGTGAGTTATCCATTTAAGTGGCAATTACGGCTAAAGCACAAGTCACCTATTCTAATAGAAAGCATAAATCGTGATGCGAGAAACCAGCTTACAATCCCATATTGGGAAGGAAGAGTAAAAGTTTCTGGCGGCTATATTGGTGAGGGATACGCTGAGTTAGTTGGATATGAATAACCCACTCTGTATTGATTATACCGAATAATCTGTACCCATATTTTTATGTAACGTCGCTCATGAGATAGTGCTAGACCAAAAGAAACAAGAATTTATCCCGAAATCTTGTTTTGGCAACGATTTTTTCTGTCAAACTCGGTCCTAGAAAGCTAGACTCTAAGAATATCTTACTATCCGTGTTGCTATGTTAAATACGTTTTTTGTAACCGACCCCGCACCTGAGTTGCTACTTAACGGAACTTACGATGCTACGCTTGTAGCGTTATCTTTGCTGGTGGCTGTTATTGCCTCATTTTTTACGCTTATTCAGATCGACTTTGCAGAGCAAAATCAAAACAGTCGTATAAATCGGCTCGCAAAATTTGGCGGTGCTGTGGCCATGTCTGGTGGTATTTGGAGTATGCACTTCATTGGCATGTTGGCGTTTTCGCTCTGTGTTGAAGTGGATTACGATCCTTGGCTTACTGCGGCATCGATCTTCCCCGCTTTTTTAGGCTGCTGGGTTGCATTTGACCTGATAACTCGACCAAATGTGACACTGGTGATCAAGGGTATCGCCGCTGTTATTTTGGGAGCCGGTATTGGTACTATGCATTACAGTGGCATGGAAGCCATGCAGCTTGGACCTATGCTGGGTTATGATCCTACACTTTTTGGTTTATCAATTGTTGTTGCAGTGTCACTTGCCTTCATTGCAATTCAAGCGAGAAGTAAACTGCGCGATTATGTCAGCGATAACAATACCAGCATGGTCAGATGGTTAGGAGCTTTAGCGCTTGGTGCATCGGTATCGGGAATGCACTATACAGGTATGCAGGCGGCGAAGTTTGTATCGGACTCACCAGTTATTAGCCTAGAGATGCAAGAGCAGCACACGCAATCACTTGCGCTGTTCATTGCCGCCGTCAGTATGATCATTAGTGCTTTATCCGCGCTTATTCATACAGCTAGCAAGTACCGTTCGGTTGCAGCAGACAAAGCTGCGAATGAATCCAGGCTTGCAGCTATTCTAGAAACGGCAGTTGATGGGATCATCACTATCAACGGTGAAGGGATCATTAAGAGCTGCAACCCATTATTTGAACGAATTTTGGGGTGGTCTGAGCAAGAAACGCTTGGCCGCAATGTTGCCGTATTTTTGCCTAAACCTAAAGAAGCGCAAACAGACATAGCCTTCGACACCGCTTATCTTGAGCGATTTAAAGGGGTTGGCCGTGAGGTAAAGGCGCTGCACAAGCAAGGGCATCTAGTGCCTATTCGGCTGGGAGTTGGTGAGGTTGAGTTAAAAGATCAAAGCGCGTTTTATGTTGGCTTTATTACAGATTTAACAGCGCAAAAGCAAATGGAAAAAGCGCTGATTGAACAGGAAGCGCGTTATCGAACGCTGTTAAATAACATGCCTGGTGTCGCTTTTCGCTGCAATATTGATAGCGACTGGACTCTATCTTTCGTAAGCCCCATTGTGGAACAGCTTACTGGCTATCGGGCAGAGGAATTTATGTCGGGGCAAGTCCATTTTGCGAGCTTGATTGTTGAGGACGACATCAGTTTAACTCACGATGTCGTTGAACAAGCGCTGCAGTGTGGCAAAGCGAGTTATTCTTTGGAATATAGGATATTACACAAATCTGGCCATACCAAGTGGGTACTTGATAAAGGCTCATTTGAGTATGATCAAGCGGGTAAGGTCGAAGGGATCGCTGGCGTATTGCTCGATATTAGTGAGCGTAAACACATGGAAGACGAATTACGTGCCGCGAAAAGTATTGCTGAGAGTGCGGCAGCTTCTAAGCAGGCGTTTTTAGCTAACATGAGCCATGAGATCCGCACTCCGATGAATGCTATTTTAGGATTCAGTGAAGTGCTTAAAGAGTCTGAGCTGAAGTCTGATCAAAGTAGGCATGTAAATACCATACTGACAAGCGCAAAGGCGTTGCTGCACTTACTTAACGATATTTTAGATTCAGCTAAGCTGGACCAAGGCAAACTCGATCTGGTTGAAAATGATTTCTGTCTATCTGAGCTACTTGATAACGTGGTATCCACATTTTGGTATCAAGCAAAGAAAAAAGGCTTAAAACTTGAGCTCACAATGAGCCGTGACTTACATCAAACCTATCATGGGGCTTCAGACCGGTTACGGCAAGTATTGGTAAATTTGTTGGGTAATGCGATCAAGTTTACGGCTCAAGGCGTTGTAGAGCTTTACGTTGAGGCATCTCATGACAATCATGTACTATTTAAAATCACGGATACGGGCATAGGGATAGCTAGCGACCGGTTAGACTCCATTTTTAGTCCGTTTGAGCAAGCTGATGAAAGTATGAGTCGCCGCTTTGGTGGTACAGGCCTTGGCACAACCATTAGTCGCCAGCTAGTCGAGCTAATGGGCGGGAAAATATGGGCACTTAGTGAGCTTGGTAAGGGGTCTACTTTTTATTTCACAGTGCCACTGAATAAAATTGAGGCATTCGCAGTCACACAGGATGTCCATGTTGAGCTTCCCCCGTTAAGTATCTTAGTTGCTGATGATATTCAACAAAATACCGAGTTGTTGAGCTTATTACTTGAAAAGCAAGGTCATAGTATAGAGGTCGCAGGAGATGGGCTTGAGGCCGTCGAAAAAGCCAAAGCGCAGCAATACGATCTTATTCTAATGGATATTCATATGCCCGGCTGTGATGGGCTTGAAGCGACGCGCGCTATCAAAGCATATGAACGAGACAATAGGCAACAAGAGACACCGGTAATTGCTCTAACTGCGAGTGTGTTGGGCGAGGATAGAGCAGCAGCAAAGGCTGCTGGTATGGCTGCATTTGCCTCAAAGCCTGTGGTGATTGAAGATCTAACTCGTACAATTGCTGAGACGCTCAATATTAATATTGCTCGTACGGCGATTGGTTTAAGGCAAGCCACCAACAAACAGCTGATTAACCGAGCTCGTGCGGTAAATTTATGGGGCAGTGAGACTCGGTTTTTGAAAGAACTAGCTCGCTTTTGGGATAACAAGAGAGAAGAAGTAGTAGCACTCTTTGCTCACGAAGGTCAGTTTACGAGTGATGTACTGCAGAATATTCATACCATTAAAGGAATTGCTGGAAACTTGGCTTTGGAGACACTGTTTGCTCTGCTAGAGCAAATAGAGAGTAAAAAGGGAATTGACGAACGGCTGAGGGCCAAATTGGCACTCATTATTGAAAAACTTGACGATGTTGTTGGGCTAAGTGATGAAGAAGTCGTAACCAACGCATTGAGTGAGGGTGATGTTTTTTTGTTTAAGCAAAACTTACCACGAGTAAAGGAGATGATAGATGAGTCGCAAGTTGAAGATGATGTGCTAGACGCATTGTTAGAAAGTGCTCCTCTTGCTCACCGAAGCCAGGTAGAGGCGTTGAAACATGCATTGGATGATTTTGAATTTGAACGTGCGGAGGAAATTCTTGCACAATTAATGAGTACTGATGTGTAATGATAAATGACCATAAGCCTCTGATTTTAGCCGTTGATGATGAAGCGACAAACCTGCAAATTCTAAAACAAACGCTCGGCAATCAATACCGTATGAAGTTTGCAAAGTCAGGAAAATTGGCCTTGGAGCTAGTAGATAAGGAACTACCCAATTTAATTTTACTCGATGTCATGATGCCAGAGATGACTGGCTTTGAAGTCTGCTCTAAATTAAAAGAAGACCCTATCACAGCAAGGATCCCAGTGATTTTTGTGACCGCCTTGAGCGAAGAGTTTGATGAAACTAGGGGCTTTGAGTTAGGTGGTGTTGACTACATCACAAAGCCAATCAGCCCCGCTATAACCAGAGCACGAGTGAAAACGCACTTGTCTTTGGTAAGTGCGACTGAGCTTAAAAGTGCGTATGTCGAATTGATGCAGCGCCTAGGTCAGGCGGCTGAATATAAAGACAATGAAACAGGGCAGCACATAGCTAGAATGAGCCGCTACTGTTATGTGCTTGCTAAAGCTTGCGGTCTACCAGAAGCGTATGCAGAAGATTTGATGTTGGCCGCCCCGATGCACGATATTGGCAAAGTCGGTATTGCTGACAGCATTTTGCTGAAACCCGGACGTTTAAATGCCGAAGAATATGAGGTGATGAAACAGCACGCTGAATTGGGTGCGAATATACTAGCGGACTCCGAGTCCAAACTCGTCAAACTTGCATATCTCATGGCAATGGAGCACCATGAGAAGTTTGACGGTAGTGGCTACCCAAAAGGATTAAAGGGGGAAGAAATCTCACTTGAAGGAAGGATCTGCGCACTTGCAGACGTATTTGATGCACTCACTTCAAAGCGCCCATACAAAGAGGCTTGGTCTATTGAAAAGGCATTGGCTTTTATCCATTCTGAAAGTGGTAAGCACTTTGACCCAAAATTAGTTGAATTGCTGGGTGAAAAATTACCAGAAATTCTAAAAATTAAAGCCCAGTATGACTAAAGGTTGTTTGTCTCTGCTGACACACAGTTTGATTTGAATGACCATCGTCTTGTTGATATTTATGGTGGCTATCCTATGCATATATTGAACACTGCTTATTCTGGCTGAGATGGGATATCGTTTTACCAATAATATTTGCACAAACGTGAGCGATAGAAATGCTGAGGCCTATAATACCGTCAGTCTAAATTTGGGGTATGACAATGCCCCGTCATGGCGTTAATCTGATTATGAACAGCATGGCGTCCACTTCCAAATGTCCTAGCTAATTTTCGTCCACTTGGATGACGACACTGAGCTAAACTCGATAAAGTTAACGCTTTGATTAATAGTAACAAGTTTTGTTACAAAGTCATTTTGTATTTGTTTTAGGTTCTGGTTGTATTTATATGTAATTTCAGTAGTATGCGCCACGAATTAAATACGAGAATGATGGAGTGGATCGTGAATTCAACTTTAAAGCAAGTGGCATTAGTATCAGCACTATTTGCATCAACAGCCTGTCTAGCAAACTCAACAGACTTCGTTGAACTAGGCTACGGAAAAATCACGCTTGATGGCGTTGATGAATTCAAGCCTACGGGTATCGCAGTTACGGTCAACAAGGCTTTTGACGGCTTTTATCTTCAAGGTACTTATGCGGCATTAAGTGATGACTTTAATGATACTTTAATCGAAAGCGATTATTACGCAAATATAGAGGCAAGGGTTAAAGTTGAGACTGATTTAAATTATCTTACCCTTTTAGTTGGTCATCAATTTGATGTAACAGATGCAGGTTTTGTTGATGTATATGGTGGTTATTCTAGATATAAATTAGAACTAGATTATTCAGGCATCACAAATATTACATCTAACGATGGTTACCGTTATCAAGAAAGCTTCTCTGATAAAGATAGTGACACGAGTGATCATTACCATATCGAAGCTGCCTACGAGCATTCGTTTGGAGATCTGAATGCGCGCGTTGGTCTCGGTGTTGAGCGCATTCAAGACGATGAAAGCGAAACTAACTTTGTATACTTAGCCAAGCTTAGTTACCAATTTACCGACAGCATCTCAGCCAATATCAGCTATAGAAATGTAGACGAATACGATAATTTTGGTGTGAACTTAAGATATAGCTTTTAAGCGAGCGAGATACAGTCGCTAACCGGCGGCTGTATCTATACATCTTTTATGTTACCTTTGCGCGACATTCGACAAGTGTTTTAAAGTGTCAGATGAACGGAAAACGTTATTTTCAATTTCCCACTCATAGAACGTAAACGTAAATTTTCCAACGTTAGTTAACCCATACTTCTCATAAAATAGGTTTGCTTGATTCTCTACCCAAGTATAGAGCCAAAAACAAGGGCCGAGTTTTATAGAAGCATAGTTCATTAGCTGAGAACCTACTCCTTTCCCCTGAAAATGTCTTAACACATATAGCTTTTCAATTTCATAACCATAATCTTCGTTATTATAATCTGAGTTGTGATTGGTCAGAATGAAACCTAAAAGATGACCGTTTTGCTCAGAAACGAAAATATTAAACTCGGGCTTTTCAATGCGTTCCAAAAAGTAAGCCGATGAAAAAGTTTCTAGCGCGAATTGAGCATACTCATGACGGATCCCTTTTTGCGCATAGGTATCAAGCCAAACTTGAATAGATATCGCTGCAAGTGTCACTGCATCAGAGGGAACTGCCGGACGAATAGTAACGTTGAGCATTACGTAACCCTGTCCATTATTTGTGCATATTGGTAATACGCGAGTTGACCTACTCTCCGTAATCGTGGCATTGGAAACTTGGGTAGTGGTTTCGTATAGATAGGTAAATTAGGTACTTTACGACCCATTAACTGCTCAGCGAGACGAATACTTGCCTGTGCACTAAACGCCACACCTGAGCCGCAATACCCAAGTACATATCCGGTGTTATTTTCACTGTAGATATGGGGAAGATCATCAAGCGCGGCGGCAATATAACCACTCCAAAAATAATCTACTCTAGCATTGAGGTTAGGAAAGCAGTCGTTAAGTGCTGAGCGCAAGTTATGTTGATATTTTGCATTGTCCTGATCATGTCCAAACACCGCGCCTCGCCCACCAAACAAAATACGGTTGTCGGGAAGGCGACGATAGTAGTATTTAAGCCGTCTGGTATCCATGACAACTTGTTCTGTCATTAAGCCCTTGGCAGCAAGTTGCTCATCACTAAGAGGTTCAGTCACGATAATGCTACTTAAAATAGGCAAGTAACGCCCTTGAGTTAACGGCGAAAATTGTCGTTGAGCGTAGGCATTCGCTGCGATCACGACCTTATTTGCTGAAACTTTGTGGCCGTTCACTTCTAGCTGGTGGTTGCCATTTGGGTTCTGGTGGTGGGTGACCAGGCTATTTTCGTAAAGTTGCACACCAGCTTGTTGAGCTAATGCCTTATAACTTAGCAACAGCTTCAAAGGGTGAATACCAAACGCGTTGTCAAATCGCAATGCACCAAACCCTTGTTGGTTGTGCATATAGGTTTCGGTCAGTTGTTGCTGAGACAGTAACTGATGGTTCTTGCTACCCATAGTCGCAGTGAGAAATTCAGACTGCGCTTTTAGTAGCGAAAATGCTTGCTGATTGTGTGCAACTTTCAAATAACCCGATGCCTGCACATTGCAGTCAATATGCTTGGTGTCGATATGCCCACGGACTAAGGCAACGGCATTGTTGTATTCTTGATATATGGCTTTACTGACAGCTAAACCATACTTTTTGGCCAGTTGCGCATAGCCAAGTCGGCCCGTACTGGGTAGCACAAACCCTGCATTTCTCGCGCTCGCGCCAAAGCCAACTTGATTTGCTTCAAATAGGGCAACGCTTTGATGGTGAGTGGTTGCCAAGTGGTAGGCGGTAAGTAAGCCCGTAAAGCCACCACCGATCACCACAATATCTACTTGTAACGGTTTATCTAGTGAAGGGGTGGGCGCACCTAAAGGGCAAGTTGCAGCCCAGTAACTGTTAGCAAAAGCTTGGCCTTGGCAATGTGGCTGAGTGAGAGGATCAAATCCTGACATTTTAAAACTCCAATACCATTTCTGCTGCTTGGCAGTGGCATTCAGTACCACAAATAGTACAAACATAGCCGTGATAGATACAGTCGTCTAACCACTTATCATCATGGATTTTGATCAGTTTGCCACCGGCCTTAGTAAAGTATTTTACGGCTCCGTTACCTGGGCTTTGTTTCCAAAGGTGTGAAACGCCAGCTTTTGCACCTTGTTGCTTCAGTGCTTCTATCGAGTATTTTAATAATTGTGGGCCAATGCCTTGTCCCTGAGCTGAAGGTGCGATAGCAATGCATTTAAAGTAAGCCATATCAGCTTTGTCTACAGGCCACAATGTTGGCGAGCACCACTTATCTATAGGCCATTGCCCTGCACTGTATGATGTTCTAAAACCGAGCAACTCACCTTCATTGTTTAGCGCAACAAAGGAAGCATTAATGCCCTCTTTACAGCCTTTTTGGTGCATTTGTTCAATACTTACGTCATCAAGATAATTATCACCATGAACGAGATTGCCAAGTGCGATGACACTGTCGAAATGTTGCGACTGTAAAGGAATGATTTTCATAGGCTGCTCCATTATTGTTATTTGTTGTGAGGTCCTAGCATACCACTTTAATCATGTACCAAAAACGCGAAGATTCGGCAATTTTAACTGGCGCTTTTTGAGTAGTGGTAAGAATAAAAAGTGAACAAAATTTGACAGCGATGTCATTTTGTTAATAATTGTTGAACCGGTGATCTTCACCGTTAACAACAACATGTAAAGGAAAAATATGAAAATTCTAAAATTAGCGACCGCAGTTTCGCTTGCTATAACTGCAAGTCAGGTGATAGCAATGAGTCCGCAACCCAATCCACAAAACCCCAATGGTTATATTGTCTCTCGGGTGGCGTTAAATAATGCAGAAAGCGCGAAAACCAACAACCCTATGTATGCTATTTGGTCTAAAGCACTGGAAACAAGAGAAAATACGGTTGTAGAGGCGATAGTACCGGGCCTTGTAAGTAATCCTGATAATGTAAAAAGAGCTGAGCGGGTATTTGGTCAAACCCAGTGGCAATTTCTTACCCAAATGGCGGCGCCTGAATACACCTACACGCGCTTTTTACGTGCCATTGGTAAGTTTCCCGCATTTTGTGGCGACTATACCGATGGGCGAGATGCCGATGCAATCTGTAAACGCTCAATTGTGACTGCATTTGCGCATTTTGCCCAAGAAACAGGGGGGCATATTGCTAAAGACAATACTTCTGATAACCCTCTCGGGTTAGAAGAATGGCAACAAGCTTTGGTGCATGTGCGTGAAATGGGGTGGTCAGAAGGACAAGTTGGTTATACCACGGGGTGTGGACAAAATGACTGGCAAAACCGCCGCTGGCCATGTGGGACGGGACAAGGGTATTTTGGCCGAGGCGCTAAACAGCTTTCATATCACTTTAACTATGGTGCATTTAGTGAAGTCATGTTTAATGGTGATGCCACGGTGCTATTAAATAATCCGGGTTTAGTAGCCGACTCTTGGCTAAACTTAGCGTCTGCAATTTGGTTCTTTTTAACGCCACAAGCGCCAAAACCTGCAATGTTACATGTCATTGATAGAACTTGGACACCATCTCTGCGGGAAAGTGAGGCGGGGATTGGTTATGGCTTTGGCACCACTATTAATATTATTAATGGTGGGATTGAGTGCGGCGCGCAAAATAAAGACAAAGGTCAGCCAGTTAATCGCATTCGTTATTGGGAAGGACTTTCTCATTATTACAACATCACCATTGAAGCTGATGAAGAAAATACCTGTTGGCAGCAAACACCATACGGAAGCTTAAATCTTGACGGCGCAACTGATGTCCTCTACACCAACTGGGAAGGTGATTGGGCTTATTATGCAGATCGCCCCGGAGGATATTCATTTGAGTGTAAACTCGTAGGGTATCAAACGGCTTATTCAGCGCTTGTGCCTGGAGATTACGAAAAATGTGTGACAAATTTTTATCAATCACACGCAAGCTGGCCTGAAGTACGAGTTGTTGATGAGCTACCAACCAATCCTACTGAGCCACCTGTAGGTGGCGTACCTGCTTGGGATGCCAGCAAGGTTTATCTAAAAGGTGATAGAGCGAGCTACAATGGGGTGATCTATGAAGCCAAGTGGTGGACCAAAGGAAATACACCTACTTTCGACGGCTCTGGCCCTTGGTTGGCTGTTAATT
Organism: Pseudoalteromonas galatheae; assembly: GCF_005886105.2. Taxonomy (NCBI): domain Bacteria; kingdom Pseudomonadati; phylum Pseudomonadota; class Gammaproteobacteria; order Alteromonadales; family Pseudoalteromonadaceae; genus Pseudoalteromonas; species Pseudoalteromonas galatheae. The sequence continues at coordinate 698,186 of NZ_PNCO02000002.1, forward strand.
AGATAGTATTGGCGGGTTTCCCGCCTCTATTTCTATTAGATTTATTTTTACTTAAAACTCGCCTTTTATTACGCTTTATTCTATTGAACTTTTCAGAATTCCTCCTCTTATTAAAAATTTAATCATATTTTATTGTTATTTATTTAAGGTTTTTAAATGCTTGTTTATTTCTTTGTGTATGTTTTTGGTTTTTTGCAAAAAGGGCAATGTTTAGAAAAGCTAGGTGTTGTGTTTTTTGTTTTATTTTGTTTTTTCGGTGGTTTTAATGTGTTTGTTTTTATCTCTTTGAAATGAATGCTAATTCTATTTTTTTATTCGGCTTATCTAAATTGTTTAACCCACGTGTGTTTTGTTGTTTTTTTGTTTTTTATGTGTAATTTTGATGTCGCTAAAATGTGTTTCTATGTATATCTGTAGTTTTAGTTGTAGTTTGCATTGCTTTTTTAGTCGATATAAATCGGAACTTACTTTGATTTTTAAAATAAAAAAGGAAAAATCATGAAAAAAAGGAAAATAACACCGTTGTTATTGAGCCTTATGCTTGGGTCTACAGTTCAAGCCGCTGAGTTTTACAGTAACTCTTCAGGAACACAGGCGATTAAAGACAGCTACATTATTGTGTATAATACACCGTCTGCTTTAGTTAATGCAGATATCAGCACTAAAGCAGCATTTACGGCATCTTTAACGTCGAAGTTAAGCGCAGAGTTTGGGTTAGATGTTGATTATCAATATGATAACTTAGCTGGTGTTGCTGTTAAAGCAAACTCCGAGCAGTTATTGAAGTTGCTTTCCCACCCAGACATCAAGTTCATTGAGCAAAATGCGACCTTTACCATTGATCCACAGTTCTCTGATTTCCACGCGTTACAAAACAACCCTACTTGGGGTTTGGACCGTATCGATCAAAGAGATCGCCCATTAGACAAGAAATACGTTGGTGCGAATAATGGTCAGGGTGTCACTGCTTACATAATCGATACTGGGGTGTTAAACAGCCATAATGATTTCGGTGGTCGTGCTAGAAATGGCTATGATTTTGTTGATAACGACGCTGTTTCTCAGGATTGTAATGGTCATGGTACGCATGTTGCCGGTACAATCGGCGGTTCGCAATATGGTGTTGCCAAAGCAGTAGATTTAGTTGGTGTGCGGGTCCTTAATTGTAGTGGTTCGGGATCATATGCTGGCGTAATTGCGGGGATCGACTGGGTTGCTGGTAATGCTTCTGGACCATCTGTTGCAAATATGAGCTTGGGTGGCGGTAAATCTCAAGCTGTTAATAACGCTGTGGCAAATGCAGTGAACCGTGGTATTACCTTCGTAGTGGCTGCGGGGAATGATCGTGGTGACGCTTGCTCTAAATCACCGGCAAGTGAGCCTTCTGCAATCACCGTTGCCTCTTCAGATATCAACGACGCAAGATCTGGTTTTTCCAACTATGGAAAATGTGTCGACGTATTTGCGCCTGGATCTTCAATAAAGTCAGCATGGATTGGCTCCAACAGTGCAACTAAGACGATTAGTGGTACTTCGATGGCATCGCCTCACGTTGCTGGTGTAGCAGCGCTGCATTTGTCTAAATCGCCAAACCTAAACCCTGCTCAGGTGACCGCTGCGATTAACAACAATGCTTCTGAAAACAAAATCTCGAATGTCGTCGGTTCACCAAACAAATTGGTCTATGCCAAATTTGAAGATCAACCAGGAGATGGCTTAGTCGAAATAGTAAGCGGTAACAAAGGCCAGTCGAAGGTATTCCCTTTTAGTGTTGCGTCAGGCACGAGCAAATTAGTCGTTAGCTTATCTGGTGGGACGGGTGATGCTGATCTTTATATCAAGCATGGCCAAGAACCTTATCCAATTGATAACGACTGTGCCTCAGAGAATCCTGACACTTCAAACGAATCATGTGTCATCACTAACCCAGCAAGTGGCACTTGGTACTTAACAGCCTATGGGTATAGCGCTTTTAATAATGTCACCCTAAAAGCTGAAGCTGTGAAATAAACTTCAATTTACATTAATTACAAGGAAATTTTTCTATGAGATCTTTGATGATTTTATTCACTACGTTGTTTGCACTTGTTGCATTCAAATCAGAAGCTGCAATGGATATTGCTGCTTATCAAAGTCAAGCGACTACCGATAATGCCGCTCATGGACGTTGCGCGAAAAAGGCTATTTCAGCGACTGAGTGTGTTAAACGTATAGACTGGGCTGTTCGTGAAGGCTATATCACTGCTAGAGCTGGTGAGTGGGGTAAAGCTAATGGCTTCTATCCTGTTGTCGACTTTTACGACAGAACGGTTGGTGCAGTATGTAAGTGTGGTTGTTTTGAAGCGAATACATTAATTCGTGTCACCAAAGGTGGTGATATTGTTGATGTAGCAGCAAAACATATCGATGATAGCTATGGTTTGGTTGGCTTAGCAAAGGATGCTTCTTTGAGCTTGCTATCGACAAACACGTTTGAAATGAGAGCGCGTACTAAAGGTGCTGAAGAATCAGATCTTTACGTGTTTATTTTAGAAGATGGCTCTGAACTTAAAGTGACTCAGCACCACGGTATGCTTTTAGGCAATGGCGCGATGGTTGCAGCTAAAGATGTTGAGTTAGGCCAAACGATGTTGCGTGCAGATGGCGTTGAGCTTTCAGTTGCTTCAATTACTCGTGAGCCTACCGAGCTGGACGTATACAACTTTGAAACTAATGGTGCAGAAGTAGTAAATCACATCATTATTGCAAACGACATTTTAGTTGGTGATTTGACTTGGCAAAATCAGCTACAAGCTGAATTAGGTCAAATTGTGGTACGCCAGTAAATAATTTTTAATAGGGAAGGCTATTCCTTCCCTTTTTCTACCTGTTCGATTTGAAGCTTGGCTGTCATACGAAATAACAGCCCTTACTCATGATTATATTTTTATCTGTTTAGTAGCTCAGTCACAAATACTTTTGAAAAGTTATTCTGGCTATGGTTATTTTCATAATGAAGTTAGCACTATTTTTCAGCTCGAACACGAACAGATTTCCATCTTTCAAACTATTTGTCGTTCAATATTTAGGTTTTATTTTTATGAAAAAAAGTATTTTGATTACAAGTTTGGTCGCTGTGATAGCACTGGCAGCTTTTAAGTTTAACTTGTTTTCTGTTGCAGAAGTTGGGGCGGAAAATGAGGCAAGAAATAATCCAACAACAGTTCTCACTAAAAGTGAGGAAGTGAAATTAAGTAAACTCGATGAGTTAGACAAAAAGCTTATCAATGAAATCAATACTAAGTTACCTAAAGCTGATTCTAAACTTGCCACCCCTGAGGTTCGACTACTAACCGCTTTTGAGAGAATGCAATTGTCAGTGGGTAAGTTTAATTCAGCCTCTTTTATTAGCGAAGAAATGCAAGACTTATTGCATGACGCTAAGATGATTGAAATTGCAAAGCAAAGCCTTGTGGATTATGAGCACGCTGAAAAGACATTTGGTGAACAACAAGCGTTAGTTAGAGTGTTTTCAATTCGTTTGTTAGATGAACTTGCCAAAGCGGGGGAGCCGGGGCCTCTGTATGAGGCTACTGGACAAGTTGCACGAGCATTAAATGCTAAGCTGGTAAACGGTGAGACGATTGAAAAGCGCAGAGACCTAGATCTTGAAGATTTGGTTTATGCTTCTATTGCTACCTATGGAGATAAGCAAGTGATTGATTCTCCGGAGACTGTAATGATGGAACTTGGATATTACGACGATTTTCACACTGATATCAGAAAAATTTATGCCAATCAATTTGGCGCAATTATCAATCGCAAGAAAAGCGTAGATGAAACCATATTAATTGTACAGAAGCTATTTAAAAAGCAGTCATAAAATAGTGTTTTAACTTACTTCATCGTAAATCAAGATATTAAAAAGAAGGACTTTGTAATGGGTAACTCCGCAAAAGCTGTTTTTTTATTGAGTGCTTTATATGTAGCGTCAAGTCATGCCACTATTCATCCTGTTAAACCATTTGCTCAACAATATATTTCAGATTCAATTAACTGGATGACGGAGCAAAATATTGTCTGTGATTTGGCCGAACAATCACACCCAATGTGTGACTCTACCACTGTTCATTTTAATGATGGTACTTATGATCCACAAAGAACTAAACCTCAGCAGACCGTATTAGTGCTAGATTATGGTTTGGATTTGCAAACGGTTTTGCGTTATCGAAGCCGAGTCATCGCGACGTATAAATATGATCATCAGAGTCAGTCTTTTGTGGCTGATAATCCATCGGTGACTATCTCAAAGTTAGGAAAAAAGCTGTTAACTGAGCTTGACGGATTTACCTATCTCAATGACGAGACAGGGTATACCGAAAGTGGCTTTTTGCCTGCGGCATGGCTTGGAGAGTTAGCTGCTAAATATGTTTCGATAGCGAAACATGATAAATATGACCATATAACTGGAAAGCCCCATTTTAGTCATGGAACTAAGGTTTTTGGTTATTTAGCACAACACAATCCCGATGCCGAATTTGTCATTGTTGATACTGAGAGCTTTTCTCCATTTATCAATCACAAAGATGCACTTTGCAGCCGCAATATCGAAGGGTTACATGCCAAAATGCAAAGGGCTGCTAATTCCTTACGAGCCGATGTTATTGAGCAGCATGGTGTTGAGTATATAAACTATTCCGGCGGCTTTGAAAGAGCCGATGTCCGTAATGCTTGGTCTGCTAGCTCATGTAAAGGCCAATTGAGCAATAGTACCGCTACCGAATTTGTTAAGAGTATCAAGCCTATTTATGATGTACTGTTTAATACCCACGGAGTGCTGGGCCTTCATGCCGGTGCGATTGGCGCCAGTAGCAGTGAGAATCCGTTAGATGTGACTGAGTATCCTAACCGGGTACGCGTGATGTCCTACACCACCGGTCCAGTGGACACCAATATAACGGCTACAGGTGATTTAAATTGGCAACAGGTTTTTGTAGATCATACATCTGAGTTTAATGGAGATAAGTATATCGATCTATATGTAAATTTTGGCTATGGCAGAAGCGACTTCTGGGAACAAAATAGCACGCCGAAAATGGCTTCCGATGTTTATGGAATGCGCTACGGTGCAGATTGGGAATTTCCATCGTCCTCTTGGGCTACGCCGATCGCCACTTCCTATGCGATTGCGACACAAGCTCAACTTGAGCTTGATAAGCAAATAACTTGGTTTGACCCTGCACTGTTAAAACAGACTTTGTTACCAAATCAGTGTTTTGACAATGGTGGCTATTTCATCAACTTTAAGTTATCTCAATTTATTCGTGATGGTGAAGGTGTATGTAGAATTCAAGATCCATTGAAGCATCGTATTGATGAACTGAATCGTCAGCAGTATCTAAACTAGTAGCTAATTAGGACTTTGTACTAATTTGTTACTTTATGGTGCCTGTTTGACAATCCATGATATAGTCGCTAAGAAAATTTTTTGTTAATTTATTGTGTTTGAATATTTTGCTTGGTAGGCAAAATATAATGTATCGAGCACCATTCTAAGGATAGGTTTTATGGTTAAAATAACAGGTACTTTAATTGCCGTTTCGTCTTTGTTATTTGTTTCTGGTTGCGGTGGAGGGAGTGATTCAAATGAACCTGTACCGGATCCAATTAAACCGCCGCCAGATCCTGTTACAGTTGAGCCCGATCCCAGTGTGTTTATGGATGCAATTGAACAGCAGGGCAAACAGTACGTCTCTGATGCAATTGAGTTCATAACCTCGCAGGGCATAGACTGTACGGATACGACAGCGACCCATGAAATGTGCGCTATCGTCAATGTAAAGTTTAATGACGGAGTGTTTGACCAATCTCGGACAAAACCATCGCAAACATTACTCGTTTTGGATTATGGAATGGACTTTCATACGGCGCTGAGATACCGCTCTCGAGTCAAGGCTGCTTTTAAGTATGATCCCCAATCCAAAACTTTTATCGCGGATAATCCTGAGGTAAACCTTTCAAAGCTGGGGGTTAAGTTATTAACAGAAGTCAATCAGTTTGCCTTTACGGATGACAAATTCGATTCTCCACAGCCTGCATTTTTACCCGCCGCGTGGTTATCTGATCTCGCTGTCAAATATAGAGCTGTCGTGCCTGATGATACTGCTGATAGGGTTACAAAGCGCAATTTTAATAGTCATGGCACTAAGGTATTTGGTTATCTTGCTCAGCATAACCCTGAGACAGAGTTTGTTGTTATTGATACCGAGTCTTTCTCACCTTTTATTCAGCATAAAAACGCTCTATGTGCGCAAGATATTGGCGAGTTTTCCAGTTACATGGCAAGTGCCGCAAGCTCGCTGACGGCGGATATCATTGAAGCAAATGAAGTTGAATTTATTAACTATTCGGGTGGCTTTACGCTACAAGATGTGTATATCGCATGGGAGCAGAATGCGTGTGCGGGAGAGCTGAATAGCGCAAAAGCTACTGAATTTTTATATGCTTTGAAGCCTGTTTATGAGGCAATATTTAGCTCACCCAAAGCGCTTGCATTTCATGCTGGTAATACTGATGCTGTGACAAGCAAGGATGACTTGGATCTCATGCCGTTTAGTAATCGAGTTCGGGTATATCAGTATTCGACTTTAGCAAAAAACACGACTATCCAGCCATTTGGAAAGTCTGAGTGGCAACAGGTTTATGTAGAGCAGCCAGACAGTTTTGTTGGCAATGAAAGTATTGATTTGTACATTAATGTTGGTTATGACCCATACGACAGCACGGCAAAAAATAGTACACCTAAAATGGAACCTGATGTGCTTGGTATGCGCTATGGTGTAGAGCAAGCCTTGTATGGCTCCTCTTGGACAACACCAGTTGCAACATCATACGCGATAAATGAGCAGGTAAAGCTTGCTACTGAAACTGGTGTGAGTAACTTGGACCCTCAGGTGTTAAAAGCAAGATTACTACCAGACTCTTGCAATGATTCTGGTGACTATCAAGAAAATGAGGCGCTCGCTAAGTTTATTGAACAAGGGCAGGGGATGTGTCGTATTCAGGACCCATTGCGTCACCGAGCTGATGAGCTCAACCGTATTGGATATTTAAGCCGATAATCGACTGGCTGTAATAATGTAAAAATGAATCGAAGTCGCATATTGTTGTGTGCTTCGATTCATTACCTTAATTTTAGCTAATATCATAAACTCCAATTGAAGCCCCTTGGTATGCGCGCTAAAATAGTGTTTTAGCAATAATCGAGACCATATTGTGTCTGTAACTCGCTCGTTAGTTCAAACTCTGTCTGAGTGCATTGAACATGTACTAGATACTTCTCTTCATGCCGATAAAGCATTAACTCAACTGCTACAGAATAACCCTCAGTGGAGCCTTGATGAAAGGCAATATGTGGTAAGTAACTATTACCATATCTTTCGCTTTAAGCGGTTACTGGCTTACTTACTTGAGCATGAAGAAATGCCGTTAGATGGATTCGGCTACTGGTTAACTTGCCAAGTTGTTACAGCGCAGCCGCTTCCTGAATGGTTGGATACTGAGCGTTATAATCTGGAAAAGCTACAAAGTTTAATCGAGCAGGCGCCTCAAGCTGTTCGTTTATCTTTACCTGATTGGTTGAATGAGGTTGCAAATGAGCAACTGGGTGAGCAGTGGCCTGCGGTTGCATCCGCGCTAAATCAAAGTGCTCAACAATATTTGCGAGTAAATAGCCTAAAAAGCGATATTGCAACAGTGACAGAGTCCTTAGCAAAAGAAGGGATCAAGGTTTCACACGTGGCGCTTGACTCTCATGTCGCGCTAAAAGTTGAGTCCAATAGCCATCTGTTCCGCTCTCAAGCATTTCAGTCTGGTTGGTTTGAAATGCAAGATGCAGGTTCTCAGCAAATTGTACCTTTTTTAGAAGTAAAACCTGGTCATAAAGTGGTTGATGCCTGTGCAGGTGCTGGTGGTAAGAGTTTGCATATAGCGGCGCTGATGGAGAATAAAGGTCGCTTGTTGTCTATGGATATTCACGAACATAAGCTTGAAACACTAAAACAGCGAGCGAAACGTGCAGGTGTGCATGTTGCTGAAACGCGTGTTATTCAAAATAATAAAACCATTAAGCGCCAAAAAGAGAAGTTTGATCGCGTGCTATTAGATGTGCCGTGTTCAGGTCTTGGTGTATTAAAGCGGAATCCAGATGCAAAGTGGCACTTGAATTCGCAAAATTTAGACACACTTATTGCTTTGCAAACCGATATTCTGGCGCGCTACAGTCAAATGTGTAAAGTGGGCGGCAAACTGGTGTATGCAACTTGCTCCATTCTTCCTTCTGAAAATGAGCTGCAGGTTGAGCGCTTTTTGGAAAATAACCCCAATTGGCAGTTAGAAGACTCACTACGTTTACTTCCAGGAGTAAATTCAGAGTTTGACGGTTTTTACGCCGCACGATTAGTAAAAAATAGTTAGGAAACGAAATGAACCCAATCATTGCATTACTTAAAGAGCACAATATTTCGGATGAACAGATCCAAGCGGTATTTACCCAGTTGACTGAAAATCCAATGATGGCGATGGCGACTATTCAACAACTAGGTATTCCACCTGAAAAGCTTCAACAGTTGATGGCTTTGGTAATGCAAAATCCCGCATTGATCAAAGAAGCTGTTAACGAATTAGGTCTTGATTTTGAAAAGGTTGAGGCTGCAAAAGCACAGCTAAAACAGTAGTGCCTTTGGCTAGGCAAGAGTAATCTTGTCTAGCCAAATATTTAATTATCAAACAATATAGGTGTTAAGGCCCACTTTTCCAGTACCCCATCCGAGCTTATCGTCGTAAGCATATTGCTATCTGAGATGTGAAGATCATAAACGGTGCTGCCCAGATTCAGTTGTGCAATTGGCCAACTGACAACCTCTTTTCCCGACGCTAATTCCCATAACGAAATATATTCCTTAGACGAAGTGGTTAGCAGAAATTTGTCGTCAGCGACAAACTGTGCACCACGAAAAAATTTGAAGCGCTGAGGATAGGATAGAGATAACACTTGTTCACCTGTATGAGTATCAATGAATTTTTGGTCTTGCAGTGCGTCAGATACGAACAGCCAGTTTTCATTTTGTGACAATGCCAAACTGGTAATACGATGAGGCAGCTTATAATCTACGGTGACTTCTTTACTCTGTAACTCAAGCCTTTTGGCGTGACCGTCTAAAGAAGCAGAGTAGAGCGAGGTCAAGTTACGATTAAAAATCAAATGTGTAATGCTGCTTTCATGTAGGTTTATTCTGGTGATGATCCGCTCGTCTAAACTCAAAAGTAGTACGCTACCATCATTGTAGCCAAGCGCGATAAGCTCTTCGTCACTTGACCACAGAGCCTTAGTAACGCGAATAAATGAGTCAAACTTAGGTAATGAATAACTGACAACTTCGTTTGAATGCAATTGCCAGATGTTGAGTTGGGTGTCCGAAATACTCAGAATACTGCGTTTGCTCGGTGCTATTAAAGCGTCATGAAAAGTAAGTTGGTATTTACTTCCCTCAATTTCTTTAATCAGTTGTTGGCTTTGATTATCCCAAACTTGTAGTAAATGATCGTCAATGAGTAGTAAGGTTAGCGCCGCGTCACTTGAAAGTTGTGCGAGACTAACCGGCAACTGAGTCAATTGTATTTGCTCTGCTGGCACTAAAGTTTGCCTTTTGCTGCACCCGGCGAGGAGAAGCAAAGCGACTATCATTGAGTAAAACGCGAGTCTCATTCTGTACCTTAAGTTTTAGCCTTTCCCTCTTTCTTAAAGAAAGTTAAACACATCCTAATGACAATACCAAAAATGGCTTGTGCTGTATTTATATATCGGCGTAAGGTAAAGCTCCATTAATATTAACCTTGGAGTATGGAGTGAAAGGGTTTCTTGGTTTGGTGTTACTTGCTGCAATTTGGGGTGGCTCATTTTTATTTATGAAAGTAGCTGCTGGTGTTCTTGGTCCTGCTGTACTCATTGAATTTCGAGTCTTATTTGGAGCGCTAACGCTCGCCGCGGTTGCTTTAGTATTAAAGCGCAATTTACATTTTTGGCGGTACAAAAAGCACTTTTTAATCCTCGGGCTGTTTAACTCAGCATTACCTTTTATGCTATTTGCTTATGCCGTGCAAACGCTAGATGCTTCTATGCTCTCAATTTTAAATTCAACCGCACCATTTTGGGGTGTGCTAATCAGCGTGTTTTGGCTAAGAGTGCCGACTCAAAAATCGGTGTGGCTAGGTTGTGGGTTTGGGATTGCAGGTGTTATCACGCTAGTTGGGTTGGATAGCACAGTATTGGATGAGGGCGCATGGCTGCCTATTATTGCAACCCTGTGTGCGACTCTGAGCTATGCAGTGGCCTCTCATTACACCAAAACGGCACCAAAAATGAGCGCATTTAATCATGCCCATGGTAACTTATGGGGCTCTGCGCTATTAGTATTGCCTTTTATTTGGTTTATGCCAATAAGAGAAATGCCTGACACTACAGAGATAAGTGCGGTAGTCGGACTTGGCGTATTATGCACAGGTGTTGCCTATATTCTCTATTTTAAGTTAGTTGAAGATCTCGGTGCTGCGTCTGCTTTATCCGTTACTTTTTTAATTCCTGTGTTTGGGATTTTATGGGGACATCTATTTTTGCAAGAGCAAATAGGTGCTAACACAATCCTTGGCAGTATTTTAGTTTTGCTTGGAGTGAGTCTAGTGACTGGGCTACAGGAAAAGGTCTTTCCAGCAAAAGCGATAAAGGAGTCGTAGATGAGAGGTGCAGGCCCCTTAACAAAGGGCGGTCAAAAAAGCGTTTCTCAGAAACGATAAAAGGGCCTAAAAGGCCCTTTGGTGAAGTATCGTTCAAGTTAGTGTGGTCACTTTAACCCCTTAAAGCAACCAACCAATTGTTTTGCAACTGCGGCTTATCTCAATAAGTTTCTAAGCTAGCGAGAGGAAGAAACCTGCAATTGCTGCACTCATGAGGTTAGCCATAGACCCTGCTAACACTGCTCTGAGCCCTAGGCGAGCGATATCCTTTCTACGACTTGGGGCCATACCACCAAGTCCGCCTAGTAAGATGGCAATCGACGATAAGTTAGCAAATCCACATAAAGCGAATGTGACAATCGCTTGAGTGTGTGTGCTCAACGTATCGCGATAATTCATATAATCTAGGTAGGCAACAAACTCGTTAACTACCAGTTTTTGGCCGATAAAACTACCTGCCGTCACGGCTTCCGACCAAGGTACCCCAAGTAGCCAAGCAACAGGGGCAAAGACGTAGCCTAAAATTTCTTGTAGCGTCAGTGTTGGGTAATCAAAAATTCCACCAATACTGCCTAGTAAACCGTTTAGTAGCGCAATTAGTGCCACAAACGCAAGTAGCATCGCACCTACGTTCAGTGCTAAGTGCATACCGCTTGATGCACCTGATGCTGCTGCATCAATTACGTTTACTGGTTTATCATCACCACTATCTACATCAGATAGGTTTTCGTGTGGCTTCTCAGTTTCTGGCACAATCATTTTTGCCATTAAGAAACCACCAGGGGCTGCCATAAAGCTCGCGGCAATGAGATATTTAAGCTCAACACCAATCGCCACATAGCCCGCCATAACGGAGCCTGCCACTGTCGCCAAACCGCCTACCATAACTGCAAACAACTCTGATTGCGTCATTTTTGGAATAAACGGTTTTACGATCAAAGGAGCTTCCGTTTGACCGACAAAAATATTTGCCGTAGCTGAAAGCGACTCTGGTCGTGACGTTTGCAGCAGCTTTTGTAAGCCACCACCCAAAATTTTAATGATCCAGTTCATAATACCAAGGTGATACAACACAGCTACGAGCGCTGAGAAGAACACGATCACTGGTAACACCTGAATCGCAAAGATAAATCCTAGCGAGTCTTGTTTGGCTAATGGCCCGAACAAGAAACCGATACCGTCATTAGCATAGCTAATCACCTTGGCAACTGCGCTAGACATCGAAGCTAGTACATTTTTACCTGCTTCAATAAAGAGTACAAAGCCACCAATAAGGACTTGTAGTAAAAATGCAACGCCTACGGTGCGCTTATTAATAGCACTGCGATTTGTAGAACACGCAAATGCTACGCCTAGGAGCATCATCATGCCCACTAAGCTCATAATTGTTGTCATGCCAATTTCCCGTTATTCTTGTAGCAAATATTTTATTTTACTTTTAATAATATCAATCGCAACGCGATTCATACCGCCACGGGTCACAACCAAGTCGGCATTATGCTTGGATGGCTCGATAAACTGATAAAACATCGGTCTTACCGTCGCCTGATATTGTTCTACCACAGATGACAGACTTCTTCCTCTGTGCTCTATATCTCTTTGCATGCGACGCAGCAAACAAATATCCAAAGGTGTATCAATGAACACCTTGATATCAAACTCTTCACTTAATGCAGGATCGCTCAGCAGTAATATACCCTCGACGATTAGTATCTTAGCAGGGTTTACTATTCGGGTTTTATCACTACGTGTATGCTGTCCGTAATCGTAGGTAGGAACCTCTACGGATTCACCTAGGCGAAGCTTAGTTAAATGCTCGCGTAACAACTCGTGTTCAAACGCATCAGGATGATCATAATTCGTTTGAGTACGATGCTCTATAGGTAAATGCGATTGATCTTTATAATAGGCGTCCTCTTCGATTACCGCGATAGTGCCTGAGGCAAGCTCATTCACTAATTCGTTGTAAATCGTTTGACTAAAAAGAGACTTACCAGACGCAGATGCGCCAGCTATGGCTATAATAGTTCGTGTCACTAAAGTTCACACCCAGCAGTTGTTTATGTTGGAAGATCACAATAGCAAAAAAGACACGATTAATCTCTTTTGCCTCGCTTAATGAGCAAATTTAACGGGTTTGGCGTACTCAAAACAGGACTTATGTCCGCTTGAGGGCGACAGAGCTAAATTAGCAAGATCGCAGCTTTTCGTGAATTTTGTGACTATTTTATTACAGCGGACTTATGTCCTGTACGATTTTTTTAACCAAACATAAAGTAACCAACGCTTAAGGTAACCATGTATTTAAGAATAAATAACAGCCTGAGCAGTATAGAGAGGTATCTATGGCAAGAGCAATCATTTTAATGGCAGATAGCCTAGGTATTGGCGCAGCACCGGACGCAGAAAAGTTTGGTGACGTAGGCGCGAATACTCTCGCTCATTTATTGCAAGCGTATAAAGACGAAAAAGGACAAGCTTTAGACTTACCTAATCTTTCTAAGCTAGGCCTTATTGCAGCGTGTGAAGCTGCAGGTAAAGAAACCTGCGCTGTGGCGCAAACCATAGAGCCTAGTGCTGCTTGGGGATATGCAAAAGAATTATCGAGTGGTAAAGACACGCCGTCTGGCCACTGGGAAATGGCAGGGGTGCCAGTATTGTTTGATTGGGGTTATTTCCCAAATACTAACCCATGTTTCCCACAAGAATTTATAGATGAATTGTGCAAACGTGCAGAGATCCCAGGTATTTTGGGTAATTGTTACGCATCGGGCACAACGATTTTAGAACAGCTGGGTGAAGAACATGTGCAAAGCGGTAAGCCGATTTGTTACACCTCAGTTGATAGCGTCTTTCAAATAGCCGCTCATGAACAATCGTTTGGACTTGACAAGCTTTATCAAGTATGTGAAATCGCACGGGCACTGCTTGATGAAATGAATATAGGACGAGTGATTGCGCGGCCATTTATAGGCACTTCAAGTGCCGACTTTATTCGTACCGGTAACCGCCGAGACTATTCGGTATTACCACCTTCGCCGACTGTGCTAGATAAATTAGCCAATGACGGTGGTGAAGTAATTAGTATTGGTAAAATTGCAGATATCTATGCGCATCAAGGGATCACGCAAAAGCACAAGGCGCCGGGTCTTTTGAATTTGCTAGCGAAGACAAGCGAAGTGATGGACACAGCGCCAGACCACAGCCTTATCTTCACCAACTTAGTCGACTTCGACGAAAAGTTTGGTCACCGCAGAAATGCAGTGGGATATGCAGAAGCACTTGCTGAGTTTGACGCATTTTTACCGGAAATTATTGCCAAACTAAAAGCTGATGATTTGCTTTTAGTGACTGCCGACCACGGTTGCGACCCAACTGCTGAAGGCACAGATCATACGCGAGAGTACGTGCCTGTATTGGCATATACACCGGGTATGAGCAATACTCCGTTAGGAGAAAGACAAAGTTTTGCTGACATAGGTCAAACGCTTGCCCAGTGGTTTGATTTAGATGCAACGCAGTACGGTGAAGGCTTTAAGGCCGAGATAAAAGCCTAACTAAAGGAAACAATATGAGCACTCCACACATTAGCGCAAAGCCAGGTGATTTTGCAGAAACGGTATTAATGCCGGGCGATCCACTAAGAGCAAAGTACATTGCAGAAAACTTTTTGGAAGATGCTCGTCAGGTAACTGACGTTCGCAACATGTTTGGTTTCACTGGTACTTATAATGGTAAACCAGTTAGCATCATGGGTTCAGGCATGGGCATTCCATCTATGTCTATTTATGCTCGTGAGCTTATTGTTAGCTTTGGTGTTAAAAACCTGATCCGCATCGGTACATGCGGTGGTATTAGCCAAGACATCAAGATCCGTGATGTGATCTTTGCGCAAGGTGCAAGCACAGACTCAAATGTGAATCGTGCTCGTGTACGTGGCTACGATTTCGCTGCGATTGCTGATTTTGGTTTACTAGAAAATGGCGTAAATGCTGCTCGCCGTTTAGGTATTGATGCAAAAGTTGGTAATGTTTTCACCACAGATACTTTCTATCAAGCTGATGGTGAATTTTATAAAGAATTAGATAAGCTAGGCGTAATGGCTGTTGATATGGAAACAGCCGGTTTATATGGCGTAGCTGCTGAGTATGGTGCAAAAGCGATGGCATTGTTCACAGTTAGTGATCATGTTATTACTGGTGAAGCAACGCCACCAGAAGAGCGTCAAAGCACGTTTAATGAAATGGTTAAAATTGCACTAGAGTCCATTTAATACAATTTGAAAAGTTCCTTGGTAACGTAATCGCAGAGTTTTGGAGACACGCCTAAAACAAAGCGAATCACACCCAAAAAAGCCGCTTTAAGCGGCTTTTTTTTTGATCTTTGTCCATCCGAAATTCCCATATCTAGTTTAAACTACATAAAGGTGGTAGAGTTTTTCTAATGATAAGGTATTGGTGTTGGGCGATGGCTATTTTTGTTTTGGGCTTTTTAGCATTAATGGCGAATGCCGAAGTTGACTTAGATGCGTTTGAGTCTCTGGTCAAAAATGCGCCTGATGACGCGCTTAAAGTATACCAAAACACGATTACTCGGAAGGATCTTTCGGCTCAAGATTTATACCAACTCCATTATCAAGCGATTAGAGCAAGTGCGAGCACATTCAATAATGTCATTTTGATTAAGGCGGTAGATAGTCTTAAAACACCACCTTTTAAGGCTTTGGCGGATGAGGATAGGGCGAAGATTCTGACTAATATTGGTGTTGGGTATCGTCGTCGTAACCAGAATGAACAAGCTATTTGGCATTATCGGTGTGCAATGAATGCCACGGCCAGTTTACAGTACAAGTCTGCACTAAAAGTAAATATTGCGATTGCGTACACACGCCTTGAACAACCCGCTATCGGTTATAGCCTCTTAAAAAGTGTGGATAGAGAAATGTTACCAAGCTTTATGCAAGCGGGACTGCTAACAGCACTTGGCAATGCAACATTTGCACTGGGTGAAGTGGACAAGGCACTTAGTTATTTCATTGAAGCGGCGACCCATTATGCACAAGATGAAAACTATAGGGCTGTGAAGCAAGTATCAATCAATAGCCTTGGTATATATGTACTCAACTCTGACTTTTCCAACTATCATAAGGTGCTTGCTGATATTGCGTTAGAGTCCTCTCTAGTCGATGATAATCAGCATTACCTTGGTTGGTTGCGAGAGCTGGTATACCAGCTAGAGCAAAACCAGCCAGTAACCGTGTCGACAACCATGAAAGCCTACTCACTTGGCGCCGCGAATGCAGGATACGCTTCTATGGTGAATGCGCATATCGACGAATTTAATTTGTCGCTGCCGAAGGTCACTTCACAGCTTACTATCAGAGATCCGCTTCCTGTTGAATTGGGGAAAGCCTGGTGTCCGAACCGTTGACAAAGCTAATTTTTTTGCCATGGTTATGTTATTGCTAAATAAATACAGCTTGTGAGTCTAGGAGAAATAATGTCGCAATGGGTAAAAGGAGAAATCGTCGAAGTCATAGATTGGACGCCAACATTATTTAGTATCAAATTTAAAGCAGATATCGCGCCGTTTAAAGCGGGTCAATATACTAAATTGAGTTTGCAACAAGGGGATAAACGCATTGCACGAGCTTATTCCTTTGTGAACCCGCCATCAGAGTCAATTCACGAAGTTTTGTTAGTCGAAGTGCCAGGCGGCAACCTTTCTGTGCCTTTGCATCAGCTACAGGTTGGTGATGTGCTTGACGTAGCTTACCAAGCAAATGGATTTTTTGTACTAGATGAATTACCGCCTTGCGATACACTTTGGATGATAAGTACAGGTACGGCTATTGGGCCATTTTTATCTATGCTCAGAGAAGGTGAAGTGTGGCAAAAGGTGAGACAGGTGATCCTTATTCATGGCGTGCGACAGAATGCAGACTTATATTACCGCGAACAGCTTGAGCAATTGCAACAACAAAGAGACGGCTTTACTTATGTGCCGCTCGTTACGCGGGAAAAGCCAGAGCTCGGTTGTCAGGGCCGCGTCACTGAACTGATAGAAAATAAGCAATTATTAACTCATCTAGGCTATAAGCAGTTTCCTGATAATAGCCATTTTATGCTTTGTGGTAACCCCGAAATGGTGAAACAACTAAGTGCTCAATTGCAGAGTATGGGATATGAACGCCACAGGCGAGCCAAGCCTGGGCAGATCACCGTTGAACAATATTGGTGATCCTATGCAGGCTCGTGTTATTGATCTCTTGTGCATATTACTGCTGGTAATCGCGAGTATGGTGTCTGCAGCTCCAAAGGTAATTAGGGTCGTGGACGCAGCTGAAGAAAATGGCACACCGCAGAACCAATATTTTTTGTCAGTCTTGCGGCTAGCATTGGATAAGTCACGAGAGCAATATGGTGAGTACTGGATAGAGCCGATTGATCTACCAATAAATCAGTCAAGGCAATTTAAGGAGCTGCTAAAACACAACATTGATGTATTCTGGACGGTCTCAACTGCCGCTAGAGACACTCAAGCAAAGCCTGTGGCCATTCCCATAGCGTTTGGCAGCTTTGGTATAAGGGCACTGGCAATGAACGTGGCCGACAGCGGCCAGCTGAATGTGCATTTATCATTAGCTGAGCTACAAAAGTTCAACGTCATCTTAGGGCAGGATTGGCCTGACGTTCAGGTTTTTGAAAAAGCGGGATTTACGGTAGAAAAATATGTTGATGGGTTGGCAGTTTACAGAGTGCTTGCAAATAGTGCCGGTAAGATTTTTCCACGAGGTATCATTGAAGTCGTACCTGAGCTCAAGGCGTTCGATAACAAGCAAGTGATTTATGGCGAGAAGAACCTGTTGCTCTATCCTTCAATGGTTTACTTCTATGTCCGCAAAGAAGATATTAAACTGTATAAACGTCTGGAATATGGCTTAACACAAGCGCTTGAAGATGGCTCTTTGGCTGCGCTTTTTTACGACAGTACGATGATGGCTGAGTTGAAAAAGCACTTTAATTTACAAGGTGCCGCCATCCATCAAATTGAAAATCCGTTGATTATTTCTAAAAAGCAGCTCGACTCGATTTCTCAATTACAAATCGAGCTGCTAAAACACCTTAATTATTCACCAGCTCGTTAAAGCTTTGGTTATCTGCAAGGCTTGCAAACGCTGGCTCGTGTTGTAACTCGTTCTTTAAGTTAGGCGCATACTCCAAAGCCATACGGATGTCGGCCATCGCATCTGCGTGCTTATATAGCATGGAGTAAGCACATGCTCGTTGCCAATAGGCATAACCATAATCACTGTCAATTTCTAATGCTTGATTACACAAAGCAATTGCCGTGTTGGTTTGACCAAGCTCTAACAACGCATCAGCTTTGTAGGCAATCGCCTCTACATCTTCCGGTTTGCGATTTAGGATCTCATCGTAAATCTCAATTTTAGAGTTCATATCACTCTCAAGGTTTGCCCGCATCCACAGAGAGTGTACTTCATTCGTTATGGATATCTTCTTCTGGTTATTGAGGATTTCTTCAGAGCGTTCGCGTAATTTCTCTTCAATAACCTGAAGGCGCTTTTCATATTCATCGGTGATCGCGCCAACGCGCAGACTAACTATATCTTCAACTTTACTCTTAATATCTCTAAAAGAAGTCCAACCAACGACAACTAAGATAGATGCAGCTGCTGTGATCAAAAAGAGCACATTATTGATGGTATCTGTGGTGTAGGTAATAGCGCGATCTGCAGTATCTAGCTGAGAGTGACTGATTTTCTTCTCTATATCAGCTCTTAAGCGCATTTGATCTTCTCTGACTGCTCTTAATTCATCAAGAATATAACGCTCAATTAGAGGTCTATACATCGGCTCCTGTAATTGTGACAAAGCCTGCTGTTGTTGGTTTTCTGTCGGTTTTTTTGGCGTGGCTTGCTCATTCGCCATGGAAGTAAAACTACAAGCGACGAGAAAGAGAAATAGTACTATGCTTTTCATATTGATGTTCTTGAAACTTTATATTCTTAATATGGTGCATGAGTTAAGGTGGAATTGCAAAAAGTGGAGAAGAAATATTGCCTTATGTGACTAAATTAGCGGTTTATTGCCTGATTATACTCTCTTTAATCAATTTGAGTGCTTATGCAAAAGATCTACTAGTGGTAACCGAAGAGTGGAAGCCATATAACTTCACCAATGACGAAGGGGAGGTTGTTGGGAGAGCAACAAAGAAGGTGAGGGAGGTACTAGTAAAAGCAGAAATTGACTACGAGATAAAAGTGTACCCTTGGGTACGGGCGATGAAAATTGCTAAAGAGCGCCCTAATACAATGATTTACTCAATTTACCGTACTGCTGAGCGTGAAGCTGACTACGAGTGGGCATGTCCTTTGATCCGCCCTGTGGGCGTGTATTTTTTCAAACTAAAAACGCGCAAAGATATTAAAATTGCCTCATTGGAAGATGCTAAGCAGTACACCTCTGCGGTAGTAAAAGGCAATATCTATTATGATTTTTTGATTCAACACGGGTTTAGTCAAGGAGAGCACTTAGTCGTTGCCGCCGATTCTAAAAGCTTTTATAAACTCTTTTTCAAAGGGCGTATAGACCTAGTAATGTCAACAGAATATATCATGAGTGAGGAACTTAAGGCGGCTGGGCTCAATTATGATGAGGTTGTGCCTCTGATAGAAGTAACCAAAGCGACTCAACAGCGTGGCTGTATGGCATTTAGCAAGGAGACAAATCCTGTACTTATAGATCGAGTAAGACGCGCACTGGCGAAGCATAATCAAGAATTTGTCGGACCATAAAGGCTAATGCTAATTTGATAGTTATGGGGTGATTTTTCATCATCAAGTACTGGTTATCGATTACCCTGTTTGAAGCTAGGCTAAGTATAAAAAGAAAAGCGCACCAAGCGGTGCGCCTAATCAGTGCCATGGTGAAGGGGGAGGTTAATCAAAGGTGTTACACCAATCAAACCCTTCAATATGGTAAACGAATGCACAACAAAAAAGGATCAACACATTTTAAAGTTTTGCAGCTTGCTGCACGACAATAGCGTGACGTTTTGCCAGTCTTTGATGATCTCTATCGTACCCACCGCCAATCACGGTCGCAACGGGAACACCATATTTTTGACATAGCCTAAGCACCAATGCATCTCTTTTAGCAATGCCAAGCCATGATATGTCTAATTTACCTAAGTTATCACCTTGCCAAACATCGACACCCGCGTCATATAGTACAATATCTGGATTGAGGTCAATCAACAATGACTCAAGTGTGTGCGCAACCGTTTCTAAGTATTGTGTATCACTGACCCCTATTTCTAAGCCAATATCCAGATCACTAGCGTGTTTACGAAATGGGAAGTTTTTCTCACAGTGGATTGAGCAAGTGTATACATACGGGTTGTGCTTCAACATGGCGGCGGTGCCGTCACCTTGATGAACATCCAAATCAAAGATTAACGCATTGGTGATCTGATGGCTGTTGAGCAGATGTGTGGCTGTATAAGCGAGATCGTTCACCATGCAAAAACCAGAGCCAAAATCATAATGCGCGTGGTGCGTGCCACCGGCTAAATGACATGCAATGCCATGTTTTAGCGCAAGTTCTGCAGTCTTTAGCGTTCCAAGCGGTGCAGTAAAAGTACGTGCCATAAGCTGCTTCGACCAAGGTAAACCTATACGTCGCATCATTTTATCGTCGAGTTGGTTACGCCATAAGTCCCAAATATATTGATCGCAGTGTACATTTTCGAGTGGTGAGGGATCACCAATTTTAGGGCTAATAACATTGTTGTGAATGAGCCCTAACGCATCAACTTCTTGATATAGACGCGCAAATTTACTCATTACAAAGCGATGCTTTGGATCAAAACTAAACGAATAATTCGAATGATAAACGAGCGGTAAGTTTGGGTTGTTCAAAAATAGCTCCGTGAATAGCGACAATTCAGTTTAGCAATATTGCCCTCCAAAGCCGAGTGCTTTCCTCGCTATCTTGTTTGCATTATTTCATCTACAGGTATTTGTGACACGCTTATTCCTGTTCTATGTTTATGTAACAATCTTTTCATAATTAGGGATACTTAGAATGAAAAGTGTTAAGGCAAAACTTATTTCCGCGGTCACCGCCGGTTTAGTAGTAATGCTCGTCGGTGCGATGCTCACCATCTTTGTGATGAAACGTGTTGCAGAGCAGTATGACGGCATGATAGCTAATGAATTGGCTGCTCGCGAGCAAATTAACATGGTGCTCGATGATTTTAAAACTCAAGTTCAAGAGTGGAAAAATGTGCTTATTAGAGGGAGTGACTCTGCTCAACTAGAGAAGTATTGGTCGAGATTCGAGACCAAAGAAGCAGACGTACAAAAACAACTCAGTTCAATTGTATCCGCTCATTCGTTACCAACTGCTCTAGAAAACAAGTTACGTGAATATCAAAAGGAACATCTACTCTTAGGGCAAAAGTATCGCGAAGCGGTGGAGTTATTCAAAAGTTCAAATTTTGATATCAGTCTCGCCGATGCATCTGTAACTGGAATAGATCGGCAAGCAAGTGTTTACTTACTTGAAATTAATGAACAAATTAATGCATTAGTAGACGCGAGAACGAGTGAAGTAGTTGCGACAAAAAATCAACTGGTTTTTTTTAGTACCATAGCGCTTATCCTTGTTGCGCTTGTGACTTTGGGGTTATTGACTTGGTACATGCAGCATTTAATCACTCGTCCAATCCGTCGCGCATCCGATGTGGCTAATGCAATTGCAAGTGGTCGACTAGATAACAATATTGTTGTTCACAGCGATGATGAAATAGGAATCTTGCTGGACAACTTACGCCAAATGCAAGCTAATTTGCTTGAGGCAACTCAAAAGCTAGAGATGCAAGCAAAAGAGAATTTACGGATCCGTTATGCGCTAAATAATGTAGCCGCACCAGTACTTTTGTGTGATGGCAATAACCAAGTGATCTATGTAAATGCACAATGTGAGTCTTTATTCAATCGCTATCGCACTGTATTAAACGTCCCTGTCGAAGTTGTTGATCATCCTATCCCCGAGGTATTACTTAGCAGCTCCACTGCATTGCACCAAGCTGCTGGGCAATTAGTACGCCAGTTGGAATGGGAGTGGTGTGCAGCTGACGTAATCATCGCGGCCACTGCTAATCCGGTTTCCGATCAAGGTGGTAAGGTTTTGGGTACGGTGTTTGAATTTAAGGATTTAAGTCAGACGAGACGTGCAGAACAACAGGTTGAGCAGCTCATTAAGTCCGCTTCTGACGGTAAGTTAAGCGAACGTCTTAACCTTGAAGGGTATGTAGGCTCCATGAAATTAATAGCCAGTGGACTTAACAAACTACTTGATGCTGTTGAGCAACCCATTAGCCAAACAAAACAATATCTTACTTCGCTTTCAAGAGGAGAAATTCCTGAACAGATCAGTGGTGAGTTCAAAGGGGAGTTTGCGCAAATTCATCTAGCCTTGCAACGTGCCACCTCATCGCTTTCGTTGCTTATTGAGGATACTTACAGTTTAGTTGCTGCTGCGGGAGAAGGGGAGCTCTCTTCTCGGGCAGATGAGGCTAAGCACCAAGGCGAGTTTCGTAAAATCATTCGTGGTGTCAATGAAACGCTTGACGCGGTCTCCAAACCCGTTGCTCTCACAAGCGGATATCTAGAAAGTATCGCTAAAGGTGAATTACCAGCCTTAACGAATGATGGTTATAAAGGGGAGTTTGATAGCATTTATCAAAGTCTCTCAGCTTGTGTTAGTGCGATACAGTTAATGCTAACAGATGCTGAAAAGCTTGCTGAAGCGGCCAGCGAAGGAGACTTACATCATAGAGCTGATACCGATATGCATCATGGAGCTTATGCCAGCATAATTGACACAATGAATGAAACGCTAGACTCAATAGAAGCCCCGCTTAAGGAATGCATGAATGTGATGGATGGGCTTTCTCAAGGTAACTTAACACGTCAAGTTGAAAAAAGTTATGCGGGCGATTTTGCACTGTTGAAACAATCGGTGAATACCAGCGTTGGCAATTTAGCTAACATGATGCAAAAGCTACTCGCTATGGCGGAATCCATTACCGTGTCGGTACAGCAGATCACTACAGGTATCGAAGAGTTAAGTGAG
Organism: Pseudoalteromonas galatheae; assembly: GCF_005886105.2. Lineage (NCBI taxonomy): Bacteria > Pseudomonadati > Pseudomonadota > Gammaproteobacteria > Alteromonadales > Pseudoalteromonadaceae > Pseudoalteromonas > Pseudoalteromonas galatheae. The sequence continues at coordinate 721,120 of NZ_PNCO02000002.1, forward strand.
CGTTCTTCTTCTCAAGCTGCATCTGTTGAGGAAACACGAGTGTCAATTGGTGAAATTACCGAAACTGTACATTCAAACGCCAGTAATGCGCAATCTGCTAATAAGTTGGCAATTGAAGTAAACCAGCAAGCTCAGCAAGGTGGGAAGGTAGTTGAAGCAACGATTGAGGCAATGACCGAAATTAGTAAGAGTGCTAAAGAAATACTCACCGTCATCGAGGTCATTGATTCTATTGCGTTTCAAACTAACTTATTAGCGCTGAACGCTTCTGTAGAAGCAGCAAGAGCTGGAGAAAAAGGAAAAGGTTTTGCTGTCGTTGCCTCAGAAGTGAGAAACTTAGCGCTGCGAAGCGCAAGCGCCTCAAAAGACATATCTGAGCTGTTGGGAAGCAGTAACATCAAAGTGAAGCAAGGATCTAAGCTGGCCTCAGAATCCGGTGAGACGTTAAAAACCATCGTGGAAAGTGTGTACGGACTTGCATCCCAAGTGCAAACTATCGCGGAGGCTTGCAACACACAATCAAGTGGTATTGAGCAAATTAATCTAGCCATTAAGCAAATTGATGGTATCACACAACAAAACAATACCTTGGTAGAGATGACGAATGCCTCAGGGCTGTCATTGTTGAGTAAAGCCAATGAATTGCGAGAGATGGTTGAGCAGTTTGATATCGGCAAGACTAAAGCGGAGTTGATGAAAGTGGTGAGCTAAGGGTCAGCAAAATCTAGGGCCTGTTGATCTTTCAAGTTTGTTTTTGCAGCAGTTTGATTGGAATTTATACAAGGCAGAGCCAGCGTAGCATAGTCATTCTATGTAAGTCTGGCGATAAAGACTTTGTGCTCCTGCAAAGTCACCTTACCCCACATCCTTGTGGGGCAACACAGTAGAAATGCTAATCAAGCGCTGCCCTTTGGGTTCATCTGAGTGCGCTTTGTTCATTGTTGCTCAACTTTTGCCTAGATTACTAGGCGGCAAGTCGAGCGTCGCGACCAAAACACACTCAGAAGAACAAAAATCAAACAGCAAAGGTCAACAGGCCCTAGCACATACGGTTGCTGATTTTATTGTTTTTAGGAACATCACATGACATGATTGGACTAATTTGATGGCTTTTTAGCCGCTAATTAGCCGCTAACAATGTTTAGGGATAAGGCATAAACCATGGTTACACCAATCATCATTATACTGTTGCTTTGCGGCCCGTTATTACTCGGTATCATCTATTCAAAGATAAGAGACGTACAGGTAGAAACAACAACGCTTGCCTGCTGGGGTCTCGGTATCGCATTTATGTTCTTTTTTATTGGCCATATCGTAAAAGCACAGGGAATGGTAGAAATGTTGCCTAGTTGGGTGCCATATAGACACCCTCTGGTGTACTTTACGGGTGTTATTGAACTTGTTGTGGCTGTTTTATTATTTATACCCAGTTATCAATTGGTTGCAGCAAAAGTGGCTATTGTCATTTTTATTCTGTTTTTTCCAGCAAACGTGTATGCAGCATTTAATAGTGTTGGATTGGGAGGGCATCAGTGGGGACCAGTTTATTTGCTCATTAGAGCACCACTGCAAATCATATTGATTGCTTGGTCATATTATATGTGCATAAAGCCGCTATCAATGCCAGCGGCTGAAATTAAATAAAGCTCAGCTCAAATAGAACATATAAACAGAAAGAAGAGTGAGATTTACCCGCTTCTTTTCTGCGTTTTGCGACTATTAATCGTTTATTTTTCACTCTTTGGGCAAGGCTTCCCAGCTAAATGACCAGCCACGATTTGTGCTATTTTTTCTGTTAGCCAGCTTGGACCTTCGTCAGTCATGTCATTGTGTTTTGCATTCGCTATCGTGACAACACAATCGTGGTATTTTTGCTTTTCTGCAGGGCTTGGCAACACCCCTTTGTCTGCTGGAAAATCGCTTGCTCGTATCGACAATACTTTTACATCAAGACTTCGCGGTAATGGCACTCTGCGATGGTCTAGTGTAATGATATGGTTTGCAAACGTAGCGCCGTGATTGATTAGCCAGGCTGAAATATCACCGCCATTTGAATGGCCAATTAAGAGGATATTCTCAAAATCAAAATTGGCGAACTTCGGCCTAAAGTGATCGCGAATAAACACCAGAGTATCTGCGCCTCGCTGCCAGTTTTCTGCACGTGTTTCGTATAAGTTTCCCTCAACGGAAAGCGGAGGATCCGTTGCAAGTTCATGACCCACAGTGATAACCAAATATTCAGCTTGGTTTAATATCTTGACCAAAAATTGATATTCGGTATGTGCAACACCATAACCGGCGCTTAGCAGTGCAACGGGACAAGTCTTGGTAGCTGAGCAGTTAACGGTATTAGATGGTTGATGAATTTCCACAGGAACTGCTCTATCACGGGTGTTGTCTACTATCGTTTTAGCTAAGGGAGATAATGGTAATAAGAATAATATTACCATTATTATCCTGCTCATATATTCTTCGGATAGTAAGCGTTGTATATGCATCAAAATGCCTTGTAAGAGTAATTTTTGTTACGAATTATTCACAATAATAGTAGCATATTCAAGTCTCACTGATTACCAAATTGAGTAAAGAATCCATACTTTCTTATCTATTTGTACTTCACTATGTGCTCTAGCTTCAGATAAGCTCCTATTATGGTTAACCAGTATAATAACCGTGACTTTGGCTTTGGCTTTGGCTTGTAATAGTTCATTTTCACTCCTGCTGCTGTGTCAATAACCTGAGTTCAGGTACTTAATTTATGACTGTATTTTGGGTCAAAGTATGGCAGGATACCAACGATAGTTAATTGCAATAAATATAAGTTGAGCTTATGGATAAGAGGTTAAGGCACTTAAGTGCACTACGCTGTTTTGAGAGTGCAGCCCGGCTTCAAAGTTATACCCAAGCTGCACTCGAATTAAACATTACTCAGGCGGCAGTAAGTCAACAAATGCGTCAACTGGAAAATGCACTTGCAGTTAAGCTTTTTGTAAGAAAAGGTCGCAATATGCACTTAACTGAAGCCGGAGAAGTGTTGTTGAGGTCAACTCAAGGCGCATTTACGCGCATAATTGACGGGCTGAATCAGATCCAAACGCAAGAGCTGGCGGGCAGTTTAACTATTACATCAACCCAGTCCTTCTGCTCTTTATGGCTAATGCCTAACCTAAGCTCGTTTTACGAAGCTCATGACGACATCCAAATTCGTGTGCTGGGCTCTAATCGCTTCGAAGATATTCGTTTAAACCATATTGATATCGCGATCCGGTTTTCTAATAAGAAAGAGTTAGCGTGTCCCACCGGACTTGAGCAGTTATATCTGGGGGAAGATAGCAACTACCCTGTTTGTTCACCTAGCTACAAAGAAGCGCTACAAATTAAATGTCCAAGTGATTTAGCAAGATGCAACCTTATCCACCACGATGATGATAAAGTGAGCTGGGAGCAGTGGTTTGAGACTCAAGGGATATGCGGTTCAAGTATATGTGCCAAAGGCCCACACACTCGAGTCTCTTCTAATGATATGGCCCTGAGTGCAGCACTTAAAGGCCATGGTGTGGCAATCGTTTCCAAAGAGCTATTTTTAGACTTTCAACAAGCTGGACTTATCGTGCAGCTTTTTGACATACCTCACCCTGTGGTATGGCAACGCTATGTGTTATTTGATCCCGATTCACCAAAAAGAGCTCGGATCCAAGTATTTATTGATTGGCTTATCAGCCACTTGCCATAAGGCCTAGTTATGGCTCACTAATTGAGCCTCTTTCGCATTATTTCATGAATGCGGAAGTAAATGTGAATTTGAAATAAATATTAAACTAAAATTTAACATTACCGAATTAGACTTCGTTCCCGCAAGGAAAACTAGCAAGGATGCCGACATTCAAATACCGAGGAAACGATGAAAGCTTACACTCTCACACCAGCCGTTTTGATGCTTACAAGTAGCGTTATCAGTGCGCAGCCGGAAGTTCACTACGAGTCTTGTAAATCCACTTTTAACTATTTAGCCGCACAGTATCAAGGTACGACAGATAAAAATAATTCAGGTTCGCAGTGGTGCTATTTAAAACAAAGTATCGAAGGCGCAACATGGGGTCATGTCAGAACAGAAACTATCCCAGAATTCAAAACGGTAACCGGAAAAGCGTGTAAAACGCCATCGGAGTATCAAGGTGAAAGGTTTTATGGCTGTACAACCCGAAATCACACCGCACCTTGGTGCTATGTCGAAGAGGGTGGCTGGGAAGAATGTCAACCAGAGGAGCCGCCAGCGCTGTTATCTCACACTCAACCCTTACAAAGTAAACGATTAGATAGAGTTGCGCTAGGCTCATGTTTCAAAACCAAAGGTGATATGCCCGAAGCGCTCGCGAAGTTAATTGGTCAGCAACCGGATTTGTTTCTTTGGTTAGGGGACAATATCTACGCAGATACCACTGATATGGCTGTGATGCGCCAGAAGTACGATGATAAAAAGAATAATAGTGAATATCGCAAGTTTTTAGAGGCTAAGATCCCGGTGATGGCGACTTGGGATGATCACGATTTTGGCTGGAATAATGAAGGCAAACATTATCCACAGAAAGCAAATGCGCAGAAAGAATATTTGCGTCACTTTGATGTCGATAAGACTGATCCAAGACTAAATGGTCAAGCTGGTATTTACGAAGCAAAAATGCTGGGTGGCTCGGGCGAAACCACACATGTGATCACATTGGATGCCCGTTACTTCCGCTCACCAACTTTCTCAAGTTATGGTGCGTGTGAAGGTGAAAGTAGCACCATATTGGGAGAGGCGCAGTGGCAATGGCTTGAGCAAGAGTTGCAAAAACCGTCAGAAATCAAGCTTATTGCAAGCGGCATTCAAGTGCTGCCCCCGCTACATCGAGGTAGAAGTAAAACTAGCTACTGTGCTTACGGAGACGGCAAAACGTTTAATGCTGCTATCGAGTCATTAGAAGAAACAAATATGTCAGGTACTAGTTATGAATCTTGGGCAGAGATGCCAGCACAAAGAGAGCGCTTGCTAAGGTTAGTACAAAAATCTGTGAATGAAGGAAAGACTAAAGCAGTTGTATTTTTGTCTGGCGATCAGCATTGGGGAGAGCTTCTGCAAAAGACTATTCCAGCAAGCAGCACATATGGTCAAGCGGTTAACGTCTATGAAGTAACAGCATCAGGGTTTGGTCAAAACTGGCCTTATCATATCGAAAACCCATTAAGATTACCGATTTACGCAGACGACAAGGGGGATGGCAATTTTGCCAAAGCATGCCAATTACCGTTCAAATATGCAGGTGTAACCTATCAAGGTTGTATCACGCGAGACAACGATAAACCTTGGTGTTATACCCAAGTGGATGATAACCAAAAAGGTATCGAAGGTGAGTGGGGCAACTGCGCGCCAGCAGGTGCCATTATTCCAACCGGACGAGTTGGTGCGATAAGCAAAGACATCGCAAAGTTGACAACATCTAACCGCCATTTGATCAATAAGTCGGGAAGTAATTACGGCTTGATAGATATTGATTGGCAAAATCGTGAACTAAAGATGTCTATTGAAACGGCAGACGAGGAAGCAGTCTCGACTATCATCAAGTTTTGATGTTTACTTATCAGCTGAGCCTAGTGTTCAGCTGATAGGTTAGTAACTCTTTGTAAACTATCGAAATAAAATGTATATTGCGTGCAATTTTAGAAAAAAGCAGTTAGACTGCTTACAGGAAAGTAATTAATACCAAATTAAAAGGACATTAATTTGAAATTTATCATCTCACTCATACCCGCATTTTTTTTGACTAAGTTAGTCTTTTACGTTACTAATTTTGAATATTTTTTATTCGAAGATCCCTTTGACTTCGGTAAGTTACTTATTGATATCAGCGTTTTTGGATTCTTTTATTTTATAGCTGTTTTAGTTTACGAGTACTTTTTCGGCGAAAAGTTAGAGCTCAAGCGGCAAGTATCGAGCAAAAGAACGAAAAGTTCAACGTAAGTCTATTGCGAACTCGAAGGCTTTTTATACGGTTCTAGTAAACGAAATACCAAAAATCCGACCGCGCTTAACACAATTGCGATTTCATATCGTTGATATGCGCTTGAGATCCCTATTGCACCGGTTAACCAAATACCTGCAGCGGTTGCAGTGCCATGCGTGGAGTTATCATTTTTCACAATCGAGCCGCCACCAATAAAACCAATTCCAGTGATAACACCGTACATTACTCTTGCTTGCGCTTCGTGTGACTCATAGACATCCATACTTGTTAAGATAAATGCACAACAGGAAATAGCGACTAATGGGAATGTTCTAAGCCCCGCGCTATCAGAGCGACTTTCTCTATTAATAGCCAAAGGTAATGTAAGTAAAAACGCAAAAATTATTTGGTAAAAGTGATACCAAATGAGTGCTAAGTCAAGATTAATCCAATCTGGCATTTTTTATCTCCTATACTGTTGTTGGGTTAATGCAAAAGGCATTCCTTTGAGTTGGCATAACCCATGCAACATGAAAGCGTCTATAACTTTTAGGAGAGAACAATGGATTTATTGAGGATCATAATTGCAATATTGCTTCCACCACTCGGTGTATTCTTACAAGTCGGTCTTGGCGGGGCTTTTTGGTTAAATATTTTGCTGACATTGTTGGGTTATATACCAGGAATTGTACATGCAGTGTGGGTGATCGCCCGTCGGTAAAAAACGGACAACAAGTAACAATAACACGGTAATCTTTGCAGGGAATTATCCTGCAAAGATCTCCAGCACGATAGGCATTACAGACAGTACAAGTAATGCAGCCATCACAAAATTAAACCACCTAAGGCTTTGCTCATTTTTTAACACGTACTTGAGTGATGAGCCAAACACCAACCAGATCCCAACACAAGGAAATGACACCAATAAAAAGACAATGGTGATCATCAAGTTTTGGCTCATAAAATCTGCGCCAGTGGAGGTATAAGTTGAAATAGCACCTATTGCCACAATCCACGCTTTTGCGTTTACCCACTGAAATAGTGCGCCTTTTACAAACGAAAAAGGTTGAGAGCTTGCGTCTGCATCCGTTGTAGGTGAAGACATCGCGACAAGGTAGGCAAGATATAGAAGATAAATGACGCCAATGCACTTTAAAATAAAGTGTAAATTAGGAAACAACTCAAAAAGCTGCGCAAAACCTAAGCCGACTAACAAAAGCATAATCGAAAAACCTACACAAATACCGCTTAGTAGTGGAATGCTTCTCCTTAAGCCAAAATTAACACCAGACGTCATTACCATAATATTGTTTGGCCCGGGTGTTACGGAAGATGCAATTGCAAATAAGGTAATGGCAACCAAATAGTCCATTAAACAGTCCTTTTTACCTACTGATAGCTTTATCGTTGTCGGATTATTAGTTCACTATTGGGGTTGTGTGTTAAATAGTCAATAGAAGAATAGCTGGGATGTTGTTTTTATATTTGTGATAAGATAACATATTTAAGGTTATGGTATAACATAAATATAAATAGGATCTCTCTCATGGTATTAAAAGGTAAACTTTTGGCAGTTGCCATTTCCGCAATTCTCCTTTCCGCTTGTGGTGGTACTGAACATACAATCGTAAAAGTAGACCCGCCAACACAAGACAATGGTAACGATAACGATGGTCATGATGATCACGATCATGGAGATGCGATCACAGACGCAAATGGTCGCCTGATAGTCACTAGTGCAGATAGTAACGTTGTGAATGTGTACTCAACGGCGGATAAATCACTTATTGACTCAATTGGTGTTACTCACTATCCAAAATATGTATATAGCTCTGAAAATCACCGCTTTGCTGTGTTGGTACAACGAGACCAAGGTTTAGTGGAATTTATTGATGGTGGTTTATATGAGGAAGAGCATGGCGACCATCACCATACTCATGAAGAAGCGCCTGCACTTGCTTCGTTCCATTTAGAATCAGTGAAGCCAACACACGTTACAGTGGGTGAGTCGGGTATTGCTGTATTCTCTGATGGCGACAAAGACAGTCAACAGAATGCCGGTGCAGCAATGTTCACTGAAGCGCATATTAGCGGCGAGCAAAGCGAAGTCGCTGCGCTACATTATGACACTTACATGCACGGTGCAGCGCAAGCTCGAGGCGAATTTCTAATTAGTACGATCAGAGACCCTCAAACCGAAACTTCTCTACCTTCGCAAATTGGTTTATATCATGCGCATGGTGACCATTTCCATCAAGAGCAAGTATTTAACGTAAGCTGTCCAGCACTTCACGGCAGCGCACAAAATGAAGAAGCAGTGGCATTTGGTTGTGGTGATGGTGTTGCGCTTATCACTCAGCAAGGCGAAAGCTTCAGTGCAGTAAAACTCGCCAATCCAGATTACTTTGCTGACGGGCAGCGAATTGGCACCCTTAAAGGTCACCATGATGCAGAGCAGTTTATCGCATCAGCAGGTAATGATGTGCTGATGGTTGACCCAGAGCATGGCCATATCGAAAAGCTTGAATGGCAAGTAAGTGATAACTATCGCATCGCGAGCTTTGGATTTAGCTTTGCGGGTGAGCATGTTGTAGTGATGGATACAGCAGGTAAGCTCAGCATTTTTGCCGGTCATGATCATGATGGTGAGCACCATTTTGAAGCAGCAGGTGAAGTACAAGTTAGCGATGCCGATTTAACTACGATGCCAGAAGGTCACGGTTTCCAAATTACATTCTCTCATTCAGAGCAAGCGGTATATGTGAGCGATCCAATTGCAAAACAAATCAAAAAGTTTGATTTAGAAGAAGCCAAACTAGTAGACACGTTTGAACTAGATTACGTACCAGAAAAACTAGTATGGCTTGGTATTGCAGCAGAGGAGTCTCACGACCATTAATACTTAGCTAACTCATGTAGTCCCTGACAATTTTTAACACTGTAGATAGTGGCTTTGCCACCTTAGTTAAGCTAAGGTGGCTTTTTTTAAGGAAAAAATATGAAAATTAGAGCAGCCACCATCAACGACTTAACCACACTTCTAGACTTAGAACAGCAAGTGATCGAAGCGGAGCGTCCGTATAACGCAGCAATCAAATCGCAAGACGCCAAATACTATGATCTTGAAAAATTACTCACTTGTTCGAATACGTTAGTGGTTGTTGGAGTAGTGTCAGAGCAAATAGTGGCGACAGGGTATGTGCAGATCAGAGCATCGAAACAGCAGCTACAACATTCGCAGCATGGTTATCTTGGTTTTATGTATGTAACACCTGAGCATCGTGGTAAAGGTTTGAATCAAGAGATCATGGAGCACTTAATCGCTTGGTGTAAAACCCAAAACGTCAACGATTTTTACCTTGATGTATACAGTAGTAACGCCGCAGCAATTCGCGCGTATGAAAAAGCGGGATTTACACCTTGCCTGCTGGAAATGAAGCTACACCTCTAGATTAACCAAAAATCACAGCCAACCTTTGTGTTTAAAGAATAGGTAAGGCGCAAAACCAGACAGTAGCATAATAGCAATGGCAAAAGGGTAGCCCCATGCCCAGTTTAGCTCTGGCATATTATTAAAATTCATTCCATACACACTGGCAACCACAGTGGGTGGCAAAAATACGACAGAGGCAATGGAGAAGGTTTTAATAATTTGGTTTTGTTCGATATTGATAAAACCCTGCGTAGAATCCATCAAAAAATTCACTTTATCGAAGAGAAAGGCGCAGTGCGACATTAAGGTTTCGATATCTCGTGTGACTTCCCGTAGCGTTTCTCGCTCCTCAGATTGCACCCCCACATGACGCATTAAAAACGAGATATTGCGCTGCGTATCCATCAAACATAAGCGCACTTTACCATTGGCATCTTCTAGCCTTGAAATACGACTAACGGCTTCTTCTAGATCTGAGTCTTCTTCCTCAAGTACATAGGCACTGAGCTTTTCAAGCTGGTGGTGCATATCCTCAAGCATATCCGCGTGGTTTTCGACTTTTTGATCGAACAAAGTCACTAACAGCTGTTTTGGGTTATCGCACGCCACTTGCCCTTTACGCGCACGTAGTCGCAGCAATCTAAAATCCGCAAGCTCGTCATCACGAATGGTTAATAAGCAGTTCTTTTGTAATAAGCAGGCCACGGTCACCGTATTAAAACGCCCATCATTGGGAGACATAAACAAAGCGTGTACATGCAGACCTTCGCTGTCGATAAAACAGCGCGAAGAGGCTTCAATTTCCTCTACGTCATCCGCACCAGGAAGGGTAATATTTAGCGTGTTTGCAAGGGCAACTCGCTCCTCCTCAGTGGGATTAATAGTATCTATCCAATGGGCGTTTTTGATCGCTATTTCAATCGGGGTGTCGGCGCTTGGTTCCATTTCGGAAATTACACCGTGTTCAATCGAAAAAAACCTCAGCATCTCATTACTCTACACGACGACTCTTTGGCAAAGTATAAGAGTGAATGTATTAATCAACAATGACAATCCAAAGGTTATCTGCAGATTATTCAGCTTGATAGGTGTAGATATTACGTGCCGCAACCGAGTTATTCATGATTGTTGTGTAATTAGCAATCAATTTAAAGCCATGGCGCTGAAATAGATGATTCACCGCTAAGGCATCTACTCGACAACGAGTGTGGATAGGTTGGCGAGTAGCGGCTAAGGTGTCTTGCAGTAATTGCTTGCCAATTCCTTTGCCGCGAATATTTGCATCAACCATAAAGTTCGAAATATAGAGGCCTGACGTAAGATCAAAGCGCGCCTTATCTTTAAAATGCGCGATTGGCACTAGCGACAAACTACCAATAAGTTGCTGTGTTGAATCATCAAAAATAACGCGTACTTCGCCTTCTTCGATTTCCTTTTCCATAAGCAAGCGAATGGCTGCTTGGTCTATTTCTTCATTACGTGGCGGCGCTGAAAAAGTCGCGATGTATAGCTCAGTAAGCTGCTCAACAATATCGCGGTTTGGGGTAGAGATTATTTCAATCATGCAGATGCGCTCCGTGTTTTTGGATCAGCTTGATAACTTTCAAGTAAGTGCTCAATATTACGTTTAAACAACTCGCTGGCATGTTCTGTTAGTACCGTATTTTTCGCTATCGCATGGCCTAGATACAAGTTGTATAGCTCGTACGCCGCGCACTGCGCATCAAGCTCAGGATGAAAAATACCGCTTTCTATCCCTTGCACAATTTTATGCTTAATATAGCTAAATAATCGGTTATGTTGCTCGGTAACTTTGGTATGAATCGGGCTGTCTGTATGGCAATTAAACTCAACCAACGCTTTGATAAACGGGCAAGTTGAATGTGGCTCATTAAATAGTTCACGAGTCCAGTCGGCCCAAATAGAAAAGAGCATCTTGAGTTGTACAAGGGGATCTTGGTGTCGTGCCGGTGCGACGACATGCAGCATAAATTGATCTTCACAGTAATCGAGGATCGCCAACTGCATATCTTCTTTACTGTCAAAATGCGAGATAAGCCCGCTGCGAGACAAGCCACAAAGCTTTGCCATAGAACCAATAGTGACTTCTATCAAGCCATATTGGCTACTAAAGCGCATACCTTGCTCTAAAATGGTTTGTCTCGTTCTCTCGCCTTTATTCATCACTTATGCAGTTATTCTTTGAGTAATACGTTGAATAACGCCAGTATCGCCTAAAATGCGGCGATGTCCAAGGCCTGAGGTTTGGATTAAACGTTCAGGAGCGGCTGCGATAAGCGACTCTACGTGTTCAAATGGCGCAAATCGGTCCTCGGTATCGTGAATAAATGTCGGCTTAAACTTAAGTACACCGTCGTGGAATTTATCTCGGATCAAATGCCAATGCGTGCCATACCTTGTGGTGATAGCGCCTAACACTTGGTGCAGCATTTTTTCAGAAATGCCCGCTCGCGCGACGCGCTCAAACATCAGCTCAAAAAACTGCACGGGAGTTGCAACATTAATAACCACGCGATTTTCTAGGCGATAATCTGGTAAGTTCATCAGCGCCACAGCGCCCATAGAATGGCCCACCAAAGCCACGATATCATGGCGATCGGCTTCTAGCTTTTCAATTAGAGTATCCAGTGCCTCAACAAAAGCCAGCAAATGGGCTTGCTTACCATGAGATTGCCCATGACCAACATGATCAACCGCCACCACACAAAATCCCGCTGCAACGAGTTCTGGGATCAAAGTATCAAAGCAACTGCTGTTATCGGCCCAACCATGACTTAACACAACGGTCTTCGGGCCAAGGCCAAACACGTTTACATGAACGCGACCGAGCGAGGTAAGAATATTGAATTCACCATTGGGTTTTTTATTTTTAAACTGATATTGACGCTTACCATGCGGGCTCATCAGTAATACCTGACCTAACCTCGAAGTAATAGGTGGCGCAAGCGTGCACATAAGCCCTGTGATCCCCCGGCTTATCTTGGTGATAAGCGAGCCGTCTTTATCGTTAAAGTAGCTGAATTTCATCCTGACCTCTAAAAAAGAACACTTGTACTTTTATTAAAATAGAACAACTGTACTTTTTTGTAAAGCATAACAATCACCTTTTAATATTGCAGCTGGTTAACTATGCGATACACCCCCATCATGTTGGAGCTGGTTCGCCCAGCGATCTTTATAAGGCACCAACCGCTGCACAACGCACCTTATACTGACTCCAGACCACCGCGTAGGAGCTGGTTCACCCAGCGATCTTTTAAGGAACCAACCGCAGCACAAAGCCCCTTATACTGACTCCACACCTCCTCGTAGGAGCTGGTTCACCCAGCGATCTTTGTAAAGCGTCAACCGTTGTACAAAGCCCCTTATAAGGACTCCACACCACCGCGTAGGAGCTGGTTCACCCAGCGATCTTTGTAAAGCGTCAACCGCTGCACAAAGCACCTTATACGGACTCCACACCACCGCGTAGGAGCTAGTTTACCCAGCGATCTTTTTAAAACGCCGGCTGCGGATTACTCAAGGCTATGAGGGGCATACCCTCAAAAAGGTTTGTCTCTAAAAGCACCGTATAAAGTGAAAAACGATGAAAATATTTCAATTTACGTAAAATTTCCCTGAATTTATGTACTTTTTATGTGATGTGGTCGTGATTGGCTTGTCTTTATATTTAACTAAATGTAATGTTTGGGTTAATTCAAATAATACCGTAAAATGACAGTGGATTAATGCAAACACCAGAGGAATATGAGGTAAGCCAGCGGATAGGTAGGTTAATACTTGGGTTAAAGCGTACCAGAGGTATGACCCGAGAAGATGTCTGTAAACGTTTAGGTATAGGCTCGCGCACGTTAGACAATTACTTAAACGGGGTGAGCTCATTTAAACTTGGGACATTGTTAAAGTTTGCAGATCTATGCAAGGTAAAGCTGGCTGATATTTTGGATGATACCGAGGCGCTGAAGCGCTTGTATCCAGAGGATATTAAAGACAAAGGCAATATCTTTTTGCTATTTACGGGCTATTTTGTCGGCGTTATGGTGCTTGAATTTACCTTATTTGCTTTTCTTATTTTGTTATTGTTTTATGCGCGTAATGACAAGAATAGCCAAAGCATTGTTGCAATTTTTATATTTGCTTTTTCGTTAGAAATCGTTGTTGCATACTGGTTGAATTATGTCGTCTTCCCAGCTATTGAAAGCTATTACATTGAAAATATCTATGCTTTTGCAGCTCAACTTTTACTGAGTTTACTGCTGGCGTTCATGATCAAATACAGAATGTTTTTAGGTGCGTGGTTTACCAAAGGGAATTCAGCCAACATTTTTGAGAAGAACCAAGTAGATGCGCCGCTTTATGCACTAGCATGTACGTTAGCTTTGATTGATTTTGCCGCATTGATGGAAAACTTTATCCGTAACCTAGAGCGTTTAGGAATAAGTGAAGAAGTTGCCAAACCATTTTGGGAGCTAGCCTTTATTTATAATTACTTTGCTTATATTAAGGCCGTGCCTTATCTGCTCTGCATGTTTGTTTTATACGCAGGAATAACAGCGCGCCGTAAGCAGGTTTTAAATAAAGCAAATGCTGCGCCCATACAATAATGTGAAGATTTTCCCATAAAAATAGAGAAGTCTGTGTGTTTTTAATTATTGATTTTATTGGTCTGCTAAATAACAAATAAGCGGGTGTAGTAAGGGTTGCTTAAATCAATTGATACCAAAAATTCAAATATAATGATAAGTTTGTTTCTGTTTTGGGTTGTTTTGCGAGTGTGCACCTAAAAATAGTACTGTCATCTACTTGTCTTTATATTTAACTGGATGTAAACTTTTGGTTAATTTGGTTGGGGTGATTGAGAGATATGGTGGGGCGATGCAGACGCCAGAAGAATACGAGGTAAGCCAGCGTATCGGCCGACTGATACGTGGGCTAAAGCGCAAAAAAGGGATGACCCGAGAAGAGGTTAGCCGGCGTTTAGGTGTGGGTGACAGGACCCTTGATAACTATTTAAATGGCTCTAGCTCCTTTAAGCTTGGGACATTGCTTCGGTTTGCTGAAATCTGTAAAGTAAAGTTATCAGATATTTTAGAAGATACAGATAAGCTCTCCGGCCTGTATGGAGAAAAAAGTGAGGAAAAGAACAATGAAGGCTGCACAGAAAAAGCCGATAAAAATAGTCCTTAGTCGTTCATTGTGTAAGCTAGTTATTGGTGGCACAGGTGTGAGTACTGGAGGAGGTCCCAGAGTTCAAAATGAAGTTTCTCCAAATGAAAAGTCTAATGGTTAAGGTGTGTCATGAAAAGTTTGTTTAACCTATCTTTATTAACCTGTATTGTCGCAACAATTTGTGCAACTTTTGTTAGTGCGACTGTTTTAGAACTCTTTTTTCCTGTCGCTTTACTAGTCTTAGTCGTAATGTCCAAAGATGATATTAATAGTCAACTCTTGACATTATGCTTTGCATTTGTGTTTACTTTATCGGCTATTACCTTGTATGCACTTAAAACGATGATATTCCCGCTGATAGGTAGTAACTTTCTCGAAAATACATACATATTTTCTGCTCAGCTAATACTCAGTCTATTATTACTGTTTATACTGAAACATAGAATGACCATTGCTGTAATAATAACGAAAGGGAAATCCGCGTCGGTATTTGAAAAAAATTATGCAGAAGGTCCACTATATTTTCTAGTACTTTTACTTGTTTTTACTGATTTCTCTGCCTTAATGGAGAATTTTCTTCGTAATCTAGACCGGATGGGAGTTAATGAGGAGACTGCCAAGATGTTTTGGGAAGTAACTTTCTTTTTTGATTACTTTGCATACTTGAAAGCCGTCCCAATATTTTTGTGTATCTTTCTTCTGTATATAGGTTTAATAGTACGAACTAAAAGGCAGCAAATCCAAAATTAGCTAAATCTTATGTAAACGCAGTAGCTTTCGAATACTGCGTTTCAATTTCATATTGCAAACATCTGCCACAGTTAGAAAGCATGAGCATTTTATTCTCCTAGTTATGTTTCAACCTCAATACCTATGCAGCTCTCATCTATTAGAGCATGTACTTGTCTTTATATTAAACAAAATGTAATGTTTGGGTTAATTTGATGTTTTGGTTAAAGGGAAAGCGGGGCGATGCAAACGCCAGAAGAGTACGAAGTAAGCCAGCGTATAGGACTACTAATAAAGGGCCTTAAGCATAAACGCGGGATGTCGCGAGAAGATATATGCCGCCACCTCGGGATTGGCATGCGAACGCTAGACAACTACCTTAATGGTGTTAGCTCTTTTAAGCTTGGCACGTTAATGAAGTTTGCCGATCTCTGCAGAGTTAAACTCGCTGATATTTTGGATGATACCGAAGCGCTCTCGCGACTATATCCAGACAATATGAAGGACAAAGGGAGTATTCTTACGCTTATCTTGGGATCTATTGCTGGGTATTTTCTTATTTTCGAATCTATCGTATTCCTCCTTCTATTACTTTTGTTTTGTTGCTGCTACAAAGATAAGAATAGTCAAACTATCACAGGCATTTTCCTCTTTATTTTTGCACTTGAGGTCGTTGTCGCATACCTCTTGAGGTTCATTATTTTCCCAGCTGTTGAAAGCTATTTTTTCGAGAATATTTATGCTTTTGGGTTGCAGTTAACTCTTAGCCTCATGTTACTGTTTTTACTTAAACATAGAATGACGATTAGTGTATTTTTAACTCAGGGAAGATCTGCATCTGTATTTGAAAAGAATGGCATAGAAGCCCCAATTTATTTTTTAGCAATGACGTTAGTGCTTATCGATTTTTTGGCCCTCATGGAAAATTTTCTGCGTAACTTGGATCGCTTAGGTATGAGTGAGGAGCTAGCTAAAACTTTTTGGGAGGTTACCTTCTTTTATGATTATTTTGAATATCTCAAGACTATCCCAGCTTTTCTCTGCATCGCTTTACTCTATGTTGGGTTTATAGCTCGAAGACATGCTCCGTTACAAGTTAGAGCTACACTGTAACTT
This sequence comes from Pseudoalteromonas galatheae, assembly GCF_005886105.2. NCBI lineage: Bacteria > Pseudomonadati > Pseudomonadota > Gammaproteobacteria > Alteromonadales > Pseudoalteromonadaceae > Pseudoalteromonas > Pseudoalteromonas galatheae. The sequence continues at coordinate 737,569 of NZ_PNCO02000002.1, forward strand.
TAGTAATAACAGGTTCAGTACTAATTGATAGTTTAATATAAAAGGATAGTGAGGCGATGCAAACGCCAGAAGAATACGAAGTAAGCCAACGCATAGGGCTACTAATAAAAGGGCTTAAGCATAAACACGGGATGTCGCGAGAAGATATATGCCGCCACCTCGGGATTGGCATGCGAACGCTAGACAACTACCTTAATGGCGTTAGCTCTTTTAAGCTTGGTACGTTAATGAAGTTTGCCGACCTCTGCAGAGTTAAACTCGCCGATATTTTAGATGATACCGAAGCGCTCTCACGACTGTATCCAGACAATATGAAAGACAAAAGCAGTATTCTTACATTGCTTTTTGGCTTAGGTACAACCGCTATGCTTTTCGAGTCGGTTTTCTTGCTTTTATTAATAGCGCTGCTTTGCTATTCATATAAGGACAAAAACAGTCAATGCATGGTCGCAACTTTTGTCACTGCTTATATATTAACGAATGTAGCTAACTACTGGCTGCATTTTGTTCTTTTTCCCGTGGTTACTAATGCCTTCTATCAAAATATTTATGCTTTCTCAACTAACTTGTCTTTAAGCTTACTTTTATTCATTTTACTTAAATATAGAATGAAATTTGCTGTATTTATCACGCGAGGCAGGTCTGAAGATGTCTTTGAGAAAAACCCTATCGAGGCACCTCTGTGCTTCCTAGCAATGATGATAGCGCTCATTGATTTTTGCGCATTGATGGAAAATTTTATTCGCAACTTAGAGCATATCGGTATGGATGAAGATTTCGCTAAAACATTCTGGGAATTAACTTTCTTTTATGATTATTACGAATACATTAAAGCCCCGCCGATCTTACTCAGTTTAGTACTCCTCTATGCAGGAATACTCGCACGGAAAAGAAATACGCAGCAGCCCCAAAGTACGTAGTAATAAGTCGATAAGTAAATCACGGAATAAGGAGACGGCGGGCTGATGCAAACGCCAGAAGAGTATGAAGTAAGCCAGCGTATAGGACTACTAATAAAGGGCCTTAAGCATAAACGCGGGATGTCGCGAGAAGATATATGCCGCCACCTCGGGATTGGCATGCGAACGCTAGACAACTACCTTAATGGTGTTAGCTCTTTTAAGCTTGGCACGTTAATGAAGTTTGCCGATCTCTGCAGAGTTAAACTCGCTGATATTTTGGATGATACCGAAGCGCTCTCGCGACTATATCCAGACAATATGAAGGACAAAGGTAGTATTCTTACGCTAATCTTGGGTTCGGCTTTTGGCGTAATTATTTTTGAATCTACTTTATTTATCTTATTGTTAGTTTTGTTCTTTTACTCTTACAAAGACAAAAATAGTCAGCTGTTGACGCTTTGCTTTGTAGTAGTATTTTTGTGTTCAACGGTAGCTGTATATACACTGGAGAACTTTATTTATCCGATAGTGGATAACAATTTTATAGGAAACTCTTGTGCATTCTTCATCCAGCTATCACTCAGCCTTTTATTACTCTTTTTGCTAAAACATCGGATGGCTTTTGCGGTGTTGCTTACCCGAGGAAGAAGTGCCTCTGTGTTTGAAAAAAACTATGCGGAGGGGCCATTACATTTCTTAGTTTTGACCTTAGCGTTAATAGATTTTTTTGCCTTAATGGAAAACTTTCTCCGTAACCTAGATAGAATGGGTATAAATGAAGAAACCGCAAAGGTGTTCTGGGAAGTAACCTTCTTTTATGACTATTTTGCTTACTTAAAATCAGTGCCTATGCTGCTGTGTGTCGCGGTACTTTATATCGGGTTTATAGCTCGAAGAAATGCTCCGCTACAAGTTGGGTATCTTGGGGCAGCACCAAAATAGGGCTGTTAACATATCGTGCTGTATGTGGATTAGCACTCGCTACAATTCAGGCATTAAACGTGTGTGGGGTAAGCTATCTCGTCGCGAGTGTTAGGATGGTGTTTAGTGGATTTAAATTACCGTAGTAGCCATCTATATTTGCTTGAACCCATTCATCTTTTGATATGTCTGGCCAATTGACAGAAAAGCCTAAGAAAAATAGTAGCTCCTCAAAGAAAAAACGTTGAGTTCTACCATTGCCCTCTCTAAAGGGATGAATAATATTTAATTCACAGTAGATATCCGCAAGCTGGGCTAAGATTTCTGGTTTAGCTGCGTTTATATCCAATGTTTCAATTTGCTGGAACTGCTTTTGTATTTCAACATTGATTCGTGAACAAGTACAAAACCGAGTTTCTCCTTTGGAAATGTCAACAGTTCTAATCTCACCAGCCCAATCATATACATCTTGAAATAAATACCAGTGGAGATGTCGTAAATGATTTAAACTAAATTCGTGGAGGGATTTGATTGTAGAAGAGTATTTACTATATCTAAAGGCGGTAAACGCTAGCTCAGCTTCCGCTAACTCATTTGCATCTGTAATATTAAGCTTATTAACTAGTACGTCAGATTTTGGATAACAATAACTATCCTGAGCAACGCCGTATTTATCTCGCATATTTTGCTTTTAAATCAGCAATTGATTTGCTCACGCTCTCTTTTTTAAAGCTTAGACCTTCGTATTTAGCGCTTATTTCAAAGTTGCTCATTTTAGGTATAAATGTTTGAACATTTTTTGCTTTTTTCACCGAAGTAACAGCCATAAATACACCTCTTGTCTGACTTCTTAAGTATAACTTAGCACTATAGTTATGCCAATAGTTCAAAACAGCCCGCTTCTTTTACTTACACCCTAGCTTAGCGTATATGAAGCACCATTCGATTTTGATAGTTTGATATGATATCTGACAATTAATGATGACTCAGGCCCCTTGCTAAGCTAGCTTCGTGTGTGGGTCATTTTGTCTATGTGCCTAAAAAACTCAGAGGACAACATGTCTAATAAAAGTCTTAGTGCTCGAATTCCTGCCTATAAAATGGTATTTGCAAGTGGCGAACTGCAGAAAACCTATAAGGATCTCGTCTCTATCGTTTAAACTTTAAATCTATTTAACTCCATTTCTAGCGAAAAAAAGAGTGCTAGTAGTAGCACTCTTGTCAATGCAAAACTCAACAGCAATAACCTTTAGTTGCTAGTCCATGCTTGGGGCGCTGGAATACACCAACTCAATTAGGTTATTCATCGTTCTTGATTTTTGCATATAAGCCTTTTCCATATGGGCAAGCTCTTGTAGTTCAAATAAGGTCGTTTCTACGAGTGCCAGCCATTTTTCTGTGGTGTCTGGTACCGCTTCACTTTGCTTTGTTGCTTTTTTTAGTGCGTCGTAATAAATAGTTAAGTCACGATATTGGCTTTGATAGTCCATTGTTGTTCCAACCCGTCTCTTTTAATTTACAGCAAGGTAACAGGAATTCTCAGCAGAAATCTGCGGAAAATAATTTTTTTTACAACTTTTTAATTCGAAAGATAATTAATATTAGCAAAGGCGGAGATCACATCTTTCGCAAAAGCAATGCGAGGGTGCTTTAACGCGCCCTTTTTCCATACCAAATAGATGTTGTTTTCGGGGCCTATGGGGCCAAGCTGGATCAGTTCACCTGCTTTAATGAGATCTCGGCAGAGATAATCGGGGAGAACGGAGTAACCAATTCCAGAGCGAATGATGTTAGCAATTGCTCTAATGTCTGGACAAATAGCGATGACATTAGAGTTGCAGCTCGCATTAAATACACGGTCAAAGTATTGTCTAACCAAAGGTAAGTCTTGATCGTACGTGACGACGTTATAGCTTGAGAGTAAGTCGGCGGTAATATCGTTGTCTTGAATTTCTCGGCCCTCTAAACGGTTCATCACTAGCCACAGTTGTTCTTTATCTAGAACGAGATAGTCAAAGGTTGTGGGATCTGGCGTAGAGGCGGCAATGGCGATGTCGGCGGTGTCGTTTATTAGTGCGTCGAAAATGTTAATTTTATTGCCAATATGAAGTACCACGTTAATGTTGCCCGCTTGCAATAAGTTGGCGATTTGTGGACCGGAGACAAAGCTTAAATACTCCGCGGGACCAGCAATATTTAGTGTGCCAAACACCGCATTGGAGCGTGCCCGAATTGAGGTGATCTTCTGCTCTAAAATATCGATATGACCAGACACCTGCAGCGCTAAGTCATGTGCTGTTGGCGTTGGCTTTACACCTCGTGCTTGACGTTCAAACAAGGCTTTTCCTACTACCGCTTCCATGGTTTGAATATGTGCAGTGACTGCCGGTTGCGACATCCCCAAGTTGGCCGCAGCCTTGGTGATATTTTTGCAGCGGTATACTTCCACAAAAGTTTTCAGTTGGGTGAGATGAGACATAAAACATTCGAGCCATAAATATTCTGATTGCTCCTACCAATTTATCCGAATTCTCCTGTATCCGCAAATCGCCTAAACTTGTCGATATTGAACTGGTATGAGGAGCCGGGATGAACAAGAGTTTAGTGAATACGATAGTGTGGGTGATGAGATGGACGCTCCCAAATCGGCGTCAATGCGCCAAACTGATAGTTGCAAACACAGTTATTAGGAGAGTCCATCATGAATAACGTTAGCACGCTTTCAATTGATCTAGCAAAAAATGTATTCCAACTTTTATCGTTTGATAAGCAAGGTAATAAATGTTTTTCCAGAAGGTTAGATAGAGCAAAGCTCTTGCAAACATTGACCCAATTACCTGCTTGTAATGTTGTTATGGAATCATGCTCAACGTCTCATTATTGGGGGCGCTGCTGCTTACAAGCTGGGCACCAAGTTCAGCTTATCCCTGCGCAACATGTTACCCCTTTTGTCCGTGGCAATAAAAACGATAAAAATGATTGTATGGCGATTTATGAAGCGAGCCTTCGACCTAACATTCGCTTTGTTCCTGTAAAAACAGAGCATCAACAAGCAATCCTAGCACTACATCGTTATCGGGAACGGCTCATACATAATCGAACTGCCTGCATCAACCAAACATGTGGTTTGTTACTTGAATTTGGCATCGTCATCAAGAAGAGCTTAAAGTCTTTTCGTGCAACCATTGCTGATCTGCTCAACCGTAATTTACATGGAGCTTTAAATCTACTCCTCAGAGACGTTTATGAAGAAATGCAAAAGTTAGACGCCAATATTAAAAATGTAGAGGCACAATTTAAGCAGTTTAATGAACAGAGCCAAGCTGCTCAAATTATCCAATCCATCCCCGGAATTGGGATTATCAACGCATCGGCATTGAGTGCCACAATAGATAAAGGGCAAGCATTTTCTAATAAAAAGGAGTTGGCTGTGTGGCTTGGGATCACACCACGTCAATATGCTTCGGGTGAAACCAAGAAGATGGGAGGGATCACCAAACGAGGTGATCGTTATCTAAGAAAACAACTCATTCATGGTGCCCGTACAGTGGTCAATCATGCGCACAAAAAGCAGGATGATTTAAACAAATGGATCAACGCATTGGTAGAACGTCGCGGTAAAAATAAAGCGGTGGTGGCCACGGCCCACCGATTGGCTCGCTTAATGTGGATATTGCTACAAAGAAATGAACCTTATAAAGCCCAATATACACAAAGTGAGGCGCAATCATGACTCAAATTATGGCTATTAAGGAGCCCGGTCGTGACAAGGGCCTCGAGCCCGAGTGGGTGTTTATGAGCCCTTGATAGCCATATTCTCATTGCTGTAAACATAACGATGAACAAAAGGTCAAACCTACCTAGTTAAACCCGTTATAGGCAAGGCATTCAATGCCGCGTGGGTGTATTCTACTTTTTGGGTGGCTAGGTTCGAAACTCATTAGGGGCGCTGAAAGTCAGTTAAGCCCGAATATATGTCAGAGCAGCACCTTATTTAGGGTGACTCAAAGTGACTGTTTATCAATACATACAAATAGTAAATGAGAGATAAATAAAAGAAGCAACAAGGCTGTTAAAACAACCTTGTTGGATGAGTATTACTTGACAGCAGCAGAGCGTCCATATATGTCATCGTTGTTGGGTTCAGCGCTTGCGCTTAGCGTTCATGCAAGTGAAGGTGAGGTATTAGTGTTACTTTCGAGCGAAACCTCGATGGAGCTTGCCAGTGGTGAGACAATAGAAACAGGTTATTATCTCAATGAGTTTGGGATCCCAGCAAAGGCGTTGGTGGATGCTGGATATAAACTGGTATTAGCAACACCAAAAGGCAATGCCCCTGCTGTTGATCAAAAGTCAGTGACGGTTGATTACTTTGGCGGTGATGAGACTAAATTACAAAGCATCAAAAAATTTATTGCTAACCTGCCAGATATTAACGATACCGCGAGTTTTAGCGAGATCCTTGCTGCGGGGTTAGACGAGTTTGATGCGGTATTTATTCCAGGCGGACACGCCCCATTAATTGATTTGGCGAATAATCCGCAGGTGGGTGAAATTTTGCGCCATTTTAACCGCGAGAATAAACCTACAGCCGCGATTTGCCACGGCCCAATTACGTTGCTGTCGGCGCAAAGTGAACCAAAAGCGTATTATCAGAGTTTAACAACACAATCACCTGTTCAAGCGAAAAACTGGATTTATGACGGATATCAAATGACGATATTTTCGAACCCAGAAGAACAAGTATTTGAAAGCACGTTAAATGGCGAAAAACTCAACTTTTACCCAGCAGCCGCGATGTCCCAGGCTGGAGGAGAGATGCAGTTTGCAAATGCATGGCAGCCAAAAGTGGTTGTTGATAGAGAGCTAATTACAGGGCAAAACCCGTTTTCAGACAAATTACTAGCAGAAAAGCTGCTAGAAATGTTAGCGAAAGAACCGAATATTAAACAGTAAGGAATTGAGCATGCTTAATTTTGTATTTAAAAATCAAACCGAAATTCTTTTTGGTAAAGGCCAAATGAGTGAAATCACCTCACGATTACCAGAGACAGCAAAGGTGCTGCTACTGTACGGCGGTGGCTCAATTAAAAACAATGGTGTATACGACCAAGCTATGAGTGCATTGACAGGTGTTGAGGTTGTGGAATTTGGTGGTGTGGAGCCAAACCCAACATATGAAACACTAATGCAAGCGGTCGCGACGGCAAAGCAAAATGATGTGAACTTTATTCTTGCGGTTGGCGGCGGCAGTGTTATCGACGGCGCAAAGTTTGTGGCGGCAGCTTTTAATTTTGACGGTGAGCCTTGGGACATTTTGGTAAAAGGTGCAAGCTTTAGCAATCCATTACCGATTGGTGCTGTGCTTACTTTACCTGCTACAGGCTCTGAGAGTAACGGCAACTCAGTGGTTACTAAAAAGGCAACTTCGCAAAAGCGTGCATTTTCGTCACCGACGGTACAGCCGCAGTTTGCGGTACTCGATCCAGAATACACCTATTCACTGCCGCCTCGCCAAGTGAGTAATGGGGTAGTGGATGCGTTTGTTCACGTGATTGAGCAGTATTTAACATATCCAGTAAATGCGCCACTGCAAGACAGATTCGCAGAAGGTATTTTACAAACGCTTATCAGCGAAGGGCCAAAGGCGTTAAGCGAGCCTAACAATTATGATGTAAGAGCAAACGTTATGTGGTCTGCAACTATGGCGCTAAATGGCCTTATTGGTCAAGGCGTGCCACAGGATTGGTCAACACATATGATTGGTCATGAGCTAACGGCATTGTATAACCTTGACCACGCGCAAACGCTTGCGATTGTATTACCTGCGGTGATGTATGTGCAACGAGACAAAAAAGCCGAGAAAATCAAGCAACTTGGTGAGCGTGTATTTGGTATTGCAGCTGCAGACGAAGCACAGCAAATTGACCAAACGATAAAAGCAGTTCAGGACTTTTTTGAGTCGATGGCGGTGCAAACGCGTTTAGCTGATTATCAATTAGACGAAAAAGCAGTACAAGAAGTTATCGCTAACCTAGAAAAGAACGGCATGACGGCACTAGGTGAGCACGGCGATATTGATTTAGCGAAGGCGAAAGAGATTTTAATGCTGGCGTTGTGATTTAGATATATCAAAAAAGAGCTGATTGATTATAGTCAGCTCTTTTTAATATCAATAGATGTTATTTAGCTACTCAACAGTGATATCTTGATGTCCGACTTCTGTCCAAGAGTTGTCAATCCACCGGATCTTCGCTACAACACGAAATTGTCCTGGTTGATTGAAATAGGCAACTGCGCGAGCGCTCCTAGAAATTTCCCCTCCCGATAGCGCATAATTATTATCACTTAACTCAGACAATGTATAAATAGCATCTGATGAACGGTTTGAAGAGTCATACTTCTTCATATTAAACAAAAAGTTACCATTTGAGTCATGTACTGCCAAAGCGATATGCCTAAAATGGTACGGGGTACTATTCGTTATGTTCTTAACTTTAAATTGGGCGTCAAAGTTTGGTCTAGATATTGTTGCATCAGGATCGGCTGCTATTCTGTGTCCGCTCACCCAAAAGTCTTGTACTCGCATACCTAGCAGATAATTATTAAAAAAACTGCGATTACGCACTATGCCATTAGGATACTGATTATTCGACTTGCAGTTTTGTTCTTGCACTGTGAGATTGTTACCATCAATATTTGCCACCCAAGCAACATGTCCGTAATCTCCATTACGACTATCTCTGATAGCTACACTGTTTAATGCGGGCTCTCTTCTGTAAATATAGCCCGATGATTTATTGATGGCCTTATAAGAGTCGACATCCCAACGATATGCATGTCTGGGATAATCGTTTAATTGTAATGAGTGGCCCCATACATCTTTTGCTTTTTTCCAAGCGAACCAAGTGCAATTTCCTTCTACTTCATCTGCAGATGTACAACAAGGAAAAGGGTTATTAATAGAGGTTTGTCCACCGCAGTAGTCAACTGCTTGTGATTGCGATGCAAAAAATCCGATTGAGGCTAACAAGATTGATTGCTTTAAATTCCGACTTTTTTTCATAGCTGTTATTCCTTAGGTTTGAATTGAACGAGAAATATCATGGCATATCACACTCTCGCAGAGCGTGGAATTGTGTGTCCGAGCATCTGTCCGAAAGAGTCGTTGTTATAAAGAAAAATTATAACCACTAAAAACAGTTGGTTATGTGTTTTTGTTACATGTGATGCAATTGTGTTATATTTTTGTTTTTGTGTTAGATGCGTGTCGAATTTAAAGGATAAAATAAGACAAAGTGCGAAAGCTCGTAGCATGCAAATGAAACAAGTGATCTACGACTGTCAATGTAGCCAATCCCACTTTTATAAAGTATTGGCAGGTAAGCGCCCTCTGAATGAGCATATTCGTAAATATCTTGCTCAGCTTTTAAGTGTAAGTGAGGAAGAGCTTGAGGACTTAATATGTAATAAGTCCACAGTAAGAAAAGAGGCACCACATTATGCAAGCAAAGTAACCAAAAACCATAAAGCGATTACCTGGAAACGCACTTTGATCACTATCATTTTCCTCAGTGTGTTGCTTTTATCGTATCTGTTTGAAGATATTAAACCGCTTGTTGTTGAGTCTAGGTATTCAACGAATTCAGAAATCCAAGATATTCCGATCTTTGTCAAAGACGTGACAATTCCCGATGGGACAGCAATACCGGTTAATACTGAGTTTGTTAAAATTTGGCGTATTAAAAATGGTGGAGGGGTGATGTGGTCAGGGCGTTATTTACAGCGTATGACGATTGCTTCACAAGGCTTATGTCAAAGTCCAAATCGAATACCTATCCCAGAAACTGCACCAGGAGAAGTCATAGATTTAGAGGTCACCTTCAAAACACCATCGCTACCAGGGTCGTGCAGAACTGATTGGAAAATGGTAGACGATCGAGGAAAACTAATTTACCCAACACTCAGTGGACTTTACAGTATTGTTCAAGTCGTGCAGATTCAACAAAGAGCATATGATAAAACTCATTAAGGATCATGGCTTTTGCTGTAACTGCTCTATGCCTTGTTCAAAGCTTGGGTGTATGCTTAGCCAACTATGCTGTTCGTCGCTTTCCTTGTCGGACTCTCAAATATAGAGAGCATCGCATCACTCTTACTAAACTGCGGCATTAGCTTTTATGTGCTAACAAATAGTTTAACTAGTGTGGACAGCCACTCAAACTTGAATGGTTATCCACGCTATGTCTGCTGGTAAAAGACCGCATACAGTTGCGGGTGTCTTAAAAGTTAAGATGGCAGTAAAAGTACGGTGTACTATCTCGATAAGCTATTTGAACAAGAAGCGTCCTCAGGAAATACGATTTGGTGAGCTTATATTAGCGATGTAGCAATATTAAGTTATGACTCAAGCGTAAAGCGCTATCAATTACGCTTTACGCACAAAGACAGATTAGGCAGCACAACCACACTGAGTGACGAAGTGGGTAATGTGATGGCTTATCGTAACTTTGATGTATTTGGTAAGCCGAGAGGAGGAGATGGTCAAGTCATTAGCCCAGCGAAACTCAGTGGCAATGTGCTAGATTTAGAGCTGTTTTCATCGCGAGGATTTACCGATCACGAACACTTAGACGAGTTAGCATTAATTCATATGAACGGTCGGGTGTACGATTATAACCTTGGTCGGTTTATGTCGGTAGACCCGGTGATACAAGCGCCTGGTAACAGTCAAAGCTTAAACCCATATAGCTACCTGATGAACAACCCGTTAGCGGGTACAGATCCAACGGGTTATGTAGGTTGCGAAGAAGGTGCCGATGAGTGTCAAGTGCGAGAAGAACGAGTTACTAAGCCAGGTAGTCGAATTCAGCGAAAGCAGGTATCGCAAATTACTCAGACTACAAGCAATTCAAACGGTGGCACGACAACGATAACCGCAAACTATAATCGTAGTGGTAAGTTGTCTGGGGTGACGGTCGAGACCGGGGATAATCGTACCAGTGGAGGATTGAGTAGCGACCAACTTAGTCAAATATACTCCGATACAGCCTCAACCATTGGTAATGGAGCCGCAGCAGCGGTCGGTAATTTGATTCCAGATATGGTCAATGGCATTGCTGACTGGACTGAGCGTTTTCTTCATCAAGATTCAGGTTCGCTAGGCAGGATAGACAAATGGGTAGATGTAGATAATGATATTGCCCAAGGCATTGCTAACGACTTTAGGAAAGTAGGTTCAGTTTTACTTGCAAATACCCCTCTACGTGCTAGTTCCTCTGCTTCAATGCGGTTACCTTCTGGTGGGCTATCTGGGAACATGGTTGCCCAACCCAAGTTATTATGGGGGCGAAATGCAGAACAAATAGCAGCTACTATTGACTGCTGAAGGTTATCAAGTCGCATTAAGGCAATCGACAAGGGGCTCTGGTAACGCAGCAATCATTAAAGTAGACGGACATAAGCAAGTTACACAAATCCAAGTTCATGCAGGTGGTGGCAGACATGGTGGCGCTTATTACAAAATATCGACCAGTACCAAAGGTAAAGTCTGGGTTGTTAACCCTGCAACATTTCGTGCCGACCTTAACCAAAAAGGCACAATAGTAAGTGGAGTTAATTAATGGTTAGCGAACAATTTGAATGGGCATTATTAGCATTAGCTCAACCTGCAAAAGTTCAACTTGGGTTGTTTCCTGATTTTGCTAACGCGGCAGATGAGCTAGCGTTAAGCTGGGAAGAAGCCCTAGAGGATACTGATTTGGATGAGCTTTCTGATAACGCAAGAAGCGCCATCAAAGAACTTGATGACTATATGTTATCTATTAGCGGTCAAGAGAATGCAGAGTTGTGGACCAATGAATCGGTATCAAGCAGTGTTCAATGGGCGAAGATGAGAAAAATGGCTAACAGTGTAATTAAAGAGTTTGGCTGGATAAAATCCTCTCCTCATAATCCATCATGGGCAATTTATGTTCATGATGACGAACCCACTTAACTGAGCCTAAAACAATGCTCAGGATCCCATCATCACAGCTTATATAGCTAATAATACGGCAGCAGCTTTGCAAGAAGCTCTTTAAGGTAAGTCAAGAAAAAATGATGGACACCCACCTCAACTTGCATGTTGGGGTGGCTTGTCTAAGCTTTTAGTTCTTTAAATTCTAAGTTCAAGGAGTGAATGGTGGGATTAGTGGGGAAGCGGCAAATCAGTTTGTCAGATACATCCTATTATTATTGTGTTTCGCGCTGTGTTCGCCGTGCTTTTGTGTGGTGAATACAAATTTACGGGTAAGCCATATGAGCATCGCCGAGGCTGGGTAGAAGAACTGCTGCTGTTTTTTAGCTCAGGTAAAAACTTTGAAAGACACCCACTGCTGTCCACGCTATGTCTTTGTTCTGCCAAAGTTGCCAAGCAGACTTGCAAAATGAGAATCTGCATTAGGCTGTGCTAAGTACAGGTATGCTAGATCTTTCAAAGTGGTTACCGTTAAATTTGATGGGATTCTGACCAAATCCTAAGTTCATCTAAAATACTCAATGCGGTTTTGCCGAAATCGGTTAATTCATAAGTTACAGCAACTGGTCGGTCACTTATCACTTTTCTAAGTACCATTCCTTCACTTTCAAGTTCCTTTAGGCGTTGGTCGACCATTTTTTTGCTGGCACCGCCAAGCATACGAGTTAAGTCATTGAACCTTACTGGCTCATCTTTAAGGTGATAAATAATGGAACCTTTCCACTTTCCGCCAATTAAACGCATACCTTTTTCAATAGCGCAGGGTTCAGTGCATGCATTTAACACTTTTTTTCTACCTTTACTGTCTGTTTTTACGATACTTTCCATCAATCCTCCTAAAAAAACAACTAGGTTACTAAAAGTATACTAATTGCCAACTTAAATTAGGTAACTAAAATATACCACATATAGATTGAGTAGGAGAGTGTCTCTCTTACTTATTTTTGCTGAAATTTAGTTTGGAGTTGTTTTATGAGCACTACTGATCTTAAGAACGTATTAATTATTAATGGCCATCAATATTACCCATTCTCCGAAGGTAAGCTAAATGCAGCCTTAATTGATAAGGTAATAACCATGCTTGAAGATAAAGGTTATAACACGCGCGTAGTGACAATGCGTGATGGGTACGATGTGGAAGAACAATTGGCGCTTCATCAATGGGCAGACATTGTATTTTTGCAAACACCAATCAATTGGATGGGCGTGCCTTGGTCGTTTAAAAAGTATATGGATGAAGTATACACAGCAGGCATGGGGGGAGCTCTATGTGTTGGCGACGGTCGCACAGAAGAAGCACCAAAGAAAAACTATGGTATGGGCGGCACGTTGACCAACACCAAATATATGATGTCTCTCACCTTTAATGCGCCGGAAGAAGCCTTTAATGACCCAGATGAATTCTTCGACGGCAAGTCAGTCGACGATTTAATGTTCCCTATGCACATGAACTTCAAGTTCTTTGGTATGAAGCCAATGGAAACATTTGCGTGCTTTGATGTGATGAAAAATTCAGATGTTGAAAACGACTTCAAACGTTTTGAAGCGCACATTAACAAGCATTTTTAAGGGGCAGTCATGAGCGTTGAATATACTACTAAATTGCACGCGGGAGCTGATTTTCCTGTAATTGAAGCAAAGCTATTAAATGGTGATATTAAAAAGTTGTCTACGCCTGAAAATGGTTTGGACTGGAAAATGGTTGTGGTTTACAGGGGGCAGCACTGCCCACTTTGTACACGCTACTTAAACCAATTAGAAAGTGTAAAAGACCTACTTGCTGAAACTGGCGTAGACTTGATTGCCGTTTCTGGCGATAGCAAAGAACAACTGGACAGTCATATGCAAAGACTTGATGCGACGTTTCCTATCGCCTACGGTCTTACTGTTGAACAAATGGAAGAGCTTGGGTTGTATATATCAGATCCAAGATCACCTGAAGAAACTGATCATCCATTTGCTGAGCCGGGGCTATTTGTAGTCAATAGTGAAGGAAAAGTTCACGTAGCAGACATTTCAAACAACCCGTTTATAAGACCTGAACTTCAGTCACTGCTCAGTGGCTTAGATTGGATACGCAATCCTGCTAACAACTACCCTATTCGTGGTATGCATAAATAGGGGGGCTATGAAAAACGCTGTATTGCCGAGTGTTATTTCAGCCCTTTTGCTTGGCAATGCGGTGGCAGAAGACGCAATAGCCGAATCTGCTCATATCGTATCTCCAAACCAATATGAATTTATGCTAGAGAACCGAGAAGTTACCGTGCGTAAGGCGACACTTAAACTGTTTACGTCAAAAAAGGTGGCAAGGCGACAATAACAACGAGTGAAAAAGACACCCATTTTTAAACTGTAACGATACAGTGGGTGTCTTTATATGCCAATATGAAACTGTATCGTTTCAGCAAAGCTCAGAAATAATTAATGACCAAACTTAATGCGGATCCCTGCATTGATCGTAAATCCGTCGTTACGAGACCAAATATCAGTTGTCCATCGTCCACTCGGAGCCTGTTGAGTTAGCAATATTGGCTCTTCTTTAGTTTGCCGAACATTGAGCAAGTTCTCAGCATTTAAGAAGTAACTTACGTTACCAAGAGTGATTTGACCAAGTAAGCCTAAGTGCCAGTATGCGTCGCTTCTATCACGGTAAGGGTTATTTTCGAGATGCTGTGTACCAGTATAATAAGCTTCAAAGCCTAGTAGGTGACTGCCATGCTGCTCCCACATAATTACCGCACCAGCAGAATGTGTTGGTGTTAGAGTTAATGGAGTTCGGCCAGTGCCTAATCCGCTCAGTTTTGTTGCGTCAGTATATAAGTAGCTTCCAGTTATTTTGATGTCATGCCAGCGGTATCGCAAAAGCAATTCTGCGCCACGAATTTCGGTCTGGCCTGAGTTATTCACTAATCGAACGTGGTTATTTGTATTCGGGCTTTGGGCTTCGATGACCTCAAGTTCAGTGACATTGTCGACATCCGAGGCAAACAGGGTGACACTTGTTTCAATGTCATCAAATACATAGCTGAGATCAATAGATGCTGTAGTCGCCAGTTCCTCCTCTAAGTTACTGAAAGGCTCAAGGCGAGATAGGCCACTGTCTTCAATATCTTCAATAAAAGGTGTCGGCGCAAAGAAGCCTTGACCGTAGGAGCCGCGAATTGTCCAGCTGTTTGGATTGTACAAAATGGATGCGCGTGGACTAAACTGAGTGCCGTATTCACTGTGCCAATCGGTTCTGGCGCTTAATGATATTGAAACGTCTTTTTCTGTGTCATAGTCTATCTGTGAAAATAACCCAGGTACTTGATAGTTATAGTTAAACTCTGAAAAGTCATCAGACTCAAAGCGGTCAGACTGATAAGCTACTCCAACAAGCCAAGCAATAGCTTCACGATAACCCGATACACTAGATTCAAATAAGTAACTTTCATGGTTATCTGTTTCTTGAGTCATCCCATAAACATGGTCATGCTCCTGATGCATCGCTGAACCACGAACACTGAGGTTTATTTCTTCACTAAGTGGTTGGTCGAAAATAAAACCGCTATCTAACCTTAATGAGTCTTGGTGTTGAGGAAATGATTCGCCAGTAGGTAATGTATCCGTTTGTTGCGTACCACCTTCACGATTTTCTTTCATCGCACCAAACGTCCAATAGAGGTTGGCACCGTCTTCATCTTCCCAATAAAAACGTGGGCGAACGGTCGCGCGCTCATAGCCTGCTATATCAAGCCAGCCATCCTCATCTAAATCTTGCTGAGCTTGATGATGAAGTCCCAGAGTAATTGACGCACGAGTACTTGAGTTCAGTGGGGTTGCAAAATAGGAGGTAATATCTTGACCACTTTTTGATGTTGCATTGAGTAGCACTTCACCTTCAAATTCATCCCCTGGTGTACGAGAGATAAGATTAATCACCCCGCCTAAGGCTGATCCACCATACAAAGAAGAAGCTGATCCTTTGATAATTTCAACATTGGCTAAGTCGGTTGGAGGGATTTGAAGCAACCCAATTGACGCAGTTTGCCCACCATATAATGGCAAACCATCACTAAGTAGCTGGGTATAGCGACCATACAGGCTTTGCAATCTTATGTTGGCACTGCCTAAAGCAGGAGAGGTATTTTGTACTCGTACACCGCCAGTTTCAGCAACTAGCATAGAAATATTTCCGGGCCGCATTAAGGCTTTTTCTTGGATTTCTTCATTATTGATAATTTCAGTTCTAGTTGCCGATTCGTTCACGATCCGACCAAGTCGTGACGCGGTTACTTGAATTCTCTCTATTTTATTCTGGTTATGTTCGTCATGATGTTGGTGTTCTCCTGCATAAGATACAGACGGGCCAAGTAAGATAGCCAGCGCCACCTTTGAATATTGATTAAGCATGTTTTACCTCAGGTAATGCAAAACACTGCGAAGTTTTTTATTAGTTTAATACCAGCTCAAATTGAGGAGAAAACCTGACGCGAGCTACGTTAAAGGCTTATTATTTAGAACGACTAAATAATATTTTCGCCTTGCCCACATGGGTGTAGATACCTTGGCGATAGCAGGGTGCGGTAGCTGTGTTATCGACAAGATTTTTTCGCCTCAAAATAAACCGCTTAATTAAGTCAATTGGTATAACTTTCGCAGCATATAAATTAAATTTTTAGTAAGAATTTAGTTTGGCTGTAGCCTAAGCGGTAAAATAGGAGGCCGATAGAATGAGGTCGCAATACTATGAATATCTGGAGTCGGAGTCGATCGTACAGGACCACCAAAACGAATGAGTTCTGAGGAAATAGGGTTTATAGGAATGTATGCAAAGGTTGCACAGGTGTTTTCTGGGCAAATGCAATCGTTTTCGCAGCAATCTGTGTCACAACAATCATCTGCACCTTGCTGGTATTCGTTTTGAGATTCAAATGTGATTGATTGCGTGATAATAATGTCATCATCAGGTACAAAAAAGGGAGATGCTAATGCTTGCCCAACAAAGGCAACCAAGATTGTCATCATAATAAGTAGTTTTGACATTCCCTTACACATAATAATCTCAACTCGAAACTGCTGCACATTGTAGGGAATAATTTTATATAAGTGAAGCGTATCGGAGACGATAAATGAGCGCTGATTATAAAAGCCTGTGGCGTAGCGATACTAAAAAGTTAAGAAAGGCTGTTTATTATCCAATATGAACTCAGGTTTTGGGTCAAGGTGGAGTTATTCCACCTTTTTTGAAATACGTATAGCGACTTAAAAATTATGTAAATTAGAAAGTAAATTTCAGATCTCTAATAACTCTTGATTGGATACCTCTAATCAAGCTATTTTCTTTAAGTTCACCGTTAAAATGACCTGTTCTAACTCTCTGAATTTCCATGTCAAATTCACATGGTTTTGAAGTTGTAATCTGTTCTAGATCTATGAGGCCAGCGCTTTTTGCATTGAATGTATTGTTGGTCGAGTTTCCAAACTGTGTTGAGAAAGAGCCAGTCACTAACCCGCCCGTATTATTTGAACATGCATAGTTAACGATAAGGGATGCGTCACTAGCTGAGTCTATTCCATCAATATGAATTTCAATATTTTCATCATATCGAAAAGTTTTCTTTGCTTCGGGGGTAAGTACCAAAAAGCCCAAAGGAAGCTCAACAGACGCTGAAGCATTTGCTTCTTTCTTGCGATCTAACTGGATCGTATATAGGCTGTTACCAGTTACAACTGAGGATCTGCCCTCGTAATCAATATCTAGAATGTCAGTATCTTTAGTCAATTGGATTGTCTGACCATTTACGATCGCTCTTAGTGTATCGCCTTCGCTTAAGTTTACATTAGAGCCGAACGAGTCCCCGACGTTTAGCTCAGCCACAATTCGGGCTCTCTCTCCATTTGAAGTTATTGATATATCGGCACTAATTGCATTTGTTTTCAGCAGATCAGATTCTGTCTCAGATGTACAAGCCGTAAGCAATGTGCTGATACTGGCTGCGGTTATAAGTAACAGAGAAGATTTGGTTGATTTCATTTTTTACCCGTGATTCATTTAAAGGCAGATTTTCCAACTTAGAAACAGCGATGGCAAGTTAAAAAATGTAATAGGGTTGTACGGTAAAAGGAAATAATCACTGTTGTTTGCAGGGGGATTTAACAATTTTTTGGTATCTCAGTGCTATTTTCGTTTACGGGTCACGGGGTTTGTTTGAGCTGCTCGATGCGTTGCTCAAAGCTTGGGTGTGTGCTTAACCAACTATGCTGTTCGTCGCTTTCTTTTGCGAGTTTTTCGAATATAGAGATCATCGCATTACTATTACCATACAGCGCAATTAGCTTTTCTTGTGCGTACAAATCAGCCTCGAGCTCAGCTTGTTGAGAGTAATTTTGGTTGATACCTAACATTGCGCCTTGCATCATAAGATCTGATAGCGCAGAGATGTCACCCAATACGACACTCAAACTGACAAATACGATAGACGAGCTTACAAGTGATTCCATTACGTGATTATGCTCCACATGACCAATCTCGTGGAGTAACACAGCACTAAGCTCTTGCTGAGTTGTTGCCAGTTCGACCATGTTGTCTGTGATCACAATGGTACCATTGGCCAGAGCCATGGCGTTGGCTTTATCTTTCCACTGCCTAAGTTCAAGTTTAAACTCACGTTCACTCGATGCATTGGCGCCAAGCAATGAGACAAATAGGGCTCGGGTCTCTTGCTGTTTGATTTCACTTAATTTTGATTCAGAGAATTCCGAATTATCCAGCTCGTTTAGGCTACCTTCGTCGATGACTTGGTAGATTGGTTTGGGCAATGAGGCTGAGATTTCTTCAGCGAAGTAAGGCACACCTTTGGTATAAAACTGATAACCACTAAATAAAACGACCACAACCGTGGCCGCTATAATCCAAAGCCAATGAGTTTGCTTAGACTGTTTGATTCTGCTGTGTATCTTTGAGCTCATCTAGTACTTCTCGCATCACATCGATGTTGTATTTTCTCACTATTTTTTGGCTATTAAATAACTGAGGTAGCTCAATTAAACACACTAAAATTAGTAGTATCCAGCCATAAAAGAGAATAAACACAAGCCCTAATAGCATTAAAGTGAGGTTAATTGCACCTCGTGCTGTTTTTCCTAGATAAAAGTGATGTAAACCTGCGGCAAAAAAGTAATTGAGTACCGCGTAGGTATCAGGATCTTTTACTAGCTGTTCTTCCAGTTGGTAGTACTGCTTGCGCGCTTCAGGACTTAGCTGAGCAACTTGGTTTCTCAACGCCTCTTCTTGTTCTCTTAATGCTATTTCGTCCATGCAAACTCCTAGGATTAGGTTACGGTAGGGGATCTGACTTTACTTCAATACAATCTGGGTCATTGCAGCGCCTAATCCGACAAAAGCCGATACGCACGCCTTTAAAGAAGCCGTACTTTTCGATTGCTTGATAAGTATATTCAGAACATGACGGCGTAAAGTTACAACTTATATTGAAGTGGGCTTTTGCTCCACCATTCGCTTGATAGCGGCGAATGGCAGACAGAGCAAAGTGTTTAAGCACGCTTACGGCCCAGTGTTAAAATCACGGCTTCGCGGCTCCAAAATAACATAAAACGTTTGTTTTCGATAACTTGGAAAACAAGTTGCCAGCCATCTTGCGCTTCCATATTTAAAGTTGCTTCAAGCTTTTTTAACGGTAATCCACTTGAGCCAAGTAACAGTGTGCCGCAGCCACCTTCAACTACATGGATAACTTTATATTCGTCGTATTGGGTCATAATACATCCCTGATTTAATTAGAATAAGTGAGATTTAATTCTATAGTAGCCAAGTAATCGCGACAATAGCGATTTCGTTGTTATTTTTTTAATTACAACAAAGTTTGATATTACTCATGAATAAAGCAAGATGTTGCCCCGAGCGACCACTCTACAACGGCTTCGGCATGAAGTTTAGTCGTGTCATAAAGAGGGACTTGAGTATGCCCTTGCTGAACGAGCAAACCTATTTCTGTGCAACCTAAAATAATCCCTTCAGCCCCTTGTTGATAGAGTGAATTGATGATGTCTAGATAAGTTTGCCTTGAGCTTGCGTTGACTTCACCGCGACATAATTCGTCATAAATGATGTTGTGAACTAAAGCTTGTTGGTCCCCATCAGGTGTTATGACCTCAATGCCATGAAGGTCTTGTAATCGTGCTTTATAAAAGTCTTGCTGCATCGTAAATCTCGTACCTAACAGCGCGATGCGTTTTACGCCGTCATCTTTAAGTCGCTTCGCGGTTGCGTCGGCAATATGCAGTACAGGCAATCCTGACGCTGCGCTAATTTCACCTGAAATTTTATGCATAGTGTTGGTACAGATCACAATGGCATCAGAGCCTGCAAGCTTCAACGAAGTAGCCGCACCTGCCAAAATGGTGGTCATTCTTTGCCAATCACCAGCTGTTTGTAGCTCAGCAATTTCGGCAAAGTCGACGCTATACAAGCAAAGCTTGGCACTGTGTAGCCCGCCAAGCTTTGCTTTAACGGTTTGGTTGATAAGCTGGTAGTAGCTTTGTGTTGACTCCCAACTCATGCCGCCAATTAGCCCAAGTTGTCTCATCATATTGACTCCTCTATTAGCCGTAAGACTAATATAGCGCATCTGATATTAATAGAATTACCGCTATAATTAATTTAATGGGTAAAATAGCGTATCAGGTTCGTTAGAAGTTTTTCACTTAGAAGGGCTGAATAGCAAAGTGTTTGGCTTGACTATAGAAATGAAAGTACCTTGAGATCTCAGGATGAGAGAGCGGAGCGTAGAAAGTTATTTCCTGCTTCAAAGAGCACGTATTATTAATATAACTCGCCCATTTGCAAACTTGCTCAGACAAAGTGAAATTGTCACATTGTTAAAGTTGACAAAGTCATATTGGGTTATTAATGTTTCCTTTTTGAAAACAAAAAGGGAAAGTAAGAATGTTGGTTAAACTTTTCGCTACATTGGTGGCAAGCATAACGCTTCTATGTTCGGCTTCTGCAAACGCAGAAATTGCAGTGGGTGGCGGTTATCAATATGGTGGCGTACTTGGGCTAAAACTCTCGAAAACAACAGGTGACCATGTCATGTTTGCCTCAATAGGTTTAGTTGGAGGTGCCTTGGGTTATCAATACGTGCTTACTGCAGACCGTAAACACACGATAGGCTTAGTGTTAGGAAGTGAGGCAATAACAAGTGAAAAAGGCTTTGCTGCACTAACGTATAACTATTTTACTCAGGGGGCAGATAAACCAGGTTGGACTTGGGGTGGCAGCGCGGGTGTTAGGCGAGAGGATGAAGGCGGATCTTTTGCAAATATCGGCGACACTGATACAAAAGCGTTGGTTGGTCTTCATTTAGGCTATCGCTTCTAAGAAGATAAAGGGAGCTTTATATTGCTCCCTGTTACTTCAAGTTCGGTTATAACTCCTGACGGCAAATGTGTTAACTCATTAGAGGTGTTACCTTCCGGTTTTTCTTACTCTTGTGTCTTTTGCGCTTTCTTTTCCACCATAAATATAGCCCGGTAAAACCAAGTAATACGGGGGCGAGTCCCATAATGCACCAAATTATTTTACTGGTAAGCCCTGCAAAGTGGCCAAAGTGGAGTTTTCTAAAACTGTCAATTACCCTGTCTAAAGTAGACGCCGTTCGAATATCGTAGGCAAAGGTTTGTTTACCAGATTGCGCATCAAAGCTAACCGTTGCTGCATAGTTACTAATGAACGGGTTGGCATCGGCCACGCTGCCAAAAATGGTAATGTTGGTTTGCTCTGGCTCAAATGGAAATAGCCAGTAGGTCGGTTTAAGTCCGTCAACCGCACGATGGCTTTGGGTCATCATGGCATCAAAATCTAATGCGTGGTTAAACATTGTGTGAGTGACAATATGGTGCTCATCTTCTTGATGCTCAAAAGCCTCGTGGTAATACTCCACTGCATTAAAGTAAACGCCAGTAATGCCAAGCGCGAGTAATACCGGCGCACTCCATATACCAATTACCTTATGCAGGTCGCTCATAACGACGAGTCGAGGAGCTTGTCGTCTAAAGCTAAAGAATCGCCGCCAAAAGCGCCTGTATATCACTAAGCCGGACACACCAAGCAAAGTAAAAAGTATGGCAACAACTAAACCGATAACGACACCCATGTGTGGAAAGGTTTTGCTCACATCATCAAGTAGTAAGGTGTAATGTAGGTGGAGAATAAAATCAGTAAAGTCGCTGTGAATACCCACAGGCTCGCTTAGCATTTTGCCTGCGTACGGATCTAGATACGTTTTAAACCACGTGTCTGTGCCATGCTTTAATAAATAGACTCGATCAGCTTCGTAGCCGTCATCGAATATTTCCCAGCTACCAATTTCATAATTTGGATGGATGTCTGCGACATAGTTAACGAGCGCCTTCATGGGCTGACGTTGGACGTCTTGATCCTGGTAAGTCAATGTCGCTTGTGTTGGAAGTAATAGGCTATCTATCTCGAATTTAAACACCAACATGCTACCTGTGACTGACATAACGGCGAGCGGTAATATCGCGATTAATGCCATTGCACTGTGCCATTTAAATAGTGTTTTACGCATTGTTTTCCTTTGATTTAAAGCTAAATAAGAATGAACAAAGAGATGAATTAACAGGGACACCCACCTTAATGCTTGCAGGCGCATTAAGGTGGGTGTCCGTTTAAATCTTTCAGTCTATGTCCTTCCGTAAACTCTCCTATATGAGTGACTAAAAGCGGTAGTGAAGACCGATATCGGCTTTACGCTCAGCACCCATCCAGCAGTTGCTTTCGTCATAACATGCGCCAACGTAACGCTTGTCACTGAGGTTACTAACGCTAAAGGTGATCCTGGCTTGCTCGCTGAGTTCATAATCAAAGGCGATGTCGAATAAGGTATAGGATGGCACGGTATCTGAGTTGTATTTGCCAACATAACTCTCGCCAACATACCGAGTACCAACACTCACTTTTAGTGCGTCTAGCAGGCTTGGATAATAGTTTATCCAAAGCGAAGCGGTGTTATCTGCAACCCACACCAAGCGTTTACCTACCAAATCTTGGTCTAATTCATTTTTAGTGACTTTCTGGTCTAGATGCGTGGCATTGAACTGCACATCAACCTGTTCGTTAAAGGTGTGAGAAGCCTCGAGCTCAATACCTTTTGACTGGATTTCACCAGCTTGGGTTTTCGTGACAAAGTCTTTGCTGTTAATTATTTCGTTCTGCTTAGTGAGATCAAATACCGCAAATGTTAGCTGCGTATCGCGAGATTGATATTTAACGCCAAGTTCCCATTGTTCTGCTTCAGTTGGCTTGAAGGCTTGTTGAGTTGCGCTATCTTCTCCTGCAATTGGCTCAAATGACTGACTATAGCTTACGTAAGGTCGCCAACCAGAATCCAGCTGATAAAGTGCGGCAATTCTTCCGGTGAGTTGGGTGTCATCAATAGTTGATTCCGTTTGCCACTCGGTGCCTGCGTAGTTTTTGTCAGCAATAACATCACTGGTGAAACTGTCGTATCTAAGACCAGCTAATAGAGTTAGCGCTGATATTGTCACTTCGTCTTGGACGTAAAGCGCGCGGTTACTTTGTTCAATATCGTGCGCTTCGGTATAAAAGTTAAGTGGTAAAGCGCTTATATCAAACGCTGCATAATTGGGCGCTGCTAGATTAATACTTGGTGTGCCTGTCCCGAGTGTATCCCAGTATCCTACTGTAGAGGTTAATGTCTTGTATTCAAAACCCAAGAGCAAGTGATGTGATGAATCGCCAACCGTAAAGTGAGTCGACAATTGGTTGTCTAAAACATAGCCGTGTTGCGTTTCATCGGTTTTATATGCTGAACGGGCAAGTATGGTATCGCTATCTGCTATTAAGTTTTGGTTGTAGGTATTTTGCTGCAGGCCTTCTGCATCGGTGTAACGCCAGTTGGCAAACAAAGACCAATTGTTAGACAAACTGTGTTCCAGCTTTAGCCCTGCCATTAGCGTTGTCCTATCAAAATTAGCCCAATTGATATCGCCTGCAAATGCATCGGCATCTAGATAACCGTAACTTGCACGCGTGAGCGTACCAACACTATGTAAGGGAGTAGATGGTATGGCTTTGGGATCGTCTTGGTAATAAAGCTGTGCAGTTAACGCCGTATCATGGTTCGGTTGCCAGCGCAGCGAAGGTGCAAATACAGTGCGTTCTTCTTCCGTTGTTTTTTGCTGGCCATCACTTGTTCTTGATAGCGCAATGGCACGATAGCTCAATTCATCAGAGATAACACCGCCATGATCAACGCCGATTTCTCTGAGCGCTCTACTACCGACTCTCAGGCGAACCTGTGTTTGCTCAGTGCCATTAGCAAGCTTTGCGATTTGGTTCACCATGCCACCTGGCGGTGCTGAGCCATAAAGTACTGATGCTGGGCCTTTTAGCACCTCAATGGTGTCGGTGGCAAAGGCATCAACTTGAGGGTATAAATTCCAAAGGTTATTGGATTGCAGTTCTAGGCCATCGTAATAGTTTCGATAAGATTCAAAACCGCGAATAGTGTATTGGTCAAAAATGGTGACCGTGCTGCGGCTTTCTGGTGTGATACCAGAAACATAGCGTAACGCAGCATTGACCGAGTCAGCTTGGCGTAGCTGCAGGGTATCTTGATCTATATGAGAAATAGAAAAGGGCGCGTTGATTGGTGCTAAAGACGACTTTGTTCCGGTACTTTTATATTGGCTACCTTGAACTTCTATCCTTTCTAACTCATCTTTTTGGCCTTCATTGGCGCTGGTGGTTTGAGAAAGCAGTGAGAGGCACATTGCAGCATAGAGCGTGTTAATTTTCATTGTTCTACTACTATGGATAATGAGAGTGATTCTTATTATATATATTTGCACGGTTCAGTTTTGTCTAAGAGTGCACTCGTTGTGAAATTTGCTTGGGTGAAAGAGAAAATAATTGCTTAAAACGACGGCTGAAGTGCGCCTGATTTTTAAATCCGCTATCAATAGCGATTTGATTTAATGATGCAGAGCTATTAAGTAACTCAAAATAAGCATGAGTGAGCCTAGTGCGGATAAGATATTCACTGGCACTCAGATCAGACGCGGCAAATAGTTTGTGAATATAACGTTTTGACCAGCCTGAATGGTCACATAGCATGTCGATACAAAATGCTTCATCATTTGCATGTGTAGAGATGAGCTGTTTTAACTCCGCTAGCGGCGACCTTGGTAATTGGGTCGGCTGGCAAGCACTTAGATGCAATACAATTTCATCTTCTAGCCATTTTGCCGCTGTTAAATTTAACGTTGTGGCGGTTAAGGCGCTTTTGAATAATGTTGCTAGGCCAAAGGGAATGGTCAGCGCTTGACCATGCTGAAGTCGTTTGCCGGTTCGAGAGGCTAGCCAATTGATTGGAAAGTTGAAGCTAACAGCGAGGTATTGTGTAGGAAGGTGAAACACATGTTTTTGATTTGCTTCAAGATAGATTAGCTGCGTTAGATCAGCACGCTGTAAAGACTGTTCAGTCAACCACCAACCACTTCCTTCAGTGATAAGGATCAAACTACCATAGTTTTCAGGCATCATCGCCGCAGTTTGCGCAGAGCGATGGTAAATAATACCATCGAGTTTTACTTGCGAGATGCTACTACAGGTGAGTGGTACTTCGTTGTGTAGCTCACCGTCAGATACATGGTCATAAAACCCTTGATGTAATAATTGGCTGTAAAGATCTAATACAATACTCATTAAAAACAAAAATGGCGGCTCAAACGAGCCACCACTGTACTTGTTTTTTCAATAAACCCCAAACGAAATGAGATTTATTTGTAACTAATTTAGTTTAGTGGCTCGCAACAAGTGTTACGCCAGAGAAGCTAGAGTAGCCACGCAATTTGATGTAATAGGTTGCGCCTTGGCCTGAACTTAAACTACAAGACTCGTTATTACCATTTAAGAACGGACGACAGTCATAGGTTGATGTTGTAGGCGCTGCACCTTTACGAACATACAAATCTGCATCGCCAGAGCCGCCAGAACTTGCTACTGTTAATGTTACATTGGCCGGGACGTCAATGGTGTATAGCAACTCTTGGCCAGATGAACCAGCCAAACCACTTACTGGAATGCCATTTTCTAAGCAGTTGCTACCACAGCCGCCAGGATCTGATGAATAAGTGCCTGTGAGCGTTGCATTTGCATACGCAGAGTAACCATTTAGCATCACGTACCAATCACCAGCAGTCGGATTAGTGAAATCGCATGATTCATTGTTACCGTTTTTATAAGGGCGGCAAGCGTAACTATTCAGCGTTGGTTGTGTGCCTTGCTGTACATACAGGTCGGCATCACCAGTACCACCAGCAAGTGAGAAGTTCAGTGCGCTTGCGCCTGCTGGAACAACCAACTTATAGAAGGTTTGCTGACCAGATGCACCAGATGTACTGACGCCTTGGCCGTTAACTAACTCTGTGATTGGATCAGGATCTGGGTCCGGATCCGTACCACCTGCGAGCGTGTATAGTAGTTCATTAGGCGAACCGCTTTGTGGATTAGAGACTTTACCTTTTGATGAGCGTTGGCTCAGCAAGCTATCAATTTGTGATGGGCTTAGACTTGGGTTTTCATCCAAATATAGCGCAACAGCACCCGCAACGTGCGGCGCGGCCATCGAAGTACCACTGATGGTATTGGTTGATGTATCTGAGTTATGCCAAGCTGAAGTAATACTTGAACCCGGCGCATAAATATCTAGACAGTTCCCATAGTTTGAGAAGCTTGAGCGGGCATCGCTGCTGGTGGTTGAACCCACAGTGATTGCATCAGCTGCACGTGCAGGTGAGTAATTACAGGCATTGCTATTGTCATTACCCGCCGCAACAACAAAGCTAACGCCTGAGGCAACTGCGTTATTTACTGCGTCATCAACCGCTTGAGAAACACCACCACCCAAACTCATGTTAGCAACGGATGGGCCTGATGCATTGTTTTTAACCCAATCGATACCAGAGATAACGCCTGAATATGAACCCGAGCCGTTACAACCCAATACTCTTACGCCAACGATATTGACGTTTTTCGCTACCCCATATTCACCGCCACCGATTGTGCCAGCAACATGGGTACCATGACCGTTACAGTCTGTTGCATCATTGTCATTATCAACAAAATCATAACCATGTGATGCACGGTTACCAAATTCATTGTGGCTAATGCGAACACCTGTATCGATAACATAGGCCGTTACGCCAGTACCATCAAAATCATAATGGTAGTTTGAGTTTAGTGGTAGATTACGTTGATCTACGCGATCTAAACCCCAAGTTGGATTAGCTTGGTCGCCGCTTGCTGTGATAGCGGGGGTCACTGTAACCATTTGGTCTTGTTCGATATAGTCAATATTAGGGTTATTAAGAAGCCCTTTTAGTTGTTTTGCAGATGCATTAATGACCACACCATTTAGTACACCACCAAATTCTTTTGTAATGCTTACGTTATGTTTGTTTTCTAACGCTTTTGCCTGCTTATTAGCGAAGGCCGCAATTGCTTTGCTGTTTTGAACGTTAAGGACTGAAGGGGTGCTAAATACAACGATGTATTGATCTTTAATTGCTTTGTTTGATTCTACGTTAAGTATTTTAGCGGCTTGTGCGTTGACTGAAGTCAAACCCGCTAATACTGCAAAACTAATAGCACTTAATTTACGCATTTTGTTGTTCCTTGCATGTTGTTTTGTTTAATTGTGTTTACCAATCTCAAGGTTATGAACTTATCTAGCTGCTGTAGACGCGTTATTCACCAAAGTTCAACGCTTGGTTGCGTTTGTTTTAAGTTAATGAACAACACCAGCTAAATGAAAATTGCACATAATTTCGACTGGTTACACTAGGATAGAAGTAAAGCTTAAAAAATAAACAAAAAATACAAAAAAAATTTACAATACATTTCTTAGTGCATAAATTAGCTTCTAAATTGAATGAGATATTTATTTATTTCTTTGCATATTATCAATAAATACAGGTGGTTAGTTTCTATTTTGGAAAGAAGGTAAGACTGCGAAAAAGGTGAAATAAATAGGTATGAAAAATTCAAACAAGCATGATGAATATGAATTTTGTTAATTTATCTTTACATTTTAGGTTGTGGTGTGGCTCCCCTATGAAGAGGTGGTTCGAGCAAATATAGAGCTAGATAAGCTCCCCCTCTAGAAAAGGTATTAGGGCGAGTAGAGCGCGGCGCTAGTCTAAATCGCTCAACAGTATTTTGATTTCTCCTCTCACTTCGTCGATGTTTTGGACTAACAATGTTACTGATTGAGGCTCTGTCTGAATTGATTGCCAGTTTTCACTCCATGTCATACTCAGCGTGGATGCTTCTAGTTTTATAGCTTCATTAGTCAGGTAGCTAAAGTCATTGAGCAAACCGACTTTAATCCACCCTTTGCGCGGATTACCATTGATCATGTCTTTATCGTAATGAGAAAGATAAATCAGCTGCTCGAGCTCGGCGAGCTCTTTCAGCATTTCGAAGCAAGCGGTACGGATATTATTGTTTCGCTCAGTCTCTTCTAAGCGCCAGATATTGTAAGAAAAGCCAACCAAGGCGAAAGCCATGCTCACTATTAAACTTAACTGATACAGCTTTAACTTTTCTTTGATCTTCATTTTCTGCGCCGATTTGTTGAATATCTTGGTTATATGGCAACTTTAAAGCCACTAAACCATCCCAAGTTAAGCCCTTTTTGTAGCAACTGCATCACCATAGCCGTGCCTTGTGCTAGATCATCACTTTGCTCGGCCGCGTATTCACAGACAAAGCTAAAAGGCAGCGCATTGTTCATGCTTTGTAGACAAGCAAATTCTGCTTCCGTTAACGAGTGATACCCAGTGCGCATATCGCGCTCTCTGGCGAGTATCCAGTAGTTTGGCTTTATCGACACTTCAGGAACTGGTGTACTGTTCTTTAACGCTTGCCAGCTGTCGACCGCATTATGTGTAAATCCCAATAAGTGAACGCTGGGGTGCAGGGTAAACTGCAAGTTTGGAAATTGTGCAGCTGCAATTTTTTGTAGGTGCACCAGTCCCAATTGAGGCGCATCTTCTGCGTCAAAAGCACTGAGTAATGTACGCTCAAATTGTGCAATTTCAGTGAGAATAGGGTAGCGTTTAAATGGCTCAAATTGACTTAAATATTCAGGAAGCGCATCGCCAAACTGGCGCAATGAAGTCGAACGCGAAGGAAAGTGCTCTAGATAGCCCGAAAACATCTCATCAAACAGTGCATCACCTAAATAAAAGCCAAGCATTTCATGATCTTGTTCTAGCACTTTTTTTAATCTGATGTGGTAAGCGTTAGTGTATATTTGCGCACGTTGCGCGACATTTAGGCCGTTTTGATATTCAATTTCAGCCATTAACTGGCTGTCATCGCCTTTTAGCATCGCAATAAAGGCGTGTTGCAGCGCGACGAGATCAGCCATATGTTCTCCAACTGCTAGGGGCTATTCCTTTGGCCAAGTTCAGCTCTTGTAACAATCCAGCGAGTTCAGGAAAATTATCATCACGCTCAATCATGGTGTTAATGGGGGATCTATTTTGGGTGTATTGTCGATATAAACTCCACACCTCTTCACAAATGGGTTGGTCATGAGTATCAACAATATGCGTCCCAAAATCACTATGGCCAGCCAAGTGGATTTGAGCAACCGCTTGTGTTGGTATGGCGTTTAGGTAAGTCATTGGGTCAAATTGATGATTGCGCGAGCTTACATATACATTGTTTATGTCGAGCAATAACTGACATCCGGTACGCTGGTGCAATTCGCTCAAAAACGCCCACTCTGTCAGCTCAGATTGTTTGTAGTTTAAATAACTTGAGACATTCTCGAAGATCATTGGACGCTCAAGGTAGTCTTGTACTTGATTGATTCTTGCGGTGAGATGTATCAGCGCTTCTTCGGTGTAGGGAAGTGGCAATAAATCATGGCTATTAAATTCGCCTAAGCTGCTAAAGCAGAGATGATCTGACACCCATTCGGGTTCAACCCGTGCGATGGTGCGTTTAAGTTGGGCAAGGTAATTCATATCTAGGGGCGAAGTGCTGCCTATCGACATCGACACTCCATGCATCACAATAGGGTAGTGCTCTTTAATCTGCGAGAGGTAATACCAAGGCTTGCCGCCGTCGACAAAGTAATTTTCAGAGATAACCTCAAACCAGTCCACTTGTGGTCGAGTATCGATAATAGAATCAAAATAACACGTGCGTAGGCCAAGACCAAAGCCCAAAAAGGGTACTGACATAATTGCGCTCTTTTAATGCATAGTGCGCGTTTATCTATTGCAATCAGAATCTTGATAGATAAACACGCGCCGAGGTTAACGCTTATTAGCTTTTCACTTTGCCGCCAATATCAGCACAAGCTTTTGCTGGCATGCTGACAAATCCAGTCCCTTTGCAAGAAGCGTGTCCCGCACAAGCATTACTTGCGGTTTTACAATCGTTATGGCCTCCGCAAACGTTGACATCGTGACAGTGCACAAGGTCGGCCTTTGCGACACTGCCAACCCAGGCGTCTTTTTGATTGCCACCGACATCACTACATGCTTTACTCGGCATCGCAACAAAGCCGGTGCCTTTGCAAGAAGCTTGTCCTGAGCAGGCATTACTCGCTGTTTTACAATCATTATGCCCACCACAAACATTGACATCATAACAATGCACTAAATCTGTTTCAGCTGTCGCAGCTTGTGCACTCGTGGAATTATTCTCTGTACTATTACAACCCACTAAACCCGCAACCATCATCGCCATTGCAGCGCCCGTTAATGCTTTCATGTTTTTAATCCTCTTTGTTATCAATTAACGTGCTTAGCTTCGGCCAAGGGGCTGCTTATCTTTCAAGTTTGTTTTTGCAGCAGTTTGATTGCCATTTATACAAGGCAGAGCCAGCGTAGCATAGTTGTTCTATGTAAGTCTGGCGATAACACAGTAGAAATGGCAATCAAGCGCTGCCCTTCGGGTTCACCTGAGTGTGCTTCGTTCTTTGTTGCTCAACTTTAGCTTAGCCCACTATGCGGCAAGTCGAGCGCCGCGATCAAAACTCACTCAGGAGAACAAAAATAAAACAGCAAAGGTAAGCAGCCCCTGGGATTATCGAAACGCAGTCACGTTATAAAAGACCTAGTAACCGCAAGATCCATTTCAGTGTAGAAGAAAAAATGGGGGATAAAGTTAAACTTTACGAAAATAAGAAGGCGTTAATCCCGTCCAGCGCTTAAAGGCACGGCGAAAATTAGTGATGTCGCTAAACTGTAAAGCGGTTGCAATTTGTTCATTGGAATAGCCTTGCTCAGTCACATAAAACATGGCTTGTTGACGATGCAACCTGTCTTTTTCGTTAATAAAAGTAGTCTTATGCAGCTTGAGTTTGCGTTTAAAAGTTGCAGCGCTCATACCCATTATTTCGGCGATTTGCTCACTATGATATTTAGGATATTTTAATTGTAAGCGATGCAGTTGGGCGAGAAAACCACGCTGTGGTGAGGGTAAGGCCTTTAACTGCCGAGCCACTAAATAAGGAAAAGTGCCAATTTGTTGCTGAGCTAAAGCTTGGTTACTCATTACAACGGCAAAATCACTGTGATTAAAGCTGTAAGTTAGATGTATATGGCTTAAGTATTGCGCGACTTGTTTTGGCTTTGTATACGGAAACTGCAATGCCAAGGCGGTTTCTGGGCTGCGCCACTTAAGATAGCCACAGCAAAGGCTTGCCATGGTTTCGCATAAAAATCGCGTGACCGCAGGCTTACCTTCTGCAATGGCGGGTGAAAACAGTAAATGGCAGCTTGTTTCTGTCTGGAGTTTTCTAACGTGGTAAAAAGGCAGTATATCCAAACCTTTAAGCAGAAGTACTTTGAGTAATTGCTGTATGTTGTGGCAATTAAATAGCAGCTCGGCATGGTGACTGATTAGCGTATTAAGTAGGTATTGGCCGTAAATAAAACTGACTTCCTGACAGCTCGCCTGACTGATAAGGTTGCTTACTATTGTTTCAAACTGCTCATAACTAATGAAGGTTGGGTTAGCGTGCAGATCGGTATAAAACAACTTACTGCCTTTCAAAATGATGTCTGCATGTACACCGCGCTGAGAAGCCAGCTCCACTAAGGGGAGTGCAAAATAGCGACTCGCAAGTTGTTTTGTTTGGCACTCAAAATAGGACATTAAGCCGCGGCTTCCTTGGCCTGATTCAGCTCGTTCACAAGCGCTGCTATCAGAGATTCAAATTCGCAGTGTTTGTCATCAACTTCGATACAACTCCATCTCACTGCACTATATTGCGGCTGGTTTTTACCGTCATCATAGTTGGCATGGCGGGCGATAAATTCTGCCGCACGGTTGGCAAAAGCTTGGGCTTGAACATGATTGGTTTGTGGGTGAACGACCACAAATTTATCAGCTGCAAAACGACATAGCAGATCACTCTCACGCATGCTCAGAGAGAGCATATCGGCAATATCGCGCAGTAACTGATTACTTTTTTGCATACCATGCTGGCGAGAATAAGCGGCAAAATCACATATATCGAATAGCGTTAAGCAAAATGGGCTATTGCCATTGGCAAGGCGAGATTGTTCGTGGCGAACTTGATTTTGCATATACTCTACGCTGTAGAGGCCGGTGACAAAGTCGGTCATGCTGTGGTCACGATAAAAACGCTCTTTTTTCATTAGGGTTTGATTGAATATGCTTTGTTCTTTGTACCAGTAATAGGCTGAAATACTCATCAGTACCATGCCAAAGCAAGCAGGGATCGCTTCAAAACTGGTTAAATAATGGGGCGTGAACACCACCATCTCATCTAAAAAATCCCACAACATAGAAACATACATGGCACTCAACCCTGCAAACAGTAGGTTAGTGACGAGCCCTTTTGGTCGAGTGAGCAAGGTCACCGCAATCCAAATCAGTGTCATCAGCGTGAGGCCGCCTTCACCAAGGCTATCGAGCCAATTGACGTCCGACAGCGGTCGCAGTACTGAGGTATAGGCCGTGATGGTAATGGCAACTAGTGTGAGTAGTACTAGTAGCAACCACCGCGATTGATGAATTAAAAAAGGCTGAAGTTTCATGTTTATTGTCTAGTCAAAATGTAGAGCGACATAGTAAAAATTTGTGCTTGGTGCTTATAGGGTCAATTTAGCTCAGTAAAGGCGATGTTTTTATGACAAAAACCGCAACATTTTTGCATAACAGCAGCTAGCAAACCGATTGATATACATAGCTCAGGTTAAGCACCGTTGACAAAACCCTAAAGGCTTGGGGGTCATATCGGCTCAAATTCACACGTTCGGCCGTCATAAACGCCCTGTTATAGGCTGCAGCGCACTCAAGTGAAATAAAAGCGTCACGTTTTCGCATTAGGGTAGCCGCGACGTTTTAGCGGGGCGCTAAAATTCTACTCAACCTGTGCGAGCAAATAATGAAAAAAAACCTACCGACAAGCTTTACGCTTTCTGCTGTTGCTATGATCTGCGCTGGACTGACGTTAAGCTCAGCTGCAAATGCTAACACCCTAACAGGGCAAGTTAGCTCCGTATCGCAAAAGAGCCACTTTCAAGGGGCAAAAGTGGTGATCAAAGAATTAGACCGAACCCTTATCTCTGAGCGAGACGGGCGCTTTACCGCAACCAATCTCCCTGCGGGTAATTATACGCTTGAGATAAGTTATCTTGGGGCTGAAACAGTGACTAAAAGCATCACGATTACTGATAACCAAGTCACTAATGTTCAAGTACAGCTTGGTTCTCAATCGGGCCAAATGGACGATATTATTGTTGTGGGGCAAAGAGCCGGACAAGCAGGAGCACTAAACCGACAAAAAAATGCTCTCTCACTTAAGTCGATCGTCAGCGCGGATTCCATCGGTCAATTGCCGGATCAAAACGCAGCAGAAGCACTGCAACGTCTGCCTGGACTTTCCATTCAACGAGATCAAGGTGAAGGCCGTTTTGTGGCAATCCGTGGGATCGACCCAAATCTCAATAACGTGACCATCAATGGAGCCAACGTGCCTTCTCCTGAAGCGGGCGTGCGCTCAGTGGCGATGGATGTCATCCCAAGTGAGTTAGTGCAAAGCCTAGAGGTGAGCAAAACGGTCACACCAGATATGGATGCATCGGCGGTGGGTGGTAGCATCGAAGTAAAAAGCCTCAGTGCTTTTGACCGAGAAGGGCAGAGCTACAATGTAACGTTACAAGCTTCACACAATGAGCAGGTGAGCGAAACTAGCCCAAAAGCGTCGTTTAGTTTCACCGATGTTTATGCCGCAGGCAAAGAGTTGGAAGTTGGGCTTGCAACGGCGGTATCTTGGTTTGAGCGTGAGTTTGGTTCTCATAATATGGAAACTGACGGCGGCTGGATGGAACTAGAAATGGACGATGTGAGCTCAGGAGAAGAAGTGGGCTTCTTTGGTGCTGAGGAAATGGAGCAGCGCCACTATCATATTACGCGAGAGCGTTTAGGGGCGGCACTGAATCTTGATGTGCATCACAAAGGGTTTAACAAATACTACTTACGCACGCTCTACAGCAAGTTTTCTGACGATGAATTTCGTCAACGCAATGAGTACAAGTTTGACAAAGGCGATGTATTTGCCGGTGAGCTAAGCCAAAATGCGGCCTATTTCTCAGGTGCAGAAATGGATAGAGATACCAAAGACAGATATGAAGAGCAAAGCATTTTATCTGTGGTTTTGGGCGGCGAAAATTTAGTGCAGGATTGGTTTATTGAATACAGCATTGGCTACTCGAAATCAGATGAAAGCGAGCCAAATCGCTTGGATACCTCATTTGCTGGAGAAGACTTTGCGCTAGGGTATGTACTGGATGGTAAGACACCCACGCTTGCAGCGGATGAAGCTTCCCAGCAGCTTAGCAATTTTGAAATCGATGAAATTGTCTGGGAGAACAACCTCAGTGAAGATGAAAATACCAGCTTTAGACTGGATTTAACTAAAGACTTCACTTTACTTGGTCACAATGCGCAAATTAAATTTGGTGGTAAATATGCTGACCGTGAGAAGTTTAACCACGTTGACGCCAAGCTATATGATGGCGGCTTTGATGACCTAACGGCGAAAGACTTTGCCGCCAATGAACCTGAGTATGATCTTGGGGCTTTTGGTCCGGGTTTAAGTCGCGGCCAGATCCGCGACTACTTTTACGGTAATCGCAGTGCCCTTGAGCTAAACCAGCTTGAAACTGACATTGAAACGCAAGGTCGCTCATACACCAGTGAAGAAACTGTCACCGCGCTCTACGCCATGCTGACGGTCGACATTGATAAACTCAATGTTATTGCAGGCTTTAGATACGAAGACACAGATTATGCAACAAGTGGTAATCGTGTTGAACTCATTAATGATGAAGTGAATGACGTTGAACGCGTCGAGATCAACCAATGGCAAGTTGAAGATAGCTACGACCATTTATTACCAAACTTAACATTACGCTATGAAATCAGTGACAAGCTGATCACCCGTTTTGCCTATACACAAACTCTTGCGCGTCCAAGCTTTGAAGATGCAGCAGCATTTCAAATCATAGAAACAGAGACCACAGAAGATGATGGCGAAATTGAAATTGAGCGTAAAGCCGAAGTCGGAAACCCAGACTTAGACCCATACAAGTCAACAAACTATGACGTTTCGGTAGAATATTACCCCGGTGCGATTGGCGTGTTATCTGCGGGTGTTTTTCACAAAAACATCGATAATTTTATTACCAAAGCCGAGGTGCAAGATAACGGTCAGTGGCAAGGCTATAAAGAAGTTATTCAAAGCGTTAATGGCGGCGCGGCTAAACTGACAGGGGTGGAGCTTGCGTACACGAAGAACTTTCAAAACGGTTTGATGTTCTCAGCTAATGGTACATTTATTGACGCAGATGACAATCTACCAAACCAATCCGACACCGTGGGCAATCTGATGTTTGGTTATGAAAATAGCCAAATAAGCGCAAGGTTAAGTGCATCGTACAAGAGTAAAAGCTTTTTGTTTGAAGAGAACAAGCAGCGCGTTTTCCAAGACGACCATCTGCAACTCGATTTTAGCATGAAGTACTTTTATACCGAGCAAACTCAGCTTTATTTCAACGCGATCAATTTAACCGACGAGCCGATGAGTATTTATCAAGGCGACACTCGTTACAACTACCAATAC
This sequence comes from Pseudoalteromonas galatheae, assembly GCF_005886105.2. Classification (NCBI taxonomy): domain Bacteria; kingdom Pseudomonadati; phylum Pseudomonadota; class Gammaproteobacteria; order Alteromonadales; family Pseudoalteromonadaceae; genus Pseudoalteromonas; species Pseudoalteromonas galatheae. The sequence continues at coordinate 773,640 of NZ_PNCO02000002.1, forward strand.
GAAACCTATGGCCGTTCATTTGAGCTTGGAGTAACGGTAACGTCTTTCTAAGAAAGAAATAAAGGTGGGTGTCCTTGTAAAAGCACCCATCGTATCGAGCTTTGGTATTAACAGAAGGGTATTAGCAGGACACCCATCTTATTTATATGCAGGAGGATGCAGTGGTAACATTGTGTCAGTAACAATGAAAATAACATCAGTAGCTTTACTATTCGCGCTCAGTGGCGCAGCGCAGGCCGCGGAAAATATTAACTTTCTGGCCTTTGGTGATGGCGGCTATCACCCAGATTATCCAAAAACAAAGCACATTAAATCGCCTAAAAATAAGGCTGAGTTTATTGCTGCTGAAAAGGCGGATTGGTTAGAAGAGCATCGCCCGCTCGAAGAGTTTAATCATGCGCCTATCTATGTTTATCCGGGAACCGAAACCGCAACGGAGGAAACCGGTGCGTTGGTGGTTGGACAGGCAATGGCCTCTTTGTGTGAGAAAAAGCCATGCGACTTTGCTATTCAGCTTGGTGATAACATCTACCCTGACGGTGCGGCCGCTAATGATGGCAAAGATGACCAAAAGCGTATGGATGACTTGATTCTAGGGCCGCTAAAGCCGCTACTTATTCAAAACCCAGAGTTGGTTGTGTACTCAGCATTAGGCAACCACGATTGGAAGACGTCTCGTCGCGGCGTGAAATTACAGACCGAATGGATGGCTAAGCAAGCTAATTTTCATATGGATGGCAAAGGTTATTACAGCTATACCTTTGGTGAAAAAGGCAATGACGTAGAATTTTTTGTACTCGATACCAATATGTTGCTCTCTGGTCAGCATTATTATGAAATTCCACTAAAACCGGACGGTAGTGAACAGGGATTGGCAAGTGCACTGGCAAGTGGTCAAGCCGAAGTTGAAGACATTGAAAAGCACGAGCAACCTGTCAATGGGGAAGATCACAGGCAATTAGCCTGGCTTGCAAATGGACTTAAAAGCTCAACCGCAAAATGGAAAATTGTATATGGGCACCATGTAATTTGGTCGATTGGTGGCACTAAATATGACGAAGCACATGTATTACGCCGCTTGATCTTACCCGAACTATGTGAGTACGCAGATGCATATATTGCAGGCCATGAGCATGATCTGGAACTGTTAACGGACGACTGCTCGCGTGTACTTCCCGGAAACACAAAGCCTAAGTTACCACTTATTATCAGTGGCGCCGCATCAAAAATGCGCGGTACGCATACACCGCTTGCTAACTATCAAGAAAAGCGTTACCCAGAGTACGACCTAGTCTGGAATAAAGCTTTTACTTGGGGCTTTGCACATATCGAACTAGACAACCAAAAAGACATGCTAAATGTGTCGTTTTACTCAACACCAAACGATTTAAGCGGTCAGCTGGTGCCAGAGCAAAGCTTTAGTTTTGCTCACCGCAGTGAGTGAGGAAGATATACCTGATTTTAGATAATAAGTGTAAATATTAGTGTGTTTTAACTTAATAACTGCTCATTGAGCCTATTGGTTACATGAGTAGTTACCTGTCATTTATAACAGTTATATGGACATCCCGTTTTAGGTACATTGTTGTCATCAACTTCATAAATAGCCAACTAAAGGATAAGTAATGAAATTAGCAACAATCGTAGGCTTTACTGCACTTTCAATGTCATATAATGCTCTGGCTTGCACGCCCTCAGGCTCATGGAGCTTTAATGGGCCTCGGCTTGCCCAAGCAGAAAAGAATTATGAGTACACGGTTAAGGTTCCTGCCGCAGATTTTTTTCAACGCGAAAAAATTGAAATTTATGTGAACAAGCAACTTCATGCAACCGAAAAGACCATTCCTATTAAGCAAACTCGTGACTTTACGCTGAACTTCCCATATGAGGGACGTAGCACAATTGAAGTCTACAAAGTTTCTGATTTTAACTGTGGTTCAATCAACGTAGACGTCAGACCTAACGTTAAACAGAATGTAAAAATCAAGAAAACTAAGCTGGGATCAGAAACTTACCCCAACGGTGTATCTGTAACTCGTTGGCGGTTTGATGCGTCTAAGCTGGGGGCGTATGGATACCAGCCAGGGACTGTAGAAATGAAATGGTTTACCCCTGTGCAGACTTTCAGAGATGGTCGCACCGAGGTGACGTATCGATATGCAGGTTCAGGGCCTAAACTAGATTTCACTGCTGAAAAGCTAAGAGATAACGAAAGTAACTGGGTGAGGCTTGAGTTCGTGTATAAAGAAAATAATGAACGTATCGCAGAAACTCTAGTTAGTTCATACTATGTTGAAAGTGATGTTTGGTGTGATCCTCATGGTGTTGAATTCTGTCAGATAACACCGTAGTAAGCGAGTTTTATCGTAGCTATTCTTAAATGAGTGCAAAAGAGTCGGCAAATCAGATTTTCTGAAGGCGCTCAGGCTCAATGTAGTAAGCCACCGATTTTAGTGGTGGCTTATTGTCCGCTGTTGTTTTAATTACGCTAATTGGTATTACTGCACTTTTTTGTTTTTAGGCCCATATAACATAAAGAATAGCCGGCCCATTAAAAAGATATTTATCAAAGCGATAGAAAGGGCGATTCTATCGTCCTTATCGCCTCTAAAGTTGGACAACAATTCAACGAGGATTAACAGACAAAACAATGTACTAATCAAGTTTATGCCCCAACCAGCGAACTTAGTGGTTTTGACAAGTTGCGTGTAATGGCTAAGTCTACCCATTATTGAGTGATATCCGAAAGTTATGCCTATCGCCATCATCATTAACCCCATTGCCGCCGGATCTCCTCTTCGATTTACGTTATACGCTTCAATGCACAATAACCCTACCGCAGTGATGATAGACAAAATGACAACAGTTCTAATTAAAAACTCAGCAACGGGATTTGGTTCTTTTTTGCTTGAAACTTGAGATCTTGTCATCGTAACTTGCTGTCCGTTACGTGTCACTTTCTGTGCGTGTTGCTGTTGATAGACTTGGCCATATTTGGGGGGCTGGTTTTGTACGTGAGCATCACTGAGTGCGCGAACAGGTGCCCCTTCGTCTAGAATGTGATCAACGCACTTATTAACTAATTTTTTTATTGTCACAAAAACTCCTTGTTATAGCGATTAATTCGCGTATTACCAAAATACTTTATCTAGTGGACGGTTATTTTTTAGGTCATAAAAAGGCGCTTGTTTTACTAAATCTTCACCTAATATTTGAATATGGTCTTGATGGTCAAGATAGGGGCTTTCTAGCGTTTCTTGCCAGCCTTTGTAAAATGAACTTGGTATGGGCTGAGTGGTATCCATAAAACGGTGGATTTCACTCCACAGCTGCACGCTGCAGTCCATATCCTTTGGCTCCCAATTGGTTGAATAAAGTGTCTGGCGCTTAAGTGTTTTTGGGTATCGCAGTGGGGCTAAAAACGCCAAGTTATGCCTCACACCTTTACCCGAGGAGACCTTTACAATATACAGTTCAACTTCATCAAGTGTTAACGAGAAGCTCCCTTCATTATTGCCAATGGGAAATGTGACGAGGCCGGTATTTCGGAAGAAGTCGACCCGTAGCACTTCAGAAGTATAGTGCTTAATTCTATGAACTCGATAAAAAACGAAGCTTGCAAACACCACTAACCCAATCATAAGGTAAAGAATATGAGGCTCAGACTCTTTTAGGTATACGGGGAGACAAACAAGCGCAAATATTGAGGCCATATAAGCAAAAACGATATTCGCAAGTTTCCCTGCTCGCGCAAAGTCAGCTCCGCCTAATGCGATACGTTGGTTCGATGAGAGCACGTTATTATCTTGCAAGACAAAGTCTGCTTTACTATTTACAGCCACTTTTTGCATGCCTTTACTAATGTTAAAGTCTCGTGGTATCGAGTACTCTATTTTTAGCAGCGGTGTTTCTTCTATTGGCCGATCATGCACTACCTTATCTACCGGAGCCGGAGGAGTTAACGTTTGCGTCTCCTTTTTGCCCTCAGTTTCCATAACCTTACTTACAATTTTTTGAAAACCTAAAGCGAGTAACGCCACCACTTTTTTCCGGATGCGGTTATGGGGAGGGCTGACTTCCTTGTGGTGTGCTTTCATCGTTTTACTGCTACCAAAATACTTTATCTAGTGGACGGTTATTTTTTAGGTCATAAAAAGGCGCTTGTTTTACTAAATCTTCACCTAATATTTGAATATGGTCTTGGTGGTCAAGGTAGGGACTTTCTATCGTTTCTTGCCAACCTTTATAAAACGAACTTGGTATGGGTTGAGTGGTATCCATAAAACGGTGGATTTCACTCCATAGCTGCACACTGTTGTCCATATCCTTTGGCTCCCAATCGGTTGAATAAAGTGTCTGGTGCTTGAGTGTTTTTGGGTATCGTAGTGGGGCTAAAAACGCCAAGTTATGCCTCACACCTTTACCCGAGGAGACCTTTACAATATACAGCTCAACTTCATCAAGTGTTAACGAGAAACTCCCTTCGTTATTGCCAGTGGGAAAAGTGACAAGGCCGGTATTTCGAAAGAAGTCGACCCGTAGCACTTCAGAAGTATAGTGTTTAACACGGTAAACATAGACAAACAGGGACAAAGCAAATGCCAGTAATCCTGTGGTGAGCCATAAATAAAAACTATCACCACTACCGAAATAAAAAATAATTGAAAGTAGCGCGATGATGGATGCCATATAGGCAAATACAATGTTTGCTAATTTACCAGCTCGTGAAAAATCGACACCACCAAGCGCTACTCGCTTATCAGAAGAAAAGAGGTTATTTTGTTGGACTGGTTGAGTCTGAGTAGATACCGCAGGACTCACCTTCAGCATCCCTTTACTAATGTTAAAGTCTCGTGGTGTCGAGTCCTCTATTTTTAGCAGGGGTGTTTCTTCTATTGGCCGATCATGCACTACCTTATCTACAGGTGCCGAAGGAGTTAACGTTTGCGTCTCCTTTTTACCCTCAGTTTCCATAACCTTACTTACAATTTTTTGAAGACCTAAAGCGAGTAACGCCACCACATTTTTCCAACTGCGGTTATGGGGAGGGCTGACTTCCTTGTGGTGTGCTTTCATTGTTTTATTGCTACCAAATCACTTTGTCTAACGGACGGTCGTTTTCTAAATCGTAAAAAGGGGCTTGTTTTACTAAATCTTCGCCTAATATGATTATTTTATCTTGCTCCGTAAAGTCACTGCTTTCGATTACCTCTTGCCAGCCTTTGTAAAAGGATGCAGGTATAGGTTGTGTGTTATCCATAAAACGATGGACTTCACTCCACAGCTCCATGCTATCTTCTAAGTCTCTTGGCTCCCAGTCGACAGGGTACATAGGTTGATGGCGAAGGCGTTTGGGGTAGCGCTTTGGTACCAAATAGGCCATGTTAAACTGCACCCCTCTGCCTGCAGAAACTTTACCGATGTACAAATCAACTTCTTCTAACGCTAACGAAAAGGTACTAACATTGTTACCAATGGGAAAGGTAACAAGGCCACTATGGCGAAAGAAATCAACACGGAGTACTTCGGCTGAAGTGCGTTTTACGTAGCCAACATGAATGAAGATCGGGATGGCGATGCTCAGCAATACAGCAATGACCTTGATGTAAACGACTTCTCTGGTAGCAAGATAAAAATATAAGGTGATAAATGCACATATTGTTGCCATGTACGCAAAAGCTGCATTTGAAAGCTTATCGATACGATCAAGGTCAACACTCATCAATTTAATATCTCTGCTGGAGGCCATTAGGTTATTTTGCGAAAGCAAGAATCGACTGTTTAGCTGAACTGGTACTTGCTCAAATCCCCCCTTTACCTTTTTACGTCTTGGAACTGAGTCTGCTATTGGTAGTAGCGGAGTTTCTTCCACTGGCCGACCAAAATTAAAGGGTGGTAAATTGTCCTCTGTATGCTCTTTTAGTTCTTTAGGTGCTACCTCAGTTTCCATGACCTTACTTACAATTTTTTGAAAACCTAAAGCGAGCAAGGCCACCACTTTTTTCCAACTGCGGTTATGGGTAGGGCTGACTTCCTTGTGGTGTGCTTTCATTGTTTTATTGCTACCAAATCACTTTGTCTAACGGACGGTCGTTTTCTAAATCGTAAAAAGGGGCTTGTTTTACTAAATCTTCGCCTAATATGATTATTTTATCTTGCTCCGTAAAGTCACTGCTTTCGATTACCTCTTGCCAGCCTTTGTAAAAGGATGCAGGTATAGGTTGTGTGTTATCCATAAAACGATGGACTTCACTCCACAGCTCCATGCTATCTTCTAAGTCTCTTGGCTCCCAGTCGACAGGGTACATAGGTTGATGGCGAAGGCGTTTGGGGTAGCGCTTTGGTACCAAATAGGCCATGTTAAACTGCACCCCTCTGCCTGCAGAAACTTTACCGATGTACAAATCAACTTCTTCTAACGCTAACGAAAAGGTACTAACATTGTTACCAATGGGAAAGGTAACAAGGCCACTATGGCGAAAGAAATCAACACGGAGTACCTCCGCTGAGTTACGCGCTACGTAAGATACATGGCAGAATACAAAAGCTGCAAAAGTGCATAAGCTAACACCTGTCCATAAAAGGCTGTAGTCTCCTGTGTTGTAAAATGTGAGATACGCGAGAAAAGCAAAAGCCAGCGCTAAGTATGCAAAAGCTGCATTCGAAAGTTTATCAATACGATCAAGGTCAACACTCACCAGCTTGATATCTTTGTTTGAGGCCATTAGATTATTTTGCGCGAGTAAGAAGCGGCTGTTTAACTGCGCTGGCACTCGCTCAAATCCTCCCTTTACTTTTTGACGTCTTGGTACTGAGTCTGCTATTGGTAGTAACGGAGTTTCTTCCACCGGCCGACCAAAATTAAAGGGTGGTAAATTGTCTTCTGTATGCTCTTTTATCTCTTTAGGTGCTTTGGGCGCTACCTCGGTTTCCATCACTTTACTTAGTGCTTTTTTGAGTAAAATAGCAGTTAGGGCTGTAAACGTTTTTAGATTTTCTCTCATTATTTGACCTTCTAGTTTAATAGCCTTTGTAGCAACCCAGCAGCACTTAAACCATAGTCATCGATCTCTACCTCTACGGTTTGTTCACTCCAAAGCCGTGCTTCTGTAATATTGCCATCTTGATCGCGCTCTGGAGCTGGTAATCTAAACTCTTGACTCGAGTTTGGGCTAATGGTTTTGCCCTTCCCAAGCGGGTACTTCTTGCAGCGCATACGAAGCTCTAACTTTGTGCAGTTTAGCTTGTCAAAATAAGGGTAAAGCGCGGTTTCATCGAATTGCAACTGAAACCCGGTAAATTGAGGACTAACGGTAATTTTGACATGCTCCCAGAAGTGATCGAGTGCCGTAGTAGTTTGCCCCTTTGCTGCTGTACTCAGCAATGATTGCCATGGTTTATTAGAGGCAACGGGTTTAATATCAAACTCAAGATCTAAATAACTTAGCTGAGATTCTGGAATATGCCCTGGAACCTGCATATTAAAATTTACGATATGAAATTTACCACGTTTTGATATTTTATCAGCAACACGTGAAAAGGTATTGAGCTGCATCACTTGAGATTCAGCCATAATAGTTGGGGCAAATAGTGCGTCATGCAGTGCATGCAGAGCATATTCCGGGTGAGTTTGCCAAGAATAAGTTGAGTTGTCGTCCAGCGTGTTCTTTTCGCCACCTTCAAAGGCATTTTTACCCCAAGGGCAGACGGTTAACCAGTTTTTGAGCGGATCTTTATGTATTAAATAGAGAATACCGTAGCCTATAAGCACTGCTATCAGGCAAAAGATGCTCACTCTGCCAAATTGTAACATAACTGCTGTGCGGGAATATTTAGCCAACACCATAGGCAGGCTATCAATGGCCATCCCCGCGAAGCCTGCTGATACAAGCAAGTTTCCTGTGGTTGCCCACACATCGCCTCGCTTATAGGCATAGTAAGCATCAAAAGCAGATATGGTCGCACTATATGCTGAGGCGAATAAGTTTAACCTACTCGTCCATTTCATTAACGACGCTTTACTCGAAAAGGTTGGCCCATATTTTTGTTGTGCACTATGACTTCCAAAAACACGCCTATGGTGTTCAAAGGCGGCATATTGCCTTGGGCTTGGCAAACCGGATCGTGTTTGTGTTATAGCAGATAGTGTTGAGAAGTGAATTGCAGCCAAATCAGATACTACCCCACCACCATCAATAAAGCTTCTTACAGAATCGAAATTGTTATTAGAAAAAACCAGCCTCACATTTGCAATTTCAAAGATATACAAAGCGCCTAATATACCCACCATTCCTCTTTTTAGCGACTGGCTGGATGCGGCCTCGGTAACGACTTTATTTTGCCATTTCTCTAGGTTTGCTGTTCGCTCTGCGAGATTTTTGATAGTCGTGTGTTGGGTTTCTAACTCGGTTGAATAGTGTTTTGCATTTTGTACTGTGTCGTCATAAATTTGCTTTGCCCTTGCTGCTGAAGCTTCAGCAGACAAATCGGCACCAGTTGCTTTAACCAAATAGGCAATGACTTTCTCTTTACTTTCAATAAAGGTGGTTGTTTGTGCTCTATCTAACGATTGAATTAGAAGTTCAAGGCGTTTATTCAAGTTTAAAACATCTTCCAGAGACACCTTATGGCTGGCGCCTCCGTATTTTATATTGACGTTTCGCTTTCTGTTCGCTCGTATCACCTGGTTTAATTCTTTCACTTGCTTCTCGGCAGAAAGCTGGCGAGATTTGGGGTCAAGCGGCATGTAACCTTTAGGAAAGTTACCATTTATATAATCGGAGACCCTCATTTCGACTTCAACAAGGTGCCCAGGTGTTGAGATATCTACTAATCGCATCAGAGGCTGTAATACATCCGCTTTTGCATCAATCAATTTTGCAAAAGGGTATTTGTGCCATGCATTGTTGACCTTTACGAAGGTAGATACTTGTTTTTGAGCCCGTGTAACCGACGCTTTTGCTGCAGCAAACTTGGTCTCAAGGCGTTGTAATCGTGCTCTTTCAACTTGTATCTTTGCGTCTAATTCTGCAGCTTTGAGCTGATGCTCTTCAGGAGTCAAACGCGATAGTTCAGACTTTCGTTGTTCATACTCAGCTTCTTTTTTTGTCAGCTCATCAAGCGCTTCATCTCTTGCAAGTTCGGCCTCTTTCAGTGCTTTTTGAGTTTGTTCATACTGCTGTTGAGTCGCGTTTGTGGCTGCTTTAGTCGCGGATTTTTGTTGGCCTAACGTCCCTTCGTGACTCGAAAGTTTATGGGCGATATCGGGGATCTCAAATACGCTAACGGCTAAACCAAAAATCACCTGAGAAAGCCGCCTGCCTAATTGTTCTCCTTCATTCCAATCTATTAATTCCTCTTGTTTATGGATCTTTTCGATTTTTGCGCTCGCAAGCTTAAGCTCAAAGCGGTTAAAGTCACGCTTTTCGTATTCACTTAGCTTATTTCCCATAGGTTTTGGAAATAAAAACTGCGCAATTTCTTTTCCTGGTTTACTTGGGTGTTGATCTAGACATTGCAGAATAAAGTCTTGTCCTCGGTGGCCGCTACTTAGCGTGTGCCAAAACTCTTTGTCTCTATTAATTTGGGCTATTTGTGCTGCCGGATGGGGCTTCAAAACCAAAAATAAATCGGTGAGTAAGTCATAGGCTTCAAAAAACCTTAAGTCAGTTTGATGCGCATAATCTTTAAAGCACTCGGTAAATCCAGCGGCTAACGATTCTTGATCGAGAAAGTTAATGAGTTCATCAGTGAGCTCCGCTATATTTTCTGCAAGTTCTCGAAATGTTTTTTCCTGCAAAAACTCAAAAAAGGCCTCTTCATCTAAGCATTCTGTTCGCCACTCTTTAAGTTTGTTGGCAAAGTCGATGGCGTCTTCATCCGATTCGACTAGTTTTTCACCAGATGACTGTAGTTCTATGTCTTTATCTAAAACGGCATCTGTTTGCAGATAGAAAGTTTGCAGCATGTAAACTGCAAGTTCGTATTTATTACGTTGCTGATAGTCGATTTCACCTGTTTCGCTGTTTACACCAGAAAGGTGGTTCATAAGCGCTTCAATTTCAACCACCAAATTTTGAATTTTCACCACATACATTCGAGCCACATGGATCCCGTCAAAAATCGGCACTTGGGCGATTTTATCGCGCTCTGGAAGGTGCAGTTTTTGATGAAGTGTCGGGGTGTTAACTACTTTGCCTTGGTCGTTATAGCCTGTGGCAAACTGCCCTAAGTTATCCAGCTTAGTCATGCGCTGTGCTCTGAGCGCTGCTGCACCTTCTGGGGCAGGGCAATGTCTTTCTTCGTCAGCGAGTGGCGTGCCGGTATTTAAACGCGGATCCTGCTCATTAAAACCGCCAAACAACAAGATCTGCTCCCATGACCACTGCACTTCAGACCATGCGATTTCTACGCTTACTTCGTTACCATTTAGTTTATGCGGGACGAGAATGCTGCTGGTTGGCTTACAGGTTGCTGCACGTGTGCCTTGCGGTCGTGAGTTAGGCTTATTGGCCGACTTTTTCCAACTTAAAAAACCTTTTTGCCAATACAAATTCACATCTGAGAATAGCGCCGGGGCATCAAAGTCTTCAGGCTCGATAACTTGTAGTTCACGCCATAAATAGCCATCGACATAAATATAGATAAATCCGCTGGTTACTGGAGAGGCTGATTGTAGTTGCTGCTCTGGCGTGTCGTATAAAAATGGATAAATGTGCACCAGCTCAATGTCGGCATCGCTGCTTTGTTGGTCTACTGTGTTTGAAGTGTAAAGGGGGACCTTATAATAGCCTTCTTTCGTGCCATCAACCGAGGTGTCTTTGAGCATCAAAGAGACCACTTCTTTGTCGCTTGCATAGCCCTCAAAAACAAGTTCTCTAAAATTATTGTTAGCATTGGTTTTGGTTGGTAAAGTGTGGCTCATCCTATCTTCACCTCTTCATCGCTAGGTTTGCTACTGCCCGACACTTTTATATTGATCTTATTCGTACCATCTTGGCTTAGTGGCTCTGCGCCAAGCACTACATCAAGGCCTGCAGGAGTGGCACCACCGGGCTGGTTCAATGGTGCGGGGGGCGTGTTTTTATTATTAGATACCATTAAATCTCCCTGCCTAACCGCCGGTTTTCCCTCGATGTAAACATCAAAGCTGCCTTGCAGAAACTCCGCTTTTTTACCCAATGTTCGACTAGCGATACCTTTTTTATTACCGGGTTGGTCTCCCGTACTTTTTGAAAAGTTAGACTTGATATTGGCCGCACCGTTACCTTGAATTTTTACTGAACTGGCAACGCTTGCGGCGTCTGATGAGCGGGCGATGTTGCCATAAGGAATAGGCACAACCACTTTGCCTATCTTAGTCAAACAAACGTCTACTGTGCTTAACACACCGCCGCTGCCGCTATGCACAGCGGTTCTACCGTTAATGAGAACGTTCGCGTTTGACACGATAGACGCTTGTCTGGCTTCGGCTTCAAAATCTCTGGCAACATCGCTCTCTGTTCCTACTTGCCAACCCAGCTTAAGGGTTACCAAATCTAAGAATGCTTGTGGGTCACTAATTGGCAGATTAACATCCATTCCCGTTATTGGCTCAATATGCGGTAGAACAGCCGTTTGGTTTTGTTCATCCCATTGTGGTGGGTCGATGATGTAGTCAGGAATAAACGCATTGACCATTTGGCCTAAGGTAAAATCGCCGTATTTGGCTCTTTCGATTTCTTCTAAAAAAGCTTGCTCTCCTGCAGCACGGTCGGGAAATATGGCAATATGATAGGCTTGTCCAAGCGCTTGATTTCGCTTTGCACTAATATTCAATGGCAGTAAGGCTGGATTGTTGTGTCGCCAAGAAGCTGAACCTGAGGTTCGTAATTTGGCAGTTTGCGCGTCGACATTGTATTGCACGCTCTGGGCTTCGTTGCCTGCACCGGCGCCGATAAAGCTCATTGTGTTGTCCTTAAATTATTCCTTTAGTCGCAGTTTTATTGATTTTACCTAATACAAACGGCGTAATTTTTCCGCATTGTCTGCGCTTTGTCAAAGTGGGCATTATTGTGAGCGTTTATTAACGTGAGCTGTATAAAACAATTGCGAGTGGCAATGAAGGAGGAAGTGAGCGGATAAACCACCTTACCAATGCAAAGTGGTTTGGGTCGACTTGGATTGATAACTTCTGGGAGATAGTCAGCTAGGCAAAGCTTTCGTTGATGAGTTCTGCGCTATAGCCAGCATTGCCAATAATAGCGATAATCTCGTCTTCTCCTTTGGTGCTTGAAATTTCAACGATTTTATCATCTAGGCGGACATCTACTTGCGCTTGGCTATCAGCTGCTTGCATTGCTTCTGTGATTGCTTTTACACAGTGACCACAGACCATTTTTTCTACTCTTAGTCTCAACATCATTATTTCCTTTGTGGATTAAAGAGTTTGCACTGTGAAGCTTCCCTTGATGGTAAGGTCAACTAATATTTAACAACAAGCTTCTGTTAGATGAATGAACAATTTTGTTTGACCTTACCATGAGGGTAAGGGTTAGTGTCCAAAATGAGAATGAACGCGTTTGCGGAGATAGAAATGGACAAGGTAATAAAATTTAATGTATCGGGCATGACATGCGCCTCGTGCGTTGGCCGAGTTGAGAAAGCCCTAGAGAAAGTGTCTGGTGTTGTCAGTGCCAGTGTTAACCTAGCTTTGGAAGCGGTGTCTGTTGAAGGCAGTGCGGATGTATCGGCGTTGGTGAGTGCGGTAAAAGATGCAGGCTACAAGGTTAATACCAGTGAAGTGCAATATCAAGTTAAAGGCATGACTTGCGCGTCTTGTGTGAGCCGAGTGGAAAAGGCAGCGCAAGCATTACCGCAGGTAATTAAAGCCGAGGTCAATTTAGCGACTGAAAAGCTAACCTTAACTTTAGTGGCAGAGTTACCGTTCGCTGAAATAGAAGCCAAGCTTAACGACGCCGGTTACACTGTGGTACAGCCACAAGCAGCCCCTGATGAGTTAAACGAACAAGTTGCAGCAACTCCCTTTTATCGCGCTGACTGGTTCCCGGCAGTGGCGTCACTGACGCTCACCTTACCTATGGTGTTACCCATGTTTGCCATGCTGTTTAACCAAAACTGGATGCTCCCGGCATGGATGCAATGGGCACTGGCAACACCTGTTCAGTTTTATTTTGGTGCGCGTTTTTATCGTGCCGGATGGGGAGCAATAAAAGCGGGGACGGGGAATATGGATTTGCTGGTGGCCATCGGCACCAGTGCAGCGTATGGCCTGTCGCTGTATTTGTGGTGGACATTCAGCGGTGAGCATGGCGCTCCGCATTTATACTTCGAAAGCAGCAGTGCCGTGCTGAGTTTGGTGCTGTTGGGCAAGTATCTTGAACACCGAGCCAAGCGACGTACAACCAGCGCTCTTAAAGCGCTTGAAAGCTTAAGGCCAACATCGGCTATGGTCTGGCGTGATAACAATTGGCAAGAAGTCCCAGCTGCGGCAGTAAAAAGTGGCGAACGACTATTGATCAAACCTGGTGAGCGTATACCGGTTGACGGCGTTGTAGTTGAAGGTCACTCACAGGTAGATGAAGCGCTTATCAGCGGTGAAAGCGTGCCTGTTTATAAAGCACAAACAGACAAAGTGACTGGTGGTTCGGTGAATCTTGATGGCGTGCTTGAAGTGGATGCAACCAGTGTTGGTGCGGAATCAACTTTGGCAAAAATTATTCGTTTGGTAGAACAAGCACAAGGCGCGAAAGCACCTGTGCAAGCGTTGGTGGATAAAGTGAGTGCGGTATTTGTACCTGCGGTATTGGTGATTGCGCTCATTACATTTTTTGCATGGGGGTTCAGCACAGGAGATTGGCCAACGGGTATTCTTAATGCGGTGGCGGTTCTTGTTATTGCTTGCCCGTGTGCGCTTGGTTTAGCAACACCTGCCGCGATTATGGCAGGTACTGGCACTGCCGCGCGCTATGGGATCTTAGTAAAAGATGCTGGTGCATTGGAGCAAGCAACGGCCATCGATATGGTAATTTTTGATAAAACGGGCACGCTTACGGTGGGCAAACCAGAGCTTAGCAATATGCACACTTTTACGTATCATCAAGACGATGTGTTACAGCTGGCGGCATCGTTACAGCAATACAGCGAACACCCGCTTGCCAAGGCTGTGGTCAATAAAGCACAAGAAAAGCAATTGTCATTACTTCCTGTTAGCGACTTTAAAGTGGTAGCGGGTAGAGGCGTTAAAGCACAATACCAAGATAAAACAGTCTATTTGGGGAGCGGTTTTTGGATGCAAGAGTTAGGCTTAACTTTGCCTGCGCTACCAGAAGAAATACCGGGCGCTTCTTTATCTTGGTTAGTGAGCCAAAATAGTGAACTGAGCTGCGAGTTTTTGGCGCTATTCTACTTTACTGACGAGCTTAAAGCTCATGCCTTTACAGCGGTTAAACAGCTTAAGCAGCAACGGATCAAAGTTGCAATGTTGACCGGAGACAGCCAAAGTAGTGCACAGTACAATGCTAAATTGCTGGAACTGGACGATTATAAAGCGCAAGTTCTGCCAGAGCACAAAGCTGAGTATATTGCTAATGCCCAACAGCAAGGTTACTGTGTGGCAATGGTCGGCGACGGGATCAATGATGCCCCAGCGCTGGCACAGGCTGATCTGGGTATCGCAATGGCAACAGGTACGGAAGTGGCGGTAAGCGCGTCGGCAATGACGTTGATGCGGGGCGAGCCAAGCTTGGTGGCATCTGCTTTAGCGATGGCAAAATTAACCTATCGCAAAATCAAGCAAAATCTATTTTGGGCATTTATCTTTAATGTCATTGGCATTCCATTGGCAGCACTGGGTTACCTTAATCCTATTTTTGCAGGTGCGGCGATGGCGGCCAGTAGTTTGCTAGTCATTAGCAATGCGTTGTTATTGCAACGTTGGCAACCAAAGGAGTAAACGTCATGGAAAAACTGATCACAATCGGCGAAGCCGCGCAGCGTACTGGGCTCTCTGCAAAGATGATCCGCCATTATGAAGCAAGCGGGCTACTAAAGTGCAGCAAACGAAGTGAAGCGGGTTACCGGTTGTACGACTCGCAACAATTACAATTGCTAGGTGTGATAAAGCAAGCACGCAAATTGGGGTTTCCTATTGCGCAGATCCAATCTTTACTCGATTTGTTACAAAACCCAGGCCGCACTAGCCGTGAAGTCAAATCGATAGCGCAGCATCATTTGAATGAGATTGAGCATAAAATCAATGAACTTCAGCAAATGCGTGAAACCTTAAAGCAGCTGTCGGACAACTGTAGTGGTGACGAAAATGCAAACTGTCCAATTTTAGATGGGCTTTGCCAAAATAGCCTAAAGTAGCCGAACGTTAAAAAGCCAGTCTTCAATGATGAAGACTGGCTTTTTTGTTGTGCAGAATAGCGCTAAGCCTCAAGTAATAGTTTTGACTGGGTAAGTGCAAGCAGTGCAGTTTGTAATCTTGGCAGCGCCGCTTCAATTTCACTCGGTGAAATAGTACAAACGGCAGCGCGATACCAAAGCTGTGACGCTTTAGAACGACAGCCGAAACTGGCGAATGGCACCAGTGCTAATCCCGCGCTATCAATTAAATACCGACTGACTTGATCTGCATTTTCGAGTACGTTTCCATCGGGGGTTTCCATATTGATGGCGTCGATCTTCAAGGTCATATAAATGCCGGCATTTGGTATAAATGAATCGATTGCTATGCCTGCGCCTTTCATATCCTGAACACCCTGATGCAGTACCGCCATTGAGGCTAGTATTTTTTCTTTAAAGCCGGCTAAATAGCTTTGTAGATAGGCTTCATTTTGAAATAACACCGCGGTGGCAAGTTGCTCTGCCGTCGGGGCCATTGCACCTATATGTTCTTGGATCACCTGCATTTTTGCTATCACTTCGTGTGGGCCTGTCGCCCACCCAACTCGAATGCCTGTTGCGGCAAAAGCTTTGGTGCCAGCATCAACCACAATTAAGTAAGGCTTGATATCTGGGCAAAGCGACGCCGGATGATAATGCTCAACCTCTTGCATTGTCAGCATCCAGTACACTTGGTCGTAGATAACGTAGAGCGGTTTGGCGTTTATCGCTCTGCGGCGCGCGTTTTCTGCGACAACCATGTCGCAGATTTCACCGAGCTGTTGCTTTGAAAACATGGAGCCATTAGGGTTTTGCGGTGAGCATAAGGTGATAAGGCGCGCGTCAGATATGTGTGCTTGAAGCTGTTCCGCTGTAGGTAAAAACTGATTTGCTTCGCTGGTTTCAATTGGCACATGCTTGCCACCACACATGGTGGTGTAAAACATGTTATTCCAAGAAGGCACAGGGTAGATCACCTTGTCTTCTGCGCTCACCGTAGCGAGCATCGCAGAATACAGCAAAGGCCTTGCACCGCCAGAGATCAACATCTCCGTATCTGGGTTGTAGCTGACGTTAAAGTGCTTTTTAGTTTGTTTTGCTACCTCATCGCGAAGTGATAACACCCCCTCAAGCGGAGGGTAATCGTTTTGCTTGTTCTCGTAAGCTTGCTGGATCTGTGCGGTAAGGTAGTCGGGCATCGGAAATTGTTGCGTGTCAAAATCTCCAATGATCAAATCACAAATTTCTTTCCCCTTTGCAAGCTGCTCCTGCACGTAAAACTCAAGGTGAATAATGTCCGAGTAATCGAGTGCATTGGCTAAATTTGATAGGTTTTCCATTGTTATATTTTTCTCCTTAAGTATCTATTCTAGAATAATTTAGTTTTATTTAGACACGCAAAGTTAGCGCTGCGACTTCTCTAACTTTGTTGAGTGCGAAGTCAATTTCGGCTTCTGTAGTATGCCTGCCTAAGCTAAAACGTATGGTTGCCTGTGCCAGTTCATCCGATAGCCCAAGTGCGGTTAATACGTGGCTCGGCGATAGGTTGCTTGACGAACAAGCTGAGCCGGTACTGACTGAGATGCTTTTCTTTAATAAGCTCAGCATTTTTTTACCGTCGGTGTCATGAAAAGAGACGTTACAAACATGAGGGAGTCTTTCTTCGCTCATGCCATTGACCTGCACCTGTTGTAGCTCCAATAAACCATCTTCTAGCTTGTCTCTTAACTGCTCAACTTTGTCAATTGCGCCATTGCTCAGTTCTCGTTGTGCAAGTTCCACAGCCTTGGCAAAACCAACAATGCCAGGCACATTTAACGTGCCACCACGTAGTCCTTGCTCGCTTCCACCACCGGTGATCTGCGGTCTAATATCAACCACTCTATTGCCATGCTGATGTCTTAAATACAGGCCGCCAACCCCTTTAGGGCCATAAATTTTGTGTGCCGAGCAAGTTAAAATATCAATCGGGCAAGTGGTTAGATTGATATCGACCTTGCCTAGCGCTTGTGTGGCGTCAGACATAAATAGAATGCCATGTTGCTTTGCAATAAAGGCAATGTCGTCGATTGGATTAATGGTGCCAATTTCGTTATTTGCGTACATCACGGTGATTAAAATCGTTTCTGGCGTGATTTCGGCCTTCATTGCGTCAATATCAAAGCTGCCATCTGGTAACGGCGCAAGATAAGAAACGCGAGCGCCTTCCTGTTCTAGATCTCTAAGAGTTGCAAGCGTTGCAGGGTGCTCAATCGACGAGGTAATAATGTGCTTGCCTTTGTGATTACAAGCACGAAACACGCCGCGGATCCCTAAGTTGTTGCTTTCAGTCGCGCCAGAAGTAAAGATAAAATTTTCAGGTTGTGCGCCAAGGGCACCTGCAATTTTTTCACGGGCTTGTTCGACCGCTTTATGGGCGTTCCAGCCATGTAAACCATACATGCTCGCAGCATTACCAAAGTCGTTACAAAAGTAAGGTAACATGGCTTGTAACACTGCTTCGTCGCACGGTGTTGTGGCGTTATGATCTAAATAGATAGGAAAGCGTAGCGACGCTTCCGTGGTGGACTTACTCTCTAGTGCTGTAATGAGTGACATAAAAAATCTCCGTATAAAATTGGGGCAACAGTCAAATTGATGCGGATAAATGCGTGCGTTACGCGTCGCAAGCTTCGGCTAGGGTGCTGGTTTGGGTGTTAATGGAATAATCTTCCATATCAAAGTCAGACAAGAAGATATTGGAGATCTTAACGATATTATCGCCAAGGCTTTCGTCTTGTAGGAAAAGTCCTAACGCTACTTCAGTACCGTTCACGACTTTGTGAAAGTCATCCATTTCAGAGAAGTCCATAATGTGGAATACCCCTGCCTGAGGGTTCATTTTCAGTGCTTTTTGGTATGTATCTTTATAGTGCTGCGCCATAATAAGCGGGCATTTTGCAGTCCATATATCCTTATCTTTTGATTCAGCTAAAACGATGTTTACTCCCTTACTGTTTTCGAATAGAACTTTAGTTACACCGCTGCTCGTTGCGAGTGACAATTGTGGGAAACTTGCTAAATCTTGCGCAATGATTTTACGTAAAGATTGGATCCCACGGTTTTTACAATTGCGCTCACCCTGAAGCACTAAGCGGTCGCGTTTTACAATGCTGTAATCACTTAATACGGCTTCTAGCTCGTCAGGTAATGGCGCAAGCCCTTGGCTGTCGCTGGTCATTGCTGGGGATGCAGAAATATCACAAGACTCACTACCACACTGTAAGCCCAGATCGTCTATCAACACGCCAAGCACCACTTTGAGTTTTTTCTTGTGCTCTAGAATCGCGTTATTTGCGACATTTAACACCTTTACCATTGAATCTATCGAGAATTCGGTTGCGGAATAACGCGGATCAAAATGTCCACCTTCTAGATAAAAGGCGGAGACTGTCGGGTAGTGTTCAGCGACATCCATGCGTATCATATCTAGGAGTTTTTGCTCTACTTTTCCAACCATTTTTTCTTTTAATTTCATTTCGTTAGTCTCTATTTTTTTGTTGAGTTAAATGTGTTCACTATCCTTGGCTGCTGCGCCTAATTAACTCCAATAAAAGGACATCAAACGGAAATTAATTTCCGTACTCCATGAGTTCAGTAGTGTTAATCAAGGTGAAGTCATGCTTAAGGTTTGGTTAAATTGGTTAAGTAACTGTAAAGATTGACACGGTGGTAAGGTCAACGTTTGTTTGCATAAAAATTGAGTTTTTTGAAAGTTTTTGTGTGAAACTTTCATTTCAATTGTTCGGCTCGTTACACCACCAATTAGCAGATACCAAGTTATCTCTATGATCTAAGGAGGAGTAATGTGACTCACCCCTTTTGATCGTGGCAACAATTTGCCCTTTTTTGGGAACTCAGTTCTCCAGTTAGAAGCAATAAATATCAAGTAGAACTGTAATTGCTATATGTGAATGAGTTTTCCTACTTTCATGTGGTTGAATAAAGCTTGGCTTATTTATTGCTGTATGAGGCAGGCTAAAAATAAATAAAGTTACTATCTGAAAGCAAGGAGTGGAGTCATGCACGTTAATTCGACGAATAGCATAAATATGAACGTTTACACCCAAAGAGGGAGAGCTGAACAGTCAAATCTGCATAGCCAAGAGAACCCTAAGGACCTAGTGGGGAAAACCAACCTAATGTACATGGTTGATGAAGAAAAGGTCACTCGGGTATCACATGAACAAATGACTCATTTAAGTCAGGTATTCGAGCTCAGTGAAGTCTCTCCAGAGGCGGCCCAGCGGCAATACTTGCATCATGGGCAAGCGCGGGAGGTGCAATTAGGTATAGTGGTCGATGGCAAATTGATGGCCTATCAAAATGACAAAGGACACATTACAGGTAAAGGTGGAGTCGAAGCTTTGATAGAGCAAGCCAATGGTGATATTAATCAGCTTAAAGCGTTAGTTCAGCAACAGTACTCCAGTTCCGGCAAAGTTGAAGTTTATGGCGAAAATAATCGTCCAACCAATGCTGAAGTTTTTGAACGTTTTAATGGCCGTTCGTATAAAAGTTTTGTTCACGATGAAATGAATACGCGCAGGCAAGCTAACCATCAAGAACAACTAGCGAGAGATGAATTTTTGCGAAGTAAACTGATGTTTGATCAAGCGCCTCAAGTTGCGGTATTCAAAGTGAAAGGCGAAGTTGTTGGCAGTATGGATGGCAATGGTTTTGCTGATATGGGTAGTAAGCTACTTCAACTTGCAAAGCAAAAAGGCATAGAAAAAGAAGCGCTAAAGCCGCTTTACACGCTCGATCCCGAGCGCACTTCAGAGCAATTTTCAGACTTACTTACACAAGTATTTGGAAATGATGTTGAAGTTGAGCATTTTCATGTCTCAAACGCGCCCACCAGAAACGAGATAAGGCTGTTGAGTAATTAAGCCAAAGATGAGTACAAAACAGGGTAAAGCTTTACGGTTTTGGATTTGTCAACATTCATAACGGTTCGGCGGGTGAACCGCCTTATACAAGCATGTTTTCATTACGGAGTAGGGCTGTGTTACACAGCAACCTTTTGTTTTTGTGAAACTTAATTTTAACTTTTTGAACATAATGGTGCTTTTTGCTGAGCAAGAAACCAGTAAGGTGATGCTAGTTTATTAAAGACGATGTTTATACTAGCCATAATTGCACTGTAACCCCTTGTAACCTGATGTAATAGATAAAATCACCACCCTTAAATATGCTTTTAGAGTAATAGCCTAAAGGAGCATATTAAGATGAGTAAAGAACTAGATATTGCCATTGTGGGTGGCGGTGTATCGGGTGTCTATAGTGCATGGCGTCTTCAACAAGAGCTTGGTGATACACATCGCATAGGCTTATTTGAGTATAGCGATCGTATCGGTGGTCGTTTGTACAGTCGCACGCTTCCGGGGTTACCCAACGTCGTGGCTGAGCTTGGTGGAATGCGCTTTATTCCTGATGATCATGTGATGGTGAGTACGCTGGTGGATGAGCTAAAGCTCCAAACCAAAGACTTCCCAATGGGCTCAAAGCTGCCGTTATACCCTTCAAATGCAGAAAGCTCCCCTGAAGCAGGTAGTGAAAACAACCTCTTTTACCTGCGAGGGCAATATTTTAGATATCGTGATTTCGCAGAATGCCCAGACAAAATCCCATACAAGCTTGAAGAAACAGAGCGAGGCTATGGACCGGAAGATCTTCAAGTTAAAGTCATGAACCTCATCTGCCCGGGATTTGCCGATATGTCTCTCGCAGAGCAGATGAAAGTCAAAGTGTTTGGCAAGGAAATCTGGCGCTTTGGCTTTTGGAACTTGCTTGAGCATGTGTTGAGTAACGAAGCATACCTTTTTATGAAAGAAGCGGGGGGCTACGATGCTAATGTGGCGAATGCCAGCGCGGTTACTCAGTTGCCTGCCACTGAATATAGCGATGATACAGTATTTAAGACCCTCAAAGATGGTTTTCAGGCGTTACCGCTGAAGTTATGTGAAGAGTTTGCAGCGGCACCGGGCTGCCTTGACCGCTGTAAGCGCGTTAATATGTTGCATCGACTTGCAAAAATTGAGCTGCATCATTGTGGCGAGTATCGTTATGAACTCACCTTTCAACCAACACAAGTGAACAGCAGTGGGAAAGTGGTTGATAAAGATGTTCCAGCGTACAGCGTTAAAGTGAAGCGGCTTATTTTGGCTATGCCAAGGCGCTCGCTTGAGCTGATTGAATCGCCGTTCTTTGACGACCCTTGGTTAAAAGAAAACATTCCGTCTGTGCTTATCCAAAAAGCGATTAAGATGTTTATGGCTTACGAGCAACCTTGGTGGCGCAGTTTGGGCCTTGTTGCTGGTCGCTCTGTGACTGACTTACCAATCCGTCAAACTTATTACATGGGCACGGAATGCGACCAAAAAGAATGCCTTGAATACGAGACTAACGAAAAAGGCGAACAAGTATGTAAAGTGGAGCATACCTATGGTGAGCCCAATACCAACTCGCTGCTAATGGCTTCATACAATGATATTGGCACTATTCCTTATTGGAAAGGCTTAGAAAAGGGCGAGCATTACCAAGGCTTTATGCCAGCCTATGGTGCAGAAGGTTATACCGAAAATGAGATAGTACCTAAAAATCAGTATCAAATTACCACCGGGATGGTTGAAGCGGCACATCGCCAAATTCAAGCGTTACATAATCAAAAAGCACTCCCAATGCCATATTCTGCAATCTATCAAGAGTGGGGGGATGACCCTTATGGCGGTGGCTGGCATGAATGGAAAGCCAATTATCGTCTCGATGAGATCATGTGCAGAATGCGCCACCCTGTTGCAAGCGAAGAAATCTATATTGTTGGCGAAGCGTACTCCTATGAACAAGGCTGGGTTGAAGGAGCGTTAAATACGGCTGAATCAACATTGGCTGAGTTCTTTGCTTTACCAACACCGAAGTGGTTATCTAAAGACAAAGCACAGTATGAACAGTGGCTTGAGTCACACCACAACTACTTACCAGTAGATTGCCGTAAAGGTGGCTGCTCGTGTCAGCATTCAGCGCAGCAGCCAAATGCCAGTTCGGACACGCTGGACGAAGTCACTGAATTCGCTTATCGAGGTATTAATCATGAGTACCGCTAATTTTACGGTTGCTGACCATTTACTGTGGCGGTTAAGGCAGTTGGGCCTTGATAAGGTGTTTCAAGTGCCTGGTGACTATGTGCAAGAATTTATGACCGCACTGGACAACTTTCCAGGTATTGACGCTGTAGGCGATGTAACCGAACTAGGGGCAGGCTACGCGGCGGATGGATATGCAAGATACAGAGGTATTGGCGCGGTGTCGGTGCAATACGGCGTTGGCACGTTCAGCGTATTAAACGCGATAGCCGGCGCTTATGTCGAGCGTAATCCTGTTGTCGTTATATCGGCAAGTCCGTCGGCTGAAAACCGTGTAGATATTGAAGAAACAGGCGTGTTATTTCATCACTCTACCGGCGACTATAGCGCAGATAAAAAGGTGTTTGAAAATGTCACTGTCGCCAGTGAAATTCTTTCGGATCCCGCTTCTGCTCCTGACATTATTGACAATGTGTTACGCCTTGCCATGAGTGAAAAGCGGCCTATTTATCTAGAAGCATGGCAAAACGTGTGGGGCGCAGCTTGTGATAAACCAGATGGCCATTTAGTGATCCCAAGACCCGCATCTAATCCTACGATGATGGCAAATTTACTCGATAAAGTAATCAACCGACTCAAAGAAGCTGAGAAGCCGTTGGTATTATTAGGCATAGAGATCACGCGACTTGGCATACAAAGGGAAGTCGAAAACTTGCTCTGTAATCTCAATATTCCGTATACCACGACCACGCTAGCCAAATCAGTATTAAGTGAGGCGCAAGGGCTCGGGAAGGAGCTGTTTGTTGGCACCTATGCGGGTGAAGCGTCATGGCCTGAAACGTTTGACTTTGTTAGCAAACGAGATTGCATTTTAGCGTTGGGGGCAATATTCACTGATGACTACCTGACCATGTTAAAAACGCAAGACAACGAATTGATCCGCGTGAATATGGGCGAAGCAAGAATTGGTAACTGCGAGCGTTTTGGTGGTATCGATTTAGCACAGTTTATTGATGATTTAACGGTGTATATTGAGCATTATCCCATGCAGCATCGTACGCTTTGCTCGTTGCCGGAAAACCCCTATTTGAACAGTCCCGTGCATGATTGCGATGCCATCACCTACGAAAACTTCTTTTGCACATACCAGAAGCAGCTAGCCCGATGCCAGAAGGTGCGTGACTTCAACCTTATTTTAGGTGAAAGCTCTTCGCTTTATATGGCGGCTCGTTTAACTGGTATTGAAGAAAGTCGCTTTATTAGTGACGCAGCTTGGGGATCGTTAGGTCATGAAACCGGTTGTTCACTTGGCACAGCCTTGGCTGACAATCGACGTAGTATTGTGGTTGCGGGCGACGGTGGATTCATGATGATGTGCCAAACACTGTCTACCATTAGCCATAATAAACTCAATACGGCAGTGTTTGTAATGAGTAATCAAGTGTATGCAATTGAGCAGTCGTTTGTTGATATCTGTGCGTTTACTCCTGCGGGCGCATTTGCACCATTTGATGATTTACACCGTTGGGACTATAAATCATTAGCGAGCGCGTATTTTGTCGAATATTTACATGTAGAGACCGTCGCGGATCTAAATGGGGTTTTTGCTACGCTTCATGAAAATCCATGTAAGCCGTACCTCATTAAAGTAAATCTTGATAAAAAAGACCTCGCACCGGCGATACAGGATCTCGCCGAAGCCATTACGGGTAAAAAAGTGGACGACTGTCCATGTGGAAAGAACACAGCACAAGGAAACAATAATGCCTAAGCAAATCAGCAAACCTATCCCAGAATATCAGTTAGACGAAGCACAAAAGCGTATTGACCGCTACTGGCGCGCGACACAAGGTTTTATACTTGCGTTAGAAAGCAAACATGGCTTTTCTGCAAAGCAGTTACTTACTTTATTGCCAACGGGTGATACTTCGATGGAGCGCTTCAGAGAATATCAAGCTAAAGCGCTTATCTTTAACACACGATTTCAGTTTTCGCCCTCGGTGATTGTAATGTGTAACAATACTGATGATGTGATGCGTGCCTATCAAGAAGCGATAGAGTTTAACTTACCCATTCGGGTGCGCTCAGGTGGCCATGATCATGAAGGGGAGTGCAGCGGCACAGATGTGGTGTTGCTGGATTTAAGCGGTTTAAAAGACTTCTCCATCGAGAAAAAAGGCGACGATTATATTGCCCATATTGGTTCGGGCTATCGCTTTTATCAATTAGTCCCAAAGCTTGCAGAATCTGGTTACAAGGATATTCCACCGTTAACCATTCCACATGGCACTTGCGCCACGGTTGGGTTAGCTGGGTATATTCAAGGCGGTGGTTGGGGCCCATGGACGCGAGCAAAAGGAATGTGCTGTGAGTCACTCGTTGGTGCAACGGTTATTTTGCAAGATGGCTCAAGAGTTGAGGTATCTGAAACTGAAAATGAAGATCTATTATGGGCGCTACGCGGAGGCGGAGCGTTAAGCTATGGAATAGTGACGGAGTTTAGAGTCAAAGCTTTTGAGCTACCTGAAGAAATCCACCGCTTTGAAATTAACTGGAATAATGAGGCAGTTGGCTCTACAGACTTAGCAACTTGGCAGTTGCTCAGCCAGTGGGAAAATGCCATTAACGACACGGGAAAGGATACCGAGAACTTAGTTGGTACTAACCTAAAAATCAACGCGGTCCCAGATGTTAGCGAGTGTGAAAAGTCATCTGGCTACGAAAAGACCTTAAAGCACCCAAGTACCATGTATGGTTATTGGCAAGGCTCCGAAAAAGCGCTGATTCAGTTTGCTAAGCAATATTTTCCTGCTGCTAAAGTGCAGGTGACAGGCACGGACACCAAGCAGAACTATAGCGAAGCATTGATGTCTGACTGGTCACGAAACTCTGTGGCTAACCTCAAAAAGCTGGGATTAAAGGGGACGCTTGCCGCAAGCCTTGATGGTGAACCATTTACACCAGACTTCGACGCCCCAGCGCCACACAAAATCACCTCAAAGCTCGTGCGTGAGTCTGGCCTTACCGAACAAGGCAAGTTGGCGCTATTGCGTTCACTCACATCGCCTTTATTGTTTGCACAAAATGCCCCACTTGGACTATTTAGTTATGTCACTCTAGGTGCCATTTCGGGTAAGTTTTATGCCAATGATACATGTGATGATGCTAAGAAACGTGTTGCCTTCCCGTATACAACGGCGCAGTACACCATTCAATACCAAACTTGGTGGAATACTGAGTTAAAGTACGACGGCAGTTACGACAGCAAACGCCTTGGTCAAGCAAATCCAGTCTACCGCTATGTAAACCGTGCACTTGATTGGATTGAGGTTAGCCGCGACACCACCATAGAAGGGGCATACGGCGCGTTTATCAGCTTTAAAGACGCATCCATTCCGACGAAAACCTACTTCCAAGAGAATTACGAAAAACTCATTGAAATCAAAGAGGAGTATTCGGGTTTCACTGTTAAATTAGACTGTGGTAAAGAGGTTTACGTCAATTTCAATCGCCTAAGAACCCGTAAGACAATTATTTAATAGTGTTAAATGCGAAGAGCAAAAAGCCAGTATCGGCTTTTTGCTTGGTTTCATCTTGAGGTAGGCGCAGTTTTACACAGCGATCTTATTGTTTTTATGTCGGGCTTTGGGCTTAGGTTAGAGGGATAAATTCTTCAACGAGTATTTGTCGAAACACATAAACTGCTCGGCGAGTGAATCGCCTCCTACAAGCATGACTTCACTACCGAGTAGGAGCTGTTTTACACAGCGATCTTGTTGTTTTTATATTGAATTTTTGGCTGGTGAGAGCTGGTTTTTTTCATCAAAGATTCGTTGAAAACTTAAACTGCTCGGCGAGTGAATCGCCTCCTACAAGCATGACTTCACTACCGGGTAGGCGCTGTTTTACACAGCGATCTTGCTGTTTTTATATTGAATTTTTGGTGGGTGAGATGAGTGGGGGGTCTTCATCAAAAATTCGTTGGGAAACATAAACTGCTCGGCGAGTGAATCGCCTCCTACAAGCATGACTCACTACTGGGTAGGAGCTGTTTTACACAGCGATCTTGTTGTTTTTATTAATCGCCAAAGCGACTAATAAGCGGTCTTTGAGTAACCGAGTGCGCCTAAACGGGGGGTAAACCGTTTTCAACCTTTTTATTGAGCACAGCAACAAATCGCTTTGAGTTTTCGTCCGGTAAAATGGAAAAATCAGTCATAGACTTCCTTGAGTTAGAAAAGAGGCGCTTAACCATATCATAATAAAATTATCACCGCGCCTCGGCTTCAGTAGTTGGTTGTAATATCTTAAAGATCTCCTAAGGAGAAACAGTAAATTTTTTTAGGCCAATCAATTGTCCTGAACTGGTGACAACGTGCACCTCCCACTTACCGGTTGAGTCGGCCGGAAAGTTGTTCTTATGGCTCCAAGCTCGATAACCTTCCTCGCGTCCACCGCTAATATTTAAGGGAATTCGGTCAACCACTTGTTTGTTGTGTACCCACACGTGAAAGATTTTTTCGTTTAGTCCCCGCGGTGCTTTTACTGCGCTCCAGCTGTACAAGCCTTGTTCGTGAAGCGAATGGCTATCGAGATGTTGAATGCTGTTCACCGGCTTTCGTTGCTGCCTATCAACCTCATAAGCCAGCGCAATGTCGTTGAGCCGTAAGGCCGCAGGGGGAACCCAGCTACGTAACTGCCACAAACCAGCGCTAAGTGCACTTAGTAGCAGAGCCAATAAGGGAAAACGCCACCATCTTGCGTTTGGCATGACATTGCCAAGGCTCGGTAGGGTAAGCACAATGGCGGTCACTAGCGCTATTTGTATACTTTGGTCAGTTGTCAGGTGAAGCAAAATAGGTAGCGCAACTGAAATCACAACAAACAAAGCAAAATTGTGGAAAACCATAAACAGCACATTATGGCGAGCTAGCTTTTTGTAATATATCGGGTCCACAACGGAGATAAACGCGCAGAGTGCAATTAAGCAGGTAAACGCGGCCTGTGGATGATTCCATGTTGTGGCAGCCAAGAAAAAAGGCAGTGCAAAGAACAGGCTTTCCTGTTGCACCATTTGCAGAGCAAAGCGCATAAAGTTGGGTGACAACACAATACCAAAGCGTTGTTCAACTTGGTCGCGTAGCCAGTTGTCAATAATAAGCCACAGCCAACTGGTGAGTAAAAGCAGAGCGATGATCTGTGAAAACGACTCTTTACGTTCAACTAAAATAAAGCTCGCTATACCACTGCAAAAAGCCAACAACGCCATTAGGCCCGGCCACTTCTGCATCATCAAAATAAATTTTGTTATTAGGTTTTTGAAATAACGCATTGAGATAGAAATTGCTTGCTGGTCTTTAAGATTCAAACACTTCAACCATGAATGCAGTATGAGTTTAGTAATTAACACACATAACTTGCTAATATTGGTTTGGATGGCGTTAAGTGTGTTTTGATTAATGCGCGAATGTCACTCGACTGGTTTTGGCTTAACTTAAAAGCGCCATGCATCGAATTGATTTTAATCTTGAAAAAGTTAATGGCGTTAAACAGCGACTGACGCTGATTGGCAGGCACGTTATCAAGCTGCCAATCACTATTTGAAAACTGCTCAAAATGCGTTATTTGCGCTTGCATTGACGCGTATTTTTCAACATCAGTAGCAATAAGTGCGAGCTCACCTTCAACGATCACATTTGCGTACAACCATGTGGGGAGCTTAATGTCAGAGATAACAGCGGGTGAGAGGTAATGATCTTCACAGTGAAAGATTGCTTGGATAATACCGCCTGTGTGAAAAATCGGGTTGTCTTTTGTTGCGTGTCCAAGTAAATAAGCATGGTCATCACTTAATGTTAGCGGTACAAAAACCGTCTTTAACTTGCCTTTTTGTATCACTGTCAGCGTGGCCAGCGGGTGTTTTGTGATCACAGAGCTGAGTATGTTTGGATTGCTTTCAACGTAATAGTTTCTTGGGTAGCTCATAACTTTTCCTCCAATCTTGCTTTCACTTCAGGCCACATCTCGTCGGTGATGGCAAATCGTGCCGTATTACGATAACTTCCATCGGGCAGGCGCCTATCTTTTAACGACAATCCTTCAAAATGGGCACCGAGACGTGAGATGGCATTACGAGACTTATGGTTAAATTCATGAGTTTGAAATTGCACACGCACCAATCCAATCGCTTCAAAGGCATATTTAAGCAACAGGTATTTGGCGTGGGTATTAACATGCGTGCGTTGAAATTCAGTGCCGATAAAAGTATGGCCAATCTCGGCACTTAGGTTGAGTTTATCAAGTCTAAACAAGCGGCTATTACCAGCCAGTTTACCTGAGTCTTTATCTATGATTGCAACAACCAGTTGCTCGCTTTCATCAAACTGTGCAGAGCCGTAAAACCACTGCTCTATGGTTTTTTGATCGCGACAATAATTGTTAAATACCCACTTCCAGATCTCAGTTTTTTTGCCTCGAGCCAATAACTCAGGTAAATGCGCGGCTTCAAGTGGGGTGAGCTTGACGCGATTGGATTCTAGCGTTTGTTTTGAAAGCATCGATATTCCATTCATTCTGTATTTTTAATGCTTGCATATTGCGCTGATTTTGGTTGATATAAAACAACCAGATTTAATAATTTAATTAGACCACTTTTGATTTCTATTAGCCCAAAAACACAGTCTCACGATGCTAAACATAAACGCTTAGCAGATGTTTTGCGCAGTGCCATTACCGAAGGTAAGCTCACTCCCGGTGACAAACTTCCTTCAGCCCGAAAGCTGGCTGAGTTACATGGTATGAATCGTCACACGGTGATGAATGCCCTACAAAACTTGGTAGCTGAAGGCTGGCTAGTGGTTAAAGAACGTAGCGGCTATCGAGTCAATACTGAACTGCCTATTTTCAGTAGCCAACAGATAGACACTAAAGTGGCTTCTACACCACGAATCGTGCCGCAATTTGCTAAAACACTAACACCAGTAAGCAGCACTAAGCGTTCGGCCTACCGCTATAGTTTTGCAGGGGGCTTACCAGATCTTCATGCCTTTCCCTATGATGAGTTTAAGCGGTTTTTGGTAAAGGCATGTCGCAAAACCAATGTCAGTCATTTTCACTATTCAGACATTGCGGGGTGCGCGTTACTGAAATCCCAAATTCAGGCATATTTGCGCCGAGCAAGGGGGTTGGTATGTGATGACTTACTGATTTGCAATGGCTCCCAAGAAGCCCTCTCATTGGTGGCAAATGCATTTATAAACCCAGGTGATGGTGTTGCCATCGAAATGCTTGGTTATCCTCCTGCGCGGCATACTTTTACCAATGCAGGTGCTGAAATTTTTGCTTTAGCACAAGACGCAGAAGGCATTAAAGTGGAGGCCTTGGCGCGCTGCCTTGAACAAAATAAGGTGAAGTTGCTGTATTTAACGCCACTGCATCAATATCCTACAACGGTCACATTGTCTGTACCGAGGCGCATGGCGATTTATCAGCTGTGCCAGCAGTATGGCGTATTTATTATTGAAGACGATTACGACCATGAGTTTCATTATCTCTGCCCACCGTTACAGCCTATGGCGGCAAGCGATCCAAGTGGTATTGTGATTTATATTTCTACCTTTTCAAAAATCATGTTTGCTGGTGCTCGTGTGGGTTATATGAGTGCGCGGGCAGATGTGCTTGCGCAATTGGTGGCACGTAAGCAGCTACTTAATCACAAAAATGATGCGCTTACCCAGTTGGCTGTGGCTTACTGGATGGAAGAGGGCGGGTTTGAGCGTCATTTACGCCGCATGACCAAAGCCTATCAAGGACGACATCAGGCGATGGCGCAGCACCTAAGCGAGCTTAAAGCTAAGTTAGATATTGATTTTGAAGTGCCACAAGGCGGTATGGCGTATTGGGTAAACAGCAAACGCGATGTCTCGAGATTATCTGAAAAAGCACGTGAAAAAGGGATTTACGTACAATGTGAACCTGAATTTACCCTCGATAAGGCTAGTAGTTTAAGTCATATTCGCTTAGGCTTTGCGGCGCAAGAAGTCGAGCATCAGCAAGCTGGGCTGGGTGAGTTATTTGCCTTGGTCGCAGAGCTGGAGAAAAATCATGAATAAGCAACAAGCACTGGTCGAATTTGTTACATTCGGCCCACACAAAGCGCAGGCGTTAAATATACTACTGAGCGACAACAGCGCAGTATCGCTTATTATTAGCAAGGCGATGTTAAGTGTGGTATTGGCAAAGTATCTCAGTGGTGAAATCGACGAAGATGAACTTGAAAATTGGGCTGGGTTTGTTGAGCTGCGTGACGAGGTTGACTGCACCTTGATAGATGATTACCTCTATGCGTTGAATAATCCGGAGCTGATGGGTGGAATTAACTTCGATTCCATCGGTAATATGTTGAAACTCATTAAAGGTTAAACACAAAAGGAAATACCATGAGACTAATCGCGGCCGCATTGTTTTTATTAAATTACCAAATCGCGTTGGCGGGAGGAGATGTGTGTGAAAACCCTATCTCAACCATAGACATCAATGAGTGTGCAATGAGCGAACTTAACGCGCGAACTGAAACACTTGAACGTTACTACCAAAAAAGCCTTGAACATAATGCCTTTGATGAGCAACTGGTGGAAGCGATTAAGGCCTCGCAGTTGGCGTGGCAAAGCTATCTCGATGCCCACTGCGGTGCGGTATATACCCAATGGCGAGAAGGCACTATTCGCGGTGTGATGGCGCTCGAATGTCGTAAGGAATTAGTTAAAACCAGAACTCACACTCTTTGGGCTAACTTTTTGACTTATATGGATAGTACGCCACCAGTGCTACCTGAGCCACAATAGGCTCCCGACACTCCGACTGCTCCTCAATCTAAAGCTGCCTTGTCTATATGCAAGTCGGTACGTTGGTTACCGCTAGGTGTGGGGCGGGCGACTAATACTACTTTTCTGTTTTAAAGTAGTGCGTCACTTAATATCATTAGCATATTACCTCAACCCAAAAGGTAGGCGATCCGTAACTATGAATGCTTTTCAGTAATGTAATGTAGTGTAATGTTTGCGCTGTAATATTGATACTATTATATATTCTTAACACAATATTAATGAACGTTAGGGAGCAGCGTATGAGAAATCCAATGTTACTGATTTTGAGTGCTATCTTGTCCTCTTCATGTGCTGTTGTTGAGGATGCCAAACGCGAGCACATCGGTCACTCAAATCATTCAACTCAATCAAGTCAGTCAAACCACTCAGGCTATACACCGGTTTACTTTGATGTTGAACACTATAATCCAATTGGTGTCGTCCCCAGCGATGTGTTGTCAAAGCAAAATGATTGTAAATATGAGTATATTGAACCTGAGCTTAAATCGTTGACTGCGCCTGATGTGCTTAAGTCAGAAAATGGAGCGCTAGACTTTACGCTGGCAGTACAGTATCAACAAAACAAAATAGCCAAATGTAATACTTGGTTAAGAAATTATGCTTACAAGCAAGGCGATCAAAAAGAATTTAAGAGTGCGCTCGTTGGGCCAACACTTAAACTGGCACCTGGAGATATTTTAAGATTTCGCCTAGAGAATCGCTTACCAACTTGCGAGAGTTATACTGGTAAAAAAGATCAAAATTATTTATGTGCAAGCTCCGAACACGCAGGACATCACTCCGATATAAAGATGTCTAAAGAGGATGCAGAGGAGATGAACACGCCGCATAATTTTAATGTGACTAACTTCCACACTCATGGCCTGTGGGTGTCACCTAGCAAGCAAAGTGACAACGTACTATTGGAAGTTAAACCCGGGAAAGGGTTTCAATATGAAGTAAGAATACCAAAATCTCATCCTCAGGGGACTTTTTGGTACCATGCGCATGTACATGGTTCAACTGCACTTCAAGTATCTAGCGGGATGGCCGGGGCCATTATTATCGAAGGTGGAGATCCCAAAAAGGATATTCAAAACCAACCTCAGATAAAAGGCAAGAAAGAGCAAGTTATTGTGCTTCAACAGATTGCTTACGACTGTCATGGGCAAATCGAATATTACGATGCTAAAAATCGACCAGCTGGTGTTCCAGTTTGCCAGATAGACGGCAAAGACTTTGACATCTTTGGTCCCGGCGAATGGCAACAAACTAAGCGGAGAACCTTAATCAATGGTCAGGTTGTACCCAAAGTAATTATGCGGCCCAATGAAATTCAGCGTTGGCGCTTTATCCATGCTGGTGTACGTGAAACAATTAAGCTTTCTGTTGTTCGTAAACCTAATTGGGAACAGGATATCAACCCTAAGCCATTAGGCTACTTGAATCAGATCTCTGTTGATGGTTTAAACACAGGCCGTTTGGACAAATGGGATCTTAGCAGTGCGGTATCCTCAACTGAGCCGTTACAGCCAGGATATCGAGCAGATTATCTTTATCAAGCTCCGAGCAAAGAAGGGGTTTACTGGCTAGTGGATTTGGATTCTGTGCCACAAAAATCACTTCAAGGTGTGCCAGAAGATACTGCAGAACTGATGCAAATTGTGGTAACCGGAGAACCCGTTTCTAAGGCCGAAGCCGTATTACCAACTAGCGCTGGGCTAGCGCAATATCGAGCCCATGAAGCACCAACTCAAGCTGAAATAAAAGCCATGGACAAGAGTACGGATAAAGAAAGTATGATGTTTTACTTGGGCTCACGTGTTGCCGTGGATAGAGCGATAAAAAGCGCACAGAGCAAAAAAGTAGATTTCAGCTGTGAGAATATAGGGAATAAAGACGTTAATAATGGTGTGCTTCCTGATGATAATAAGCTTTCAGACGAAGAAAAATCCAAAGACCTTATTTTCTCTGTTGACGGCAAGCCTTATGGTGAGATTAGTAATCGAGAATTAACTCTTGGTACATGGCAAAGATGGGATTTGTGTACCCGAGGCCTTGCTCCAATGCATCCTTTCCACATTCATGTGAATCCATTTTACGCGTCAAGAATAGGTCCTGACGGTGAGCAGCAATGGGTATGGCGGGATACATTGGCGATAGAAAAAGATAACGACTCGCCTGACGATAAACACAAAGGTGAGAAGCAATCTAAAACTGCACCACATACAGTGATTTACAGTAAATATCGTTATCCAACATCACTCCCTGGATTTACTGGCGATGTAAAAAAACAGTACACAGGAGAGTTTGTATTGCATTGCCATATTCTAGATCATGAAGATCAGGGCATGATGCAAAAAGTAAAATTAGTTGAGAGTAACTAGCTTAAACGCTAGTAACGCACGCATCTTTAGCTGCAAGCTTTTCGCTAACAGGGGCGTATGTACTTCTAATCGCTCGCTATTTGGTAAGTAAATTCGTCAGTCTCTAAGCTCTATTACCCAGATGGTAGTAGAACTTAGAGCGAGATAGGGGCAAGATTTGTCTGTCAAATAAGCGCAAAGTTTGCCCATGTTTGTATAAATTAGATTCACCGCAATATGAAACCTGCACAAAGCCTGATTTACAACAGCTGTGACAAAAAAGTTACCCAGTTAGATCTATTGCTAACTTGCTAACTTGCCAAGTGCTGATTGCGCTTTTTTCTTAAGTGCTTTACTTAGTGCTTCGGCTATCACTTCTTGTAATAGTTGTTGTGCAGTTGCCACTTGGTTTTGGGCTTTGGCGATCGTCGCTAGCTGAAACTTGATTTGGCTTTTGTCCGGCATATCGTAGCTCGGGGTAGCTTCTTCAAGGTATTGACGCAAGGCGGCTGCCCCCTCGTTATGGTGGCGTGCTAGCTGTTGACTGAGTGTTCCAATAAGTACAAGTGAGCGGTACTTGGCTTTTTTCTGCTCTGGCGTCGTTGCTTCCATTCGAGCTGCCTTACGAAGTTGATGTAAAGCAGGCTCAAGCTCTTTTTGTTCTTGATACACGATACCTAAGGTGTAATAGAGTTCGGGTTCCGTGCCAAAATCTTTTGATACCGTTTCGAGTGAGTGAGCAAAGGCGGCTTTATCATCTAACTTCGCATAAAGGTGTAATCGTGCTAGGTGTGCGGCGAAGGGATCTATTTTTTCTAACTGCTTGATATGTTTGATAGCCTCTTGTTCATCACCGCCAAACATAGCGGGCGCATTGAGGTAAAACTTGATCAAAGCGCTACGATAATTGGCATTATCTGGTGCGAGCTCCACGGCCCTAAGGAACGAACGTTTGAGTTTTTTGATGTAGCCAGAGATCTTAAAAATGCTAGCTTTTTCGGCAAGTACCGCGACGACTTCAGCATGACAGAAATAAAGTTCAGCGTTTTTAGGCTCACTTTGGATAGCGTTTTCTATGTGTTGCAGTGCTACGTCTGGTTGATCGCTTTTCAGCGCAATACGAGCCAACATTAAAGGCTTACGAACATCACTGCTCTTGGTTTCTTGTAGTATGGACTGTGCTAGGCGGTAATTGCCGTTATCGAACTCAGTCTGGCCTTGCTCTAGGCTGGTGGCGTTGGTCAGGGCGCTAAACATTAGCATAGCCAGTGGTATTAAGTGACTCGTTTTCATTGTGGATACTCCTTTGAATGTCATTGTTTGGTTGTGGCGTTTGTTTTGAACGTGGTTTGAGAGCGGTAATAAGTATGTTTTGATTACTCATTTATAGCGTTGTATTGATTGGAGCCGTGCGGCATTCGCCACCTAATCACTGTCCAAGCGATCGTCAGAAGTAAACTGAGCTGAATAGCCACAAGAAATAGATAGAATGGATCTGTTTCAACACCACCGAGTATAAACAAAAAGGTCAATACGACGGCGACTAAATTGCAGGCTCGGTTTAGGTGATAGTTAAGATACTGAGACAGAAAAATCATTGCAATTGGGATCTCGATAAGAATGGCAGAGATCAGTAGTAGCGGTTGTGATAATTTGACCGAGCCGGAATAGCCCGTCATCAACGTTTCTATTACTCCAGGAGTTATAAATGCGGAGACAAAGGCCAAAATATCGGCATAAATCATATTTAACATGACCAATAACCACAGTGTGGCGACCTTTTTATGTGTATTGGCGCTGTGAGTTGACTGACCAGTTGCTGCTGCAGTTGTCATACTTGTTTCCTTAAGTCATATTGGCTTATCTATTCAGATGTTAGAGCTCTTCCCTCATCTTTATCTAAGGGATGGAGTAAGACTAACTATCACTGGCTGAGCTGTCGTCCTTGCGTAAAGGCGCGGACATGATTTAAGGTTCTTTAAATTTAAAAGTATGAAAAACAAAGTATTACGGATAGGTTTGTTTCAAGTTTCAGGAGTGAATGGTGGTTGATCCTATCGTTATGGTGCTCACTGCAATGCTCATTGGGCAAACTGTACTCAGCGTGCCAATGCTAATGATAAACAAAAAGACGCGTGTTTATCGCCTGCCGTTGATGTTGTTTCTTACAGCCTGCGGAGTACTTGCCCTCAATGTCATCGTGCCCCATTTGTTTCCCAGTTGGTATCAAGCGTACACCGTTATTGGCTTTCCGATGCTATTTGTACTTTGTCCTACACTAAGGTTGTACATTGCTGGGCTGACAGAGCAAAGGCAAGAGGCGTTCAGTAAAGCAGATCTTAACGCGTTTATTTTACTGTGGCCTGCGATGGCAGTATCTGTCGCGATAGGTGCTTTACCTCCTGAGCAGCACAGTGCGCTCTTTGTTAGTGATGAGGATCCGAGCGGATTATATTCATCAATACTTGCAGGCATTATGCTGGTCCTTATGTGCCTTTGGCTAATAGAATGTAGCGTCACACTTGCGGTAATAATGAAGCGTTTGCTGGCTTTCAAAAGGCAGTTAAAAAATCATTACTCTAACCTTGACGACCGCCGGCTCTACACTACCAGAAGGCTGGTTTTTGCAGCGATATGTATATGGATATTTGCGCTATTCTCTGTTTCTATATCCAATTTGCTTGGCCAAGCGCTACTGACACTGAGAGCGGAAGTATTCACGGCGCTAATACTTATTTGGTGTGTCACCTTTTTTGCAATGCAACATACACCGATGTTGCCAGTAGGTTTGGCGAGGGAGAAAATTGAGCATGCGGTTGAAGGTCTGGACGCTACAAAGCATAAAACTACACCAGACAAATACAGAAAATCAGCACTTAGTGGCGAGCAGTCAGCGCGAATTGTCGATAAAATTACTCGAGTGATGCGAGATAAAAAGCTCTATATGGATGCTAATTTAACTCTTAAAAAACTGGCGGATGCCAGTGGCGTTTCACCCAATTATCTTTCTCAAACATTAAATGAAACGCTGAGGGTAAATTTTTTCGACTTTGTAAACCAATGGCGAATAGAAGCGTCAAAATCGGAACTATTGACTAGCGCAGATTCCGTGCTAAAGATTGCTCTAGACGTTGGTTTTAACGCCCGCTCTTCATTCTATAAGGCGTTTAAGAAAGAGACAGGGGTTACGCCGGGCGAGTTTAGGAAACAACACGCTCGGCAAACTTGTGAATAGGTTGCGGGTTATCGCGGCGAAGTCGTTGAACTTTCTTTGAGTAGTAGGACGCCAAGCCCTATAAACCATAGGATTTGTCCGAGACCAAATATAGCTGTGGTAACTTCAAAAAATGGGTTTTTGGCAAGGAAAGATAAACCTGAAAATAATGTTAAAACCCCAGCCAAACTTACAAGCAAACCCCAATAATGGAGCAGTGGGCTAAATATTTTATGTTTGAGACCGATGCAACTGATTGCTAACACCCAAATCGCACCAACTAATTCAATGCCACCGCCAAGTGCATCTACCACTATCGAAATGGTGCGATTGATCGTTAACGCAAGTGTCGGATCCATTTCATGAAATTTTGCAATCGCTTCAATGCTAGTTAAAAAAATCATGGTACTGGCAAGGACAATCGCCGCCCAAATATAGCCTACAATGCTAGCAAACTTCATGCAGTCAGGTGACATTGTGCTAAAGCGTTGATGAATTGCTTGCACCAACACAATCAGGGCAAAGCTGAAGATAATCCCAATCACGATATAACCAAGAAAAAAGGTATCGCGATTTTGCACAAAGAAATCTAGATAAAGCGCTGGTGTATTGTGCTCACTTGAGTCTAATACCCCAAAAAATAAAACAAAACCAAACAAATAAGTCGCGGCTTCTGTGAGTGCCGCGACACCTCCCCATTTTTGTAATGACATAGTACACCTGTAAAACTCGTTTATTATTGTTGTACTCAGTTTAGCAACATATTAAGTATCAGCTCCAGAGTAGGGTGTGTTTATTTGTAACAATAGTTTATTGAGCAGGGAATTCGGGAGAGGAGAAGAGCACCTTCAGGTGCTCTCTAAGCCATATTAAAGATGAACGATGCTATCTACATTGCCATCAGGATCGTTTGGTGTTTTACCATCTGTACTTGGGTTACCATTTCGCATCATGATCACTGCACAGGCAGCAGGTGAATCCATCGAAGTGGCTGATATGGTTATCATGCGATTTGGTGAAGGTAAACAGCATAGCGACGCTTCGCTATGCTGTTGAAGTGAGGTTTGCAGGTTATGCAGATATTCTGCGTCTGCCAAAAGCCAACAGTGTGCTTAGCATCGCCAGTAAAAAGCCAAATGCACCTCCCGAACTGCCTTTATCTTCCTTATCGGTCGTTGTTGGAGTTGTGTTTGCTTTGTACTGTGCCTTTACAACTAACTCACTGGTGACCTTGTCAAAAGCTATATCCCACCCAGTAAAAGCATAACCATTTCGCTGTGGCTCTGCAGGTGGCGTTGCTGCTTGCCCATGAACGACTTCTGCTGCTTTGATGACTGTGTCATCCCAATCCACAAACTTCACTTGATACTTATTAATCTCAAATTGTGCCGTAATGGTAAGGTTTTGATTAACATCATTAAAGTCGTTATTCCAGCCTGTAAATGTATAACCTTCCCTGGGCGGAACTTGAGGAGCCGTAGCAGCACTATTTTCTTCAATAGTTTGCGTAGAAAGCACGCTTCCATCCCAGTTCTTAAACACGACATTAAACTGCTTTAGGTCAAAGCTTGTCACCTGAAATGTGGCTTTATTATTTGAGTAGTCTAATTCAGGAGCTACTGATGAGAACCGGATAGTTGGTGCAAACTCGCCAGCTTCACTTGGCGCAACCTTAAACGAGACTTGAACTGACTCAACATCAGGACCATTGCTAAAGCGGCATGAACGACGATTATTTAGATCTTCACAGCTGACCATATATTCTTGATCTATTGAGTGAAAATCAAACTTTAATGCGGCCTCTGAGTCTAGATAGAGATCAAATAGACGCGGCAAACTGGATAGTGTATTTTCAGTTATTTCCAGTGTGACAAGAGTGCTTGTCCCTGCTTTTAGCTGCTTTGCTCCCGTTATATTCTTAACTGAAACTTCACTTATTTGCGCTTCGTCAACAAAGATGTAGGGTGTAGCGCCTAACGTTGTTAATTCTCGCGCATAAGCACCTTGGCTATATATGCCTGCGGAGTCTATTTGAATATTTGCATCCAGTTGCCAAACCCCTTTACCCTTTTGCAAGTCGTCGTTACTAAAGCTCACACTGGTAGTGCCGACAAACTCATCTTGGTCATTGCCTTGCTGCCATTGCTCTATAGTAAAGAGTTTATCTTTCGCTTCAGCTCCCTCTGGTGCTCTAAGAGCATAGTAACCTTTGGTCATGCCTGATACATCTGACATTGTGACGGTTAGGGTAACATCTTGATCGCCATTCGTTGAAGTGAGTTGGTTTGACGAAAAAGCGACGTTGTCGATACTCGGAGGAGCAATATCTAGTTCAGTTTGATTTTTAACCGTAACAACAGACGGTAGACCGAGCTGATTAAAGTGACCTCGATTGTAAGCACCAATATTTCCATTGCTATCAGTGAGCATCGCAGAGGCAACAAACCACTCACCTGGCAACGCTTTATCTGTAAAGGTAAATGAATAATTTGAACGATATACCCCTTCGACGTCCGTTTCTTGCCAATCAGATGACTCAGCATATTTTATGGCAAGAGATTTATATTGGCTAGGCGGTGAGACTCTAATTACACCTTTTGACATTGTTGAATGGTCATAAGCTTCTATGGCTATATTAACCGTTTTATCTCCTGTATTTACATCAACTTCAGTGTCAGAAATCGTAATAGATTTTATTTCAGGGTTAATGCCTTCAGTGACTTTATCATTCGTGACAACGATATATGGGTTAAAGCCTGCAGCTTGAATTTCATTCTCACGTAGCCAAAAACGAACGGCATTGTTTACGTCAACTAAGTGGCTTAGGGTTAAAAACCACTTCCCATTAACATCTGCATCGGTGAAAGTGAAACTCACTTTACTCTCATAAACTCCCGGCTCGTCTGTTTTCTGCCAATTAGAAGCTACTGCTGATTTATTGCTCCCCCAACTAAACCCTGTCGGTGGGGATAAATAAACGCGCGCACCTTTTACACCGCTTTCATCGTAAAATCTTAATGTAATATCGACGGTTTTTTCTCCATCGTTTACATTAACAGAGTTCGTGGTTAAGAGGATTGACCTTATCTCTGGTGGGGTCCGGTCAGTTTCATTTGTAGTTTTTTGCTCTTGGTAGCAGTGGGTGTTGAGTACATCTAGCATAGACTCGGCAGGTAATAAACTGTCACTTTCGCCATTCGCAGCGTTCGCCATTAATAATTCAATTTTTGTATCACAATCTATTTTTGGGTTAGTGATGGTATCTAAACTAAGCGATAGGCTTGCTTGTGCATTCATTGCTGCTAGCCCAGAGACTAGCGTTGCCAGTGTGGTTTTTTTAAAAAGATTAAAGCTCATTGTTAGTCCTTTAAATTATTATGTGTAGCACTATGCAGCGAAATACTTGGTTAGTACTACAAAATTGAGTAAACACCCTAAATTACCATATGGATCCGGATCTTTAGAGGATTTTTTGTACTAAAATTGTGAACAAATGTGAAAGCCTAGTTTTTCTAATCTGTTGAGTTCAGGTGCTTTTTAAGGTGTTCGATAAAAAGTTGGGTTTTATAGGGTGTGTAGTTTGTCTTGGGATAATACGCCCATAATTGTTTTGCTTCAGATTTTACTTCAGGCAATACAGGTATGAGCAAACCTTGGTCGAGCTCCCTTTTCACATAGCTAGGCGCAATAAATACCAGTCCTAAACCTTGTACCGCTGCTGTCAGCATAGCGTCGAGTTGATCAGAGACAAAGTTATAGTTGTCAAACTGGAAGACATCGCCATTTTCTAAAATAATCCCACCTAGCTTGTGGTAGTAGCTGCTTAACAGCATTTTATGTTGGCGCAGATCATCAAGGGACTTGATAGGCTTATGCTGTTTGAGATAGTGAGGAGCACCAAAGATCTGCATTTGATAATCAATGAGTCGGCTACCTTTATGAGAGGCTGAGTCAAAAGCTTCATAGTAGCGTGTGATCACTAAATCGTGAGTAAGGTCTGGGTGCGCGCCAGGGGCGATGACATTAAGATGAATTTTTAATTTGGGATATTCGGCTAAAAATGAGGCGATATTTGGCATTAAAATGGTGCTGCCTACTGCGAGTGTTGAAGCGATTTTTAAGCTACCAGATGGTGCTTGATTCAGTGCTTGTCCGTGATCAGTTAAACATTCAAACTGCGCTAGCCATTGAGAAGCCTTCGGTAAAAAGTGCTCCCCAGCCTCAGTGAGGTTGACTTGACGAGTGGTACGAATAAATAGCGTTAAGCCAAGCTGCTGTTCTAACCAGTCAATTCGCTTGCTCACTGCAGATGCTGAAACACCTTCTTCATCTGCGGCACGAGTAAAACTGCCAAACTCTACAACTTTGCTAAAGCTCCGCACTCCGGTTAGCCAATCCATTAATTATTTCCTAGCAAGAATAAGTGTTTTTATTATTACCTTGTTTTTTGGATATTAAAAGCTCGATAGAATCATCCTCAGTAGATTCAAGGGGATTGACGTGTTTCAAGTTGTGTTTTTAGCTGTTTTGCTGATGTCTTGCTCTCAAATCGCAAGCCAAATCTACATCCCTGTTTTACCTAATATCACGGATTTCTTACAGCTTACGCCTAGTCAAGGACAAGCGGCAGTAATTAGCTATTTCACTACACTAGGAGCTGCGCAACTACTGGTTGGGCCGCTACGAGATAAGTTTGGTGATAGGCCGTTATTTTTGAGTGGGCTGGGTATTTTACTGCTAGGCACAGTTTTTTGTTCAATTGCATCTAGCGCTGAGGTATTTTTTATCGGTCGAGTGTTGCAAGGCATTGGTGCTGCGTCGCCGGTGTTAATTGGTCGAACGCTTCTTGCTGCAAGATTATCGGGTAGTGAACTTAAAAGCGCGATGGCGACGCTATCAATGTCGGTGAGTGTTACTGCTATTTGCAGCCCTTTTTTAGCTGGCGTTTTATCTGGCTGGGTAGGGTGGCAGGGGATGTCATGGTTTGCGTTCGCTTACTATATTTTGATACTGATTTATGGTTATAAAACTATGCAGCAGAGCAGTAAAATTACTATGTCGCTGAGGCCAAAAGCGCTCTTTAATGAATATCAAAATCTATTGTTAAACCGCTCGTTTATTTCCCTCGCGTCGCTCAAATGGTTGCCTACTTTTTTGTATCTCACCATTCAACTGTATCTGCCGTTTTTATTGGCACGGCAGTTTGGCTTGGAAGCCAACGCAATAGGTCAGGCGATGATGATCCCCATGTTTGGCTTACTCATAGGGTCAATTTTAACTAAGGTATTGCAGCGTAAGCGCGCTTATTTAGATATCGTCATTTGGACTTGGCCAGCGCTTGTTGTCAGCGTGTTATTGCTGCTATTTGCAAGTGGTAGTGCGCTTGCTGTTTTGCTTGCTTATGCTGCGATTATGTTTGTATTTGGCGCTTATTTTCCAAGTTATATGCATCTTATTGGCGTTTTACATCCCGAGAAAGCAGGAACAGCAAATGCGCTAGTCGGCGCGGTTGAACTGTTATTTTTCTCTTGCGTGGCTTGGTTGGTCAACAGGTGGTTACTGAGTGGCGTAGAGTCACTCGCGGCACTCGTTTTTGGTTGTGCGCTGTTACTGTTTATAACCTGGCGGCATTTACGCACTGTCCTTATGCCGGTTTGTAAAGAGTAATAGAATGCAGAGCTTCTGCGACATAGCGTTTATCTATGAGATTGGTGGCTATGTATGTGATCTTAGGATAGGGAAAAATAACAATGCAGTTTGAAACAGAGCGTTTATCCATAAGGCGAATGACAATGGATGACTTAGATGCGGTTTACAGCCATCGGAAAAATCCAAATACGTCAAAATATATCGGTGCGCCTGCCACACTCGAGTCGGCAAAAGAGAGGCTAATTCAAGCTTGCCAACCTTGGAAAAGTGCGGTCGATGAGCGTTTGATCTTGGCTTTAGTGAATAAACAAAAAGAAAAACTGATTGGCGAGCTAGTTTTTAAATATGTCGACGAAGAGAAAAAGGTTGGTGAAATTGGATTTCGATTAGCGGAGGGTGAAATTGGTTGCGGCTACGGTTATGAGGCTGCAGCAGCGCTGATAAAGGAGGCTTTTCAAAGTCTCTCTGTAGATACCATTCAGGCAATATGCGCTGTAGGCAATCGACAATCGCAACGGTTGATGCTCAAGTTAGGGATGAAACGCAAAAACCGTCTAAAAGCCTTTTTGGATATAGGCGGTGAAAAGCATGATATCTATGTCTATCAATTAACCAAAGCTCATTATCTGGAATTGTAATGGGAACGGAATGTGGTTACTGTAAGAGAGTGATAATCCTTTGTCAGTATTATGTTTATTTGAGGAATTAAAATGGAATTTAAACTTTTAGCGCAGCACAAAGCGCTGATACCAACTATTGCCAAGTGGTACTTTGACGAGTGGGGAGGCATTGTTGAAGAGGCTTCTGTAGAGCGGTTTGAGCAAAAGCTTTTAGACTACCTTAACGACTCTAGTATTCCTTGTGTAATCGTCGCGCTGGATGGCGATACAGTCGCAGGAGTCGTGCAGCTTAAATTTCATGAAATGAGTATCTACACAGATAAAGAGCACTGGATTGGTGGCGTTTATGTGGACAAGCCCTATCGTGGAAAGCAGTTGGCCTCACGCTTAGTCAAAGAAGCAGAGCGACTAGCCATTAAACTCGGTGTTAAAACGTTATATTTACAAACGGAACACCCAGAAGGTGGACTCTACCGGAAACTCGGCTGGCAACCGCTCGAAAACGTCAATTACCGAGGCGTTGATGTGGTAGTGATGAGCAAAACAGTAGTTTAGTTAAACAAGCTAGATTTTAAGCTC
This sequence comes from Pseudoalteromonas galatheae, assembly GCF_005886105.2. Classification (NCBI taxonomy): domain Bacteria; kingdom Pseudomonadati; phylum Pseudomonadota; class Gammaproteobacteria; order Alteromonadales; family Pseudoalteromonadaceae; genus Pseudoalteromonas; species Pseudoalteromonas galatheae. The sequence goes on from NZ_PNCO02000002.1 coordinate 817,443, forward strand.
GGGTAAAAGGCTTAATAAAATCCCACAGTTTTATATGTTCCAAACTAGGCCGTTCAACAGCAACTTATTACCTTAAATCCAATTGCGATCACGGACGCTTATCCAACTTATATTTGGACAAAAACGCGTTGGGTGAACGTCCGTACTAGGTGAATTTCGCATAAAAATTTCTATGGGCTAGCGCCCGCCTAACAGGCGTAAAATTAGGAACGAAGTGACGCAAGCCAAGCTTTTTAGGTCCTTGGTTGAGGCGCTCGTTATACGTAACTTGCGCTTACTGAATTTCTTGTTGCCAGTTAACCTTTTGATAAACTGATTTTTGATTAAAGTTAGTATTACCAGTCGTAGGACCTACATAGTAATACATGCCACCAGAGAAACCTGCAACACCAACTGAAGTAAGTTGTTTTGGCAAAGCAGCTACCGCGTCTTTAGCATTTAAAAATACGTTATTTTCAGGGTAGGCGTCTTGAAGAGTAGGCTCGGACAATAATTGTATGGACTGGTTAATAATGCGACTTGAAATTGCTTTGTGAGTTTGTCCTTTCGCCCAACCTAAAGATTTACCAGTAAAGATATTTAGTTCATCGCTATGACCAGCATAAAACACCTCATCTCGAATAATTTGACCATTTACTTCTAAACACCAATCAACAATAACAAAGCTTGCGTAACTTGCATTTGTAATTATTTGTGAGTAGCGATGGATTTTAGCGTGTACTTTAGCTTTTTTTGATACGTTTGAAGTATTTTTGTTAAGGGTATTCAAGATTGATTGTTGAATATTATTTTTGTCTGCTTCATCAAAGCTACCCCAATTAAAAGCCCCATATGATTCATTGTCAGCTGTATTTTTATCAACTATGAGTGAAACTGAGTTTACGTTGGCGCTAAATGCAGGAGCGTTTGTTAATAAAGGGAATTCTGTTTTACTTGCTGTCCCAGTAACACCACAACCCACTAAGATTAGAGATAAAGATAAAACTATTAGATGTTTCACACGCACTCCTTATTTACGTATAACGCCATAATAAACGACACAAAATAGCAGGCTTAAACTGGCGACGAAGGAGCACAAGCCTGCTGTTTTGTGTCCCTGGTTTAACGGCCTTGATACTTATTGAACCTTCTCCCCGAAGTTTAGCGAACAGCTAAACTTCAGGGCGACGAAACCCAAAGGAGAAAGCTCAATGAAATTCTATACTACTTTTCATAAATATTATTGTGGAATTGACCTTCATGCACGCATTTTATACGTTTGCATTATTGATGAGCGAGGTAATAAAGTTGTTCATCAGAAAATAAAAGCTGATAAACATGAATTACTTAGACTGATTTCGCCCTATCTCGAAGATATCGTTATCGGTGTTGAATGCATGCATTGTTGGTATTGGGTGAGTGATTTATGTGCTGAACATGATATTGATTTTGTGCTTGGTCATGCGCTTTATATGAAAGCTATTCACGGTGGTAAAGCCAAAAACGATAAGATTGACTCTTATAAAATCGCTAGTCTATTGCGTGGTGGCAACTTCCCGCTGGCTCACAATTATCCTGCTAATATGCGTTCAACACGCGATTTACTTCGCAGACGAACACGGCTGGTTCAGCATGGCGCACAACTGAAAGCGCATATAGTTAACACAAATAGTCAGTACAACTACCCGCCACTCGAGTTACATATGAAGAACAAATGTGTTCGACAAGAATTCCAAACGCGTTTTGATGACCAAGCCGTCCAACGCAATGTTAACTTTGATCTAGCCATCCTCGATGCCTACGCAGAAGAGCTTAAAAAACTTGAATATTATTTAGAGAGCAAAACTAAAAAGCATCAACCAAACTATTACGCACAACTGCGTACCATACCAGGTATTGGTCTTATTCTAGCCATGACTATTTTGTATGAAATTGGTGATATTAACCGCTTCGAGTCTGTACAAAAATTTGCATCTTATTGTCGACCAGTTAAGTGCAAAGCAGAATCTGCTGGCAAAACCTATGGCACCAGCGGCAATAAAATTGGAAATGGACACTTGAAATGGGCGTTCAGTGAAGCCGCTGTACTTTATTTACGTGGAAATGACAAAGCTCGGTGCTACTTAAACAAATTACAAAAACGCATGAGCAAAGCCAAAGCACTTTCAGTGCTCGCCCATAAGCTCGGTCGTTGTGTTTATTTTATGCTTAAGAACAAAACGGTATTCGACGATGAACGTTTTTTAAAAGGCTAAGTCGCACAATGGGGTGAGCTCAACACCTAACTAGATAAGCACGAACAACCATGCATTATTTGTGTTTTTGTCAGTAATAGCTGAATTTTACAGGTAAGTATTGTCGAAGTAATAAGCTATTTGGCCTTGATTAGACACCCCATTGGTGCGCATTTATTTAAGCAATGAATTGAATCGTTTACACCTTAGCTGAGCCTTTAACTAACTGGACGAATGAGCCATCCCCTTGAGTAGTGCAAGATTAAGGTTAACCGATGAATGTCTAGTGGCCCTAAACGATAAGTTGTATCGACCGATTTAGGCAGCGATGAGATCGCAATAAGAGATTACGGCGTAACGCCCCTATATGTGTTTGCCGTAAACGATTTAACGGTTAACCGACATAACGAAGTTGAACAGGTTTAAGCGTTGCCAATACAAATTAGCTGCTTAAAAGCAGCTAAAAAGAATCGTTATGCTTAATTGACCGGATAAGGTTCATATGTGTTATACATCGTCCCGCAAAACTTCTAGTATTTTTTGTTGAGTAATACCTTCATTCGCTAGTAATTCACTGATATTTGCTTTTAATCGAGAATACTCCTCTTCCATCATCTCGTAGTGCATTTCATCTATTTCACCAGCTGAAGTTGTCACGTAATTTTCTCCAGTAGTTATAATCAACTCCCCCCCTGATGACAGAGAGCATTCTTTCAATGATGTTGAAGTCAAGATATCAATAAGGGTAGGTTTGTGACCAGTAGATAAAAGGGTTTTAATCGCTTCGCTATCTAACATTAAATCATGTAGTTTAACTAGAACTTTGGATTCATTTGAGCCAACAGACTTCAACACTTGAGTGGATAGAAACTCAATTTTATCGCTTACACCAACTAAATGAGACATCATATCTGAAACTCTATTCTCTTCATTTTGGTTGCTTAAAAACGAGAACATCATTCCAGCCCATTGCTGCCTTAAATATGATTCGATATCTGAAAAATCTCGAAATGGAACAATTGCATTGTTAATTGAATTTGAACGAACCTGGTCAATAAACCCAAAGATCTTCGTATTGTCTGCAGAAGGGTAAACTATTTCATTATGATTGAGATTTTTATTGTTTTTATTCTTTGTGTACAAGAAGTGATCAGAGTAAACAGACTGTTCTACCAGTGCGAACACGGGGATTTTGCTTTTGATTGCCTCTTTATATTCTTCATTTGTTATCGAGTTGTCCCCCTCTCGAAATAACCCTCCATAACGGCCTCCTATTATCAAAACAAACATTTGGCAATTCGGTACTTCTGACAAACAAGAATCATGGGTATGCATTGTTGGGTTATAAAATACTGCGCCTTCCTCACTCAAAACAGGCTCATAACCAATAGTTCTAACAAAATATTTAAGGTTTTCTCGAATATGCTTCAAATCGTAGCAAGTAGAACTAATGAAAACACGAGGTATTGCCATTTTCTTCCCTAGTAAAATTAGATGTATAATATTTTAGTATTTATGCGACACGAAGTTTGTGTTGCATAATCGCTTGTTGGACTGAGCCGCTACACGCTCGATGTCTCAGAGTTGGTGTTATTTATGCTATGGGAATTTGCTTTTTAGAGACATTAGCCAAATCATTTGGTTTGAACAGCTAGTCTATTATTAATTAAGCTTTCCCTGCATTGCTCAGCGCTTATTATGTATTCATTACACCTAAATTTATCTTAATAAGCAATTATGTTTTTTTAGCGTACAAAGGCCGCTAGCCTGAGCAATTAAGTAGGTTAACCAGTTGATTTTGCTCAGCTATCGAGCTGCTAACTCGTTCGCTCTACTTTGGTCGGTGTTGCATCTAACTTGAATACGCCAATTAGCCGCAAGATACCTACCTTACAATGCTGACAAGGCCAATTCGGTATTAATGTCACGTTTTCTCCTGTCTTTGGCCTCTTTGCTCTGCATGTGCATGACGCCCACGACTTTATCAGCGCTAACTTTCGCTTGCGACATGCATTGGCTAAAAAGCCGTAATGCTGAATACGCATGAATCCTTTAGACAATGTATCTATACTCATGTTTTACAGCAAGACGCAAACTGTGCTGTTAGCCCTTTGAGCAAAATTTTCTAGCTTATTTTGGGGCAAAGGTGGGTTATATTAATAACCCGCCATGGACAAAAACAATTCAGCACCGAAGAAGCATAGTTAATTGACGTGTTAACTGATTCTTGGCACACGACTAGACTCGAAGACCTGCTTATTTAGCTGTTTTAGTTTGCTTAGCGCTATTTGGAATTGCCCATTTTTTGGAATTTTTTTACCTGAAAACTGTGCCCAAACTAGATTTCCTGGGCCATTGTAAATTTCTTCAAAAGTGCCGTTGGGCAATATTTTGATAATGATAGTGTGTTCTGGCTCGCTACGAAAGGAAACAATTTTTGACTGTGTAGCCTTTATTTCAACTTGCTTGCCATTATGCGTTTTTGCATCGAAACCCTTGTTAGATGCAGTTTCTAGATTTAATCCATACGCTTCAGCTACGAGGCATTCTCCAATACTACCAACCATGTGACCATCTGGCGTGAAATGCCTTCCTGGGAACATGACTTCAAGCTCATCAACAGTCGAATATAATTGCCGTATTAATTTCTGAAATTTATCGTGATCCATGTTTTCGCTTAACAATCGTAACCTACGAGCGATTCGGTCGTTTTTCTGCCGTGAATCGTCTCGATATTCTACTTACGGATTTTTTATCACAATGGCTAACTTATTGCCAGAAATAGCTTTCTAAGTAGTGGAACTCCAAACCTAGTCACATAGTTAGAGTTCTAAGCATGAAGAAAAGTAAGTCAAATAAGGCTTTGTTGAAAGCGCTTTTAATCGCTATTTTGAAGGGTTCGCCAAAACACGGTTTGGGCAAAAATGTGTCAGCCCAGATCCGACTAACTCGAAGCTAGACAAAAACGTTTTAGAGCCGAATGTCAGCTCTATGCTGTAAGTTCAATTAGTGGGTGTAATGCTATCCTTTTAATTATTTAGGAAAGGCTAACAGGCATTTAAGTAATGGAACCAGATAGCCCTAAAACTATACCAAATATTAAAAATGTTACGCCACTCACTTTATTGAATCGGCCTCGACCTTTTTCGCCTACTAGCAGCTTTACCTTTTCAGCAAGTGCTGCATAACCAAAATAAATTGTGAAATGAATCAATGCACTGATAATACACAGCATCACAACTTGTGGCATTAATGAAACGGTTGGATTAATAAATTGAGGTAGTAATGCCGATACAAAAATTAATGCTTTTGGATTCAAAGATGTAACCAAAAGTGCTTGCTTAAAAATCAGCCATGGTTGATAGTGTAAAGAGGACTGAAAGCTGTCAGTATCAAGCTGAGGCACTGACGAACTATATACCTTAATACCTAAATAGCATAAATAACCAGCACCAATTACTTTTATAAAAGTTAATAGTTCACTAAATGTTAGAATGACAGCTCCCAGACTTGTCGCACTCAGAATCAACAAGAGCTGAAATGCAGCGACATTGCCTAAAACGCCAAGCGCAGCTAGCTTCTTCCCATGGTTCAACCCATTATTAATAGAAAGTAACACAGAGGGTCCTGGTGACACCAAAAGTACCGTAATTATCACAGTATACGTAACGTATTGTTCTATATTCATTTTAATTCCTGACAATTACTTAGTTACTTGGTTTTCACTGCCGTAATCGCGAATAACATAGCCCACTCTTATTCTGAAGTGGCTAAAAAGCTCTTCCTTTCCTTTTTTCTGAGCGACTTGGTGTTCAAAATGCTCTTTCCACTGTTTGAGCGCCGTTTCGTTTTGCCAAAATGATAAGGATAAAAATTTATCCTGATTAGAAAGGCTTTGAAAACGCTCAACAGAGATAAAGCCATCAACCTCGTTGAGTGTACTTTTCAACGCCTGCGCTATTTCAAAATAGAGCGCTTTTCCCTGCTCTTTCGGAGTTACTTCAAAAATCACTGCGAGCATGTATTTTCTCCTTCAAGATCTCGCTTGTAAGTTGAGCGTACAACCTGCAAAAACGTACGTTTCTCATTAACAATAAACTTTTCCCTTTGGGCAAAGCGAAAGTTGCTTTTACCAAGTTCTGACAGGCGTAACTTGCTTCTATAGCGTTCATAATCAGCCAAAGAATCAAAACTGATTAAGCCGTAAGCTTTATTATTTGAACCCTCATGAGGTAAAAAATACCCTAATAACTCTCCTCCACATACGGGAATGATTTTGCTCCAGTTTTCAGCGTATTGTTCAAACATATCCAATTTGAAGGGATCAAGTTGGTATTCAATACAACAGGTAATTTTCAAAGTGGTTGTCTCCGTTTTCGTTTTTTGGCAGTCTACTCGTCATTAAATTTTGATACTTCGATGGCGATCGAACTGTGAAGGAAAAAGAGTGGAACCTAATATTGCCTATATTGGAAATTTAATCGGAGATACAGCTCGTTCTAAAATGCTTACAGCCTTGATGAGTGGTAAAGCGCTAACGGCAACAGAGCTATCACTTGAAGCAGATATTACCCCTCAAACAGCGAGCAGCCATTTAATGAAATTAGTTGAAGGCGAGCTTTTAGTCGTCAGGAAGCAAGGCCGCCATAAGTATTTTCAGCTAAGAAATATCCAAGTCGCTGAACTTATTGAGCAAATGCTTAATATTAGCGTATCTGTATCAAGTCCAAAGATATCAACTGGGCCTAGAAACGAGAGATTGAGAAAATCCCGTATTTGCTACGACCACCTAGCAGGAGAGTTAGGCGTAAAGTTATTCGATGCTTTGGTGGACAACGGCTGGCTAATTGAAAACTCTACCGAGATTATATTGACGAAAACAGGGCAAAAGTTTTTTAGCAACATAGGCGTTGATTTTAGCTCATTTAAAAACCGAAGCAGACCAATATGTAAAGCATGTTTAGATTGGAGCGAAAGACGAAGCCACTTGGCTGGCAGTCTAGGTAAGTGGGTACTAGACGATGCTATGAATCGCAACTGGGCAACACAAGATTTGGATTCAAGAGTAATTCAGTTTACTCCTCAAGGACTTAGTGCCTTTACGAAAAGGTATGGTATTTAAGTGTTAATACATATTGTTGATGTATGCCGTTCAATGTTAACTCCTCGCTTAAAGGCGGTCTTAATGCCAACTCGCTAAAGGTAATAAATAGAGCCAATGCGTTGCCCAGAGGCTCTATTAAAGTTACTACGTTAACAAGCTTTAGGGCAGGAATGAGTTGGCTGAACGACCGCTAGGTATGTACAAATAGTGCAAATAGCAGACACCCACCATAACATAAATGCAAATTATGGTGGGTGTCAGTGTTAGCCTAATCTTGCTGGTGTCAGTGTTAACCTAGCATTATTCAACTTGCTCACATGAAAATGGGCCAACCACGTCGCTTTTGATGGCAAATTTGGTATCAATTTCCGGATGCCGTGTTTTTATCTCCTCAAGCGCTTGCTCGAAGTTCTCTTTAACCTGCACCCTCCAAGGATGCGATGAAAATAAAATATAGTTATCGTAGTCATTCACATGAAAATGGATATCCCCGATATAGTTGAGGCTATTTTCTGCTATATCAAAAGTGCCAAGGCAGTTTAAGTCGGGATCAACTAATTTGGATCCTTGCATATATAACACCTGGTCAATTTCGTGCGTCCCCACTGGCAGTGGCAGAACAATCAACTTTTCCCGGGTGTCTTTTAGAACAAAGCTGTAGTTGTCTAGCATTTTTTGTGTATTTCGGGTAATGAATTGAGCATTACCAATATCGCCAGAGGTACTAAAACGGGCTAAAGCTAAGCCATGTCCTTCAGGCAAAGGCTTTTTAGCATCATATGCCAATTGCGCACAACCAGACAGAAAAAGAGAACAAACAACAACCATAGTTCTAAACATATTTACTTCTCACTACATAAAGGTGCGGCATTACAAGCACCTGTCAAATTCTAATTGCAAACATTAAACCCAAAAAAAGCAAACATTACAACTACAAGAAATACACGAATAATCAAGACTTTAGATTGCAAATAGCAGACACCCACCATAACATAAATGCAAATTATGGTAGGTGTCAGTGTTAGCCCTACTTCAATAGTGCATCTATCGCGGCGTTTGTGTGGTAGTGATGATTAGCTTTAGCTGTATACTGTTCCAAACCAAACTGAAAGCAATTACAGGACTTTCCTTTCAATGGCAGACCAAGCTATTTCACTTTCTAAATATAATCAAGATTGGCCACGGATGTTCCAAGATGAAAAGCTAAGGTTAGCGCCTTTGCTATGCCATTGGATTGAAGGTGGTATTGAGCATGTGGGTAGTACAGCGGTGGTTGGTATGGTTGCTAAGCCGGTGATAGATATTATGGTGGGTGTTAAGTCACTAGAAGCGTCAAAAGAAGCCATCCAAGTGCTCACTCAACACGGTTATTGTTATTACCCCTATAAAGCTGACGTAATGCACTGGTTTTGCAAACCAACGCCTGAGTTTAGAACCCATCACTTACACCTTGTTCCCTTCGATAGTGCACTTTGGCAAGAGCGCATTTCTTTTAGGGATAAATTAAGAGCATCATCAGATTTAAGCGCTGAGTACTGTGCGTTAAAGCAAAGATTAGCGCAACAATACAAAGATGATCGTGAGCAATATACTCAACAAAAATGGCCGTTTATTCAGAAAGTGTTGGCGTCATTTTATAGCTGATATTAATCCAGCCTGTCGTGGCAACACGAAACGGCGATAATCGGACATTTTATAGTTTTTAACTCAGAGAATAAGTGCCCTTTCTGAAAGTATGGTTGATTGGTGGCAATTAAAGTAAGTTAAAAGGCCAAGAAAAACCCAAGAGCCTTGGCTCTTGGGTTTTACGTTAAAGCAGCGATTAATTCGCTTTTGTTGCTTTGTATTTGATAGTTACGTTGTAGTAAGGGAATAGACCGCGTAGGCGGAAATTCCATTTACCTTCTGCAGGTTCGTCAAATACACAGCTTTCTTCACTCCCCCAAAGGTATGGGCGACAGTCGTACTTAAAGAAGTTTGGCATTCTCTGATGGCGCACATACAGGTCTGCTTCGCCTTGACCCGTGATAGATACTTCTAGTTTATCAAAGCCTGCTGGTAGCTCGATTGAGCGATGTTGCCACCAGAACCAACCTGCAAGGCCTGTAAACTCGCCTTCAATAATCGTCGGCTCTTTAGCAAGGTTAAGGTCGATTACCACGGGGTCATGATCCGATGCGCGATAAGCGTGTGTTGCGTAAAGACTTGCTTTGTGAGTATCTGACTTGTACTCAGTGTTGTAGTCTAGCGCGACGGGTTCGTCAGCATTGATATGCCAATCTGTTACCGACTTTACTTTTTCCATCATCGTGTTTGAAGCAAAGGCGTGATCTAGGCTACCGATACGTCCTTGATACACGTATGAATAATCTAAGCTACTACCATGAAGCGTTTGCTTGATGTTGGCATAACCATTCTCTACATAGGTGTTGATTGGATCTTCCTGAGCGTACGCGTTCATGTCACCTAGAATAATCACATCATCTTCTGCAACTCCTGTCGGATTTGTGCCAAGCCAAGTCGCTAGGGTATTAACCGCAGTGACTCGAGTTTGGTTCCAACAACCTTGACCGTCATTTTGGTCTTGATCTAAGCCCTCAGCTTTTGAACAACTGCCTTTAGAGCGTAAGTGAGCCATTACCACAGTGAAGATTTCTTCGCCGTTTGCCTCTTTGAAAGTTTGTACGACAGGAGGACGGTTACCGTAATCAAATGGTACGGCTTCGGTAAATGCAGGCGTGCCTACTTCAGCTACTTTGTTACTACGATAAATGATACCGGATGTAATTGCATCCCCACCCACTTGGTCAACATTTAGGTTTACAAATGCGTAAGTGTTAGCAGAGTCTGTCGCATTTAAAGCGTTAACGAGGTCGGCAATCGCACTAAACTCACCAAAGCCATCATTTTCTACTTCAAGTAGACCGATGATATCGGCATCGAGCGCTGAAATTGCAGCAACCGTTTTTGCTTTTTGGCGTTCAAACTCTTCTAGATTGTCAGCTCCTCGTGAAGTTGGGAAACCTGCACCTTGACCGTCACCATTGAAGTAGTTTAATACGTTGAAGCTTGCAATACGTAAATCTCCACGCTCTTCTATCTGAGGTGCTTCTGTACGTAGATTAGTATGGACAAAGTTTGGTGTTGTTGTTGGGTGAATACGGTATTGGCTATAACCATATCCCAGTACACCCTCAAGGCCCGTCACAGAATCGCCCAGTCGTAAAGTGTTATAGGCATCTAGCGTGGGTGATGGGTAAGGAATAACGTCAGGGTTTTGTACTGATGAACCATCATCAAGTAAAATTTCTTTGCGCTTGTTTTCAGCTTCTAGCTGGTTTGCTGCGTCACCAGGAGTTGCAACTTGAGTGCTTTGGTACAAACGTTCAGTAGCTAAGCGTACTTCGCCGTAACGTGCAAGTCCGTATGTATCGTTAACGACCAACTCATTTGAAATCGAAACCAACATGCCTTCGTAGGCTTCAAGACCATTCTCTGCAGGTAAAGTAACGGTAGTCGCTGAAGCCGTTGCAGAACCGCATAGCTCGACTGCGTCGACGTTAATAAGTTGAGTTTGACCATACTTCTCTTCAACTTTACCACGTAATTTAACCACATCTCCTGCGCTTACTGGAGTTGCGGTATATACGACAAAAATACCTTCGGAAGTATTATTATCAGCATCATAGTCAGTGCTTTCTTCTTGAAGGAAGAAGCCGCCAAGCCCTGCATCTGATTGTAGGCTTGCAGTGACAACAGCTTGCACTTCAACCGTTTCTCCCGCTAATGGGCTTGCATCGCCAGCGCCCTGAATGGCACTGATCAAGGTATTATTTTCGCCACAAATAACTGGCTCTGGCTCAGGTACGTCACCGCCATTAATGTGGATACCTAGGTTGCTAAAATCATTCTTCGCAAGTGCAAGCCATTGTCCAGTGCCAACAAATGCAGAAGTTGCATCGGTGCGGCCAGTTGTTATTGCAGGATCTCTGACAAGCGTTTTATCTTTTGTTCTAATATCGCCATCAACCCATTCACTACCTGGGTCGACACCAACCTGGCCTAGGCTATCAACAACTGCACCATTGAGCGTAAGCGTAACGGCATCATCACCATTAAACCAGCTACTTGTGTTTGTTAACTGTGCTTTTGCGATGATCTCTGCTGCTGAGTCAGCATGAGCAATAACATAAGTTGATTTAGCCGCAAGTTCACCACTTAGCTCTATGTTCGTGCGAGCTTCTGTTGCACCATTAAAGAAGAAGTTGACGGAGTAACCTGTTAGACTAACAGCTTCATCACTACCATTGTAGAGCTCAATGGCTTTGTTATAACTACTACCTTCAACGTATTCAGAGATAATCACTTCTGCTTGTGCATTTAGGCAAGCTAATGCAATAGCTGAAGCTAGAATAGATTTTTTAATCATTTTTTATTTTCCCGTGTATTATAATTATTCGAATTTTTATTCGAACGCAGCATTTTAAGCGCTATTGATGACAATTCAATTAAACTTCACGGTCTATTTACATTGGTTTACACTAAATTGTGTGTTGAAGGACAAAAGTCGTTGAATTTCATGTCATATATAGAGCGCTAGAGTGAAGTGTTTTATGGATTGTCGTCTAATTAGTGGCGTGATAGTTGCGCTATACTCAATTGGTATTAAAGAGAAACACATTGCTAGCGGCTTGTTTAAAATAAATACAGGAGAACATGAATATGGCGATAAAAAGTTTAAGACAGTCATGCCTCCTGTTTCTTGCTGTATCGTTCATAACACCTGTGAATGCAAGTAGTATTGTCGGTGCTCACAATATCTGGCCGCCGTATATTATCGATGAACGCTCTGGCTTTAGTGTGGATCTCGTACGCGCGGCATTTGAAGCTGAGAATCAAGATTTTGAAATGCTTACTATGCCGTTTAGTCGAGCCATGCGAATGGTGGAAAACGGGCAGGTTGATATTATTCCCGCTTTATGGCGTTCTAACAGTCGAGATAAGCGTTTTGTTTTTAGTGAGCCGTACTACAGCAATCGCCTTGTGCTTATTTCGCACGCGGAGTCTGATATCGACTTTGAAAGCTTGGAAGATCTAAAAGGGTTGAGCGTATGCGCTATTCGGGGTTTCCGTTCTGAAATTGCGCTCGCTCAGATCTCACAAGTTCGCTTAGAAAAGCTCACCAACCTGAGTTCCTGTCTATCGCTCCTGAATAAGCAGCGAGTAGAAGCCGTAGTAAGTGACGAGCTTGCCTTTGCCTATTTGCGGGCTCAATACGATGAATTTCATAGCCTTAAAGTACATCAATCGACCATTGCACAGTGGCCACTTCATATTGGGATTAGCAAATCCAATCCAAAAGCAGCAGAAGTTATTGAATTGTTTAATAAGGGTCTTTTACAACTTAAGGTGAATGGAATTTATAAGGCGACTTTAAAAAAATACCGTTTGGATGAGTGAGCAATTAATCGTACTCGCTTCTTTCGACACATTGGTTTATCGTAATAAAGAAAGGGGTAATGAAGTGATACTTCATTACCCCTTTATCATATGGTTTTTGACTTGTTAAGACCCTTAACGCGCTACAGCCTGCCAACGGCGAACTACCACCAACGCGAGGCTGAACCAAATCAACCATAACGGCATACTACCACTATCACTCTTGTTAGTGATGGTATCAGTAGGCGCTTTGTTGACAGTAATATTTACCTCACCTTGCGCACTTGCTTCGCCATCTGAAACCGTATAAGTGATGATATCGCTGCCAACAAACCCAGCATTCGATTGGTAGGTCAGACTATAGTCAGCATTAATAGCGACACTACCGTGCTGTGCTGTCGCTTCAGTGACTTGCAGGGCGTCGCCATCACCATCACTGTCGTTTGCTAGAACATTAATGGTTACAGGCTTACCGGTTGTAACTGTTGCCATGTCAGATTCTGCCAAAGGAGCTGTATTAGCAATGACAGTAACAGCTACAGTTGCGCCTGCGGTTCCACCGTTCCCGTCAGTTATTGCGTAATTTATCGTATCAATTCCGACATAGCCTGTGTTTGGTGTGTAGTACAGGGTGTTATCTGAATTGATCTGAACCTCGCCAAAGCTGGCTGAAGCATTTGCTATGCTGAGCATATCTCCATCAGCATCAGTGTCATTCGCTAAAACGTCAATAGTAATATTAGTGTTCCACTTCATGCTAATTGCATCGTCTAGCGCTACAGGCATCTGATTATTTGAGAGCAGTACACCGACACCTCCCGGGTCCACAATACTACCGTTTGCTTCACCATCGTCATCATTAAGGCCACCATCTTCTATCTGAAGCTGCACACACCAATGTCCTTCAGTCAAACCCACAGACCAACTTTCATCTCCTGGAGGCGGACAAATACCTGGCTCACCTTCGCTACTAAACACAAGGTTGTTTGCGTCTTCCACAAAGTTAACCCAACTGCCTGATGACGCTTTAAATTTACGGTAAACGGCATCTCTTGGGATAGGTAGACGCTGTGGCATAACTAGCTGATATACTTGACCTGCTTTAGGGAGCCCATAAGCAATAAAGTCAAATAAGCCGCCGGTGATTTGCACATCATCATCGCTGCCCAGTTGTGAGTTACCCTCATCATCTGTCATGAGTAGGCCACCAGTTTCACCGCTTGCGGTAAACTCGCCTTTACGTAAACAGACCCCAGGGTTACCTTCAACTAAGAAACCATCCTGCGTAATCACTTCTTGAGGCATAACATTACACTCGGTGATCGCGTCTTGGAAATCGGGGATCCCGTCTCCGTCGTCATCGGCGTAACCCTCTTGACTATCAGGAATGAGATCGCCATCGGTATCTTCCGTATCAGACAATTGTTGTAGTGACTGGGTCACTTGGATAAATACGCTATCACTATCCTGTGCACTACTTGAGTCGGTAGCGGTATGTGTTACTTTATAAGTACCTGGTTGTAGAGCTGAAGGGTCAAAGCTAAGTTGTAGCGAATCCTCCGTATATTGATCGGAAGTCATACCTGTAACTCTCCATGCGCTCGTCACAGTATCGTCAACATTTGGATCGGTTACCGTTGCAACGACAGATACAGTTCCTTCATCTTGGCTAACGGTTAATCGGTTTTGATCATTCTGAGTCACCATTAGCGAGACATCTGGCGCGATATTTTGTTCGCTCACAGTAATAGTAGTTTCCCGTTTTGAACCAAGGTTAGCACCACTATTCAAGCTGACTGTGATCGTCTCATCGCCCTCAAACTCACTATCTGCAACAGTTTGAATTGAAATATTGGCCTTTGTACCTGAGTTTATCGTTACCGAGCCACTATTCAAGTCATGATCCACTCCAGATGTTGCGCTGCCTGTCACCGTGTAGTCGACTGTGACAGGATACTGCGGGGCAGGGCCATTTAGCAGCACTTGAATATTTACCTTGGTGCCTTCAGCAATGGTTTTGTCTTTACTCAACGACACTATTGGATTCACTCTCAGCAGCTGTTGATCTGTTCCTAAGTTACCGTTTGCATCTGTGGCTTGCCAGTAAACATTATGCTCTCCGGGTGCAAATACGGTTTTACCTTCAGTAAGGGTCACAGGTAAAGGCTCGCCACTGCTATTGAGTGCTGTCGCAATACCCAAATTTACCTTGGTAAATAGTCCCGTCGCATTAACTTCTAAATCTGCTGGGGCGGTGACAACAGGAGGCTCGCCATTGGTTGCGCCACTTATTTCTAATAGTGCGTTTGCTTTAGCTCGACCACCTTTCCCATCACGAATGGCGTAGTTCAAAGTAACTGCACCTGCGAAGTTATTCGGAGCTGTGTACTGCAGAGCATTGCCTACTACGCTGGCGCTGCCTAAACTTGCCTTGACACCTTCGATAATGAGGGTATCACCATCAACATCGGTATCATTAGCTAACACATTCAAAGTGAACGTATTATTGGCGCTCCCATCAAGCTGGAAGTTATCGTTATTTGCAATGGGTAAGTCATTTACAGCTGTGATAGTTAATGAAACCGTATAGCTATCACTTTGCAGCTCTCCATCGCTCACTGAATACGTGAAGCTATCGTCACCATTGAAGTCAGCTCCTGGTTGATATACCCAGCCTGTACCACTGCTGGTTAATGACCCATTTGCTGGCTGATTACCAATTGTCAGCGTTAAGGTGTCATCTTCAGCATCTTGTAATGTCGGCAGAATAGTCAATGAAGTATCTTCTGTAACGCTGAGCGTGAGGTTTTCACCCGTTGGCGCTGTATTTTCGGCAACTACTTCAAGGCTAAATGACGGTAAACTCGCATTGTCAGTGCCGTCACTAACGCTGATTTGAATACCGTTAGTCGTACCAATATCCGTCTCTGATGGTGTACCAGAAAGCTCACCAGTTGATACTGAGAATATTGCCCAACTTGGCTTATTAGTGACAGTAAAGCTTAGCGTGTCCTCATCTTCATCTGTTGCTGCAGGTATAAAACTATAGTTTTCTCCCACAGTGACTTTCACGCCAGGTGTACCACTGATAGTTGGCAAGCGATTGATGTTGACCACGCTTAGTGTGAAGTTAAGGTTTGCGCTTTCACTACCATCACTAACACTGATTGTGATGTTATATTGCTCACCACCATCATTAAAGGTAGGAGTACCAGATAGTGTACCCGTTGTACTACTGAATGTTGACCAATCAGGCGCGTTGGTAATGCTAAAGGTAAGATTATCATTATCCTCATCGGAAGCACTTGGGGTAAAGCTATAAGTTACTCCTTCATTTACCGAAGATGCAGGTGCTCCACTGATGGTGGGAGCTCGATTCACATCGTTTACGGTGATAGAAAATGTTAGGTTTTGAGTGGTACTACCATCACTTACCGTGATCACTATACCACTATAAATACCTGCCTGCTCGAAGTTAGGAGTTCCAGTTAGCGATCCTGTCGTTGAGCTAAATGATGCCCAGCTCGGCTTATTAGCAATAGAGAAGCTTAGGTTGTCATTATCAGGGTCACTTGCGGTTGGTATGAAATTATAAACACCACCCTCAAGTACCGAAGTAGGCGGAGTACCACTGATAGATGGCGCCCGATTCACATTTACAACACTAATATTAAAGCTTAGCGTTTGTGTTGCGCTACCATCGCTGGCCGTTATTACAATACCGTTGTAGTCGCCAGCATCAGTAAAACTTGGCGTGCCGCTCAAGGCTCCTGTGCTGGTACTGAAGGTAGCCCAACTTGGTTTATTGGTAATACTGAAAGTAAGTGTATCTCCATCAGGATCAGAGGTGGTTGGAGTAAAGCTATAACCGCTATTTTCATTAACGCTGGTCGCTGGTGTTCCGCTAATACTTGGTGTGCGGTTCACGTTGACGACAGTAATATCAAAATTTAAGGTATCGCTGGCTGTTCCATCACTCACTGTAATAACAATACCATTGTATGCACCTGCATCGGTATAACTAGGTGTTCCCGTTAAACTACCAGTTGAGGTGCTAAAGGTTGCCCAGCTCGGTTTATTGGTGATACTAAATGTTAAGGTGTTGTTATCTTCGTCAGTTGCGGTAGGCGTAAAACTATATGCAACATTTTCGTTGATGGTCGCCGCTGGAGTACCACTAATAACTGGTGCTTTATTTAGTTCAACAACAAAGCTAAATGTTTGATTGGTAATAGCGCTAACACCGTCTTCCAAGCCATCTTCTAGTGAAAAGACAAAACTGTCACTCGCATTTTGAGAGTCGTCGTGGGTATAAAAAAGATTACCGCTCTCAATATCAGCTTGTGTGAATGTACCATTGCTACCGAGTGCTTCCCCACTGTCTAAGCTGTCATTACTATTTGCATCTACAAAGAGACTTCCGTGACTTGGCAAGGTAGTTACTGTATACGTTAAACCTGTACCACTATCATCCACATCGCTCGCAGACAAAGCTGAACTCGTGATGTTTACTGTTGTACCACCATTTAAGGTTAAACCCGTATTCGTTGCGACAACGGGCGCATCATTGACGTTTGTAACCGTAATGGTAAAGCATTGCTCGCTGGTTTCAGTACCGTCGGAAACAATTAAACAAATATAGTGATCGCCAACATCGTCATTGCTAGGCGTACCCGTCAACGTCGTCTCTGCCGGTGATATTTTTCGAATTCGATGGTTGCCGGTATCTGCAACATAAACGATGCCATTGCTGTCTACTGCAATACCAAAGGGTTGGCTGAAGCGTGCCACACTCGCTAAACCATCGGTGTTTCCTGATGTTCCAGCACTTCCTGCAAAAGTAGTTACTTCGCCTGCGGTCGTGATTTTTCGAATTGTATGCCCCGTTTGCTCGGATACATAAAGGTTATTAGCGCTATCTAGTGCTACATCATAAGGTTTATTAAAGCTCGCTTGCGTGCCTGTGCCATCCGCTGAACCTGCTGAACCCGTTCCGGCAAACGTAGTCACAACACCTGCTGAGGTGACTTTACGAATAGCGTGATTATTGCGGTCAGCAATGAATAGGTCGTTATTGCTACTACTACCGCCATTATAGGGGAAGTTGAATTTTGCCGATGTGCCAGTCGCATCGGTAAACCCAGAAGAGCCTTTGCTGCCAGCAAATGTAGTTACAACACCTGCAGGGGTTATTTTACGAACGATATGAGGGTTCGTTTCTACGACATATAAATTTCCGTTGCTGTCAATCGTGATACCCGTTGGCGCGGCAAAAGTGGCTGCTGTGCCAGTTCCGTCCATACTGCCAGGAGAACCGCTGCCTGCAAAGGTGGTCACGACTCCTGCTGGGGTGATCTTACGGATTTTATTATTTGAGGAATCGGCAACATAAACGTTGCCAGAGGCGTCAACCGTTACGGCTTTGGGAAAGTTAAATGAAGCAGCACTACCAGTGCCTTCATCAGAACCTGCGGTCCCAGAGCCCGCTAGAGTAGTTACAACGCCCTCAGGTGTAATTTTACGGATCACATGGTTACTGTAATCGGCGACATAGACATTGTTATTACTGTCAGTTGCAACATCATAAGGTGATTTGAATGAGGCGGCAGTCCCGGTTCCATCGATATAACCGGAGCTTTGACCTGCAAATGTAGACACCGTTGCTTCTGTGCTGGTGTTCAAGCTTAGCCAACTTGGAAGCGGAGTACTAGCTGAGACAGAAACGGTGACGGCATCTTTGTCAGGGTCGCTGGTTGTGACTGAATACTTGTATACTGAGTCCTCAGTTGAAGCAGTGACCGCAGTGGAAGTAAACGTAGGCTTATCGTTAACAGCCGTGACGTTCACGGTACTGGTCGCGGCATCACCATCAACGGTACCATCATTCGGTGTAACCGTGAGCGTCATTGCCGTTGTGTTGTCTGTTGCAGTAGTAATGTTGAGTTTAGTCGTTACATCGAGGTAGCTATTAAGCGCAGTCGTTGACCCACTTAATGTCATACTTGATGTTCCGCTTCCCGCCACTGTGACGCTACTCACTGTTCCATTGCCGTCGGTGCTTGCGATGGTGCCGCTGTCCAGTGCCAAGGTAACCGTTAAGTTGTCATCTTCGTTATCAGCTAAAACGACTGCAGATAGATCAACTGTTGTTGCGACATCTTCTGTCACCGTAAAGCTTGCTGGTAAGTTACTAATTGTAGGTGCGGTATTGGAGATATTGGCATCTAAATAGGCTGATTCATGCCATGCGACACATATTAAATTTAGTGCGTTGTTACAGGGAACACTGCCTATTAGGGTATACCAACTGCCATTTTGGTTGGCAACACCTTTGACGGTATTCGAAGGTGAGGTTCCGCCCGAACAGTTGTTTGCGGCATTAAATGTCCCTCCTGAATCAGAGAAACTCCAAAAATACTTAACGTTGCCCGAATTTTCTAACATGTCGGATGCGTTACTGTTGAGGGCGCTGAGTGTACCGTTGACAAAGTCATCCCAATTGGTGTCAGCAAGCTTAGTGCCTCCGCTATTATAAACATTGACACTGGGTAGACTGTAATTCGTGTCAAGACTGGCTATATCATCGGATGCAGAGAATGAAATTACTGCACGGGCTCTAACCGGGCCATTACTCACTGCTGTTGAAGCAGAACTATCAATAATATTGTTTAGGCGGTTGTGCTTGCGTAGAAATTTACTTTTGCATAAAGCATCTGCTGTAGTTCTTGCTTCTGCAGCAGTTGTTCCAAAATAACCATTGCCCAGCTCACTAGTTTGATCTGCGTAGTCATATACAATGAGCTTATCAGAGGCTGGGAGTTCAGTGCCGTTACTAACGTAGTAGGCTTCGAACACTTCAGGTCGTATCGAGTTGCTCGACGGCAATAAAGCAACGACACCGTTGTAGCTGGCAAGGTCACCTCCAGAGAGCGTAACATGGTAAATTGAGCTGTTACCTGAGTCGACGGTGATTTGGGTGATTGATGCAGTTGTTTTACTACCTGTATCAATAGTTGTGTCGTTATTGGTGTCTTTCTCATCGCCTAGAATCGTAAAGTCACTGGCAGTTGGCGCAACGGAATGTGCGTTAACAAACGTGACTTTAAAAACTAATTCATCAGCATTTGTTGTTTCGTCAGTTGGTGTGAGCCTTTCGACTTTTTGCCAATTTTCGAGTGCAAATGCGGATGAGGTTAAGGCGAAAAATATACTGCCAGCTATGCAGCTGTTAGAGACAATCTTACGAACACGGCTTAACAGTGAGCGCTGTGTAATCATAATGACCCCTGAGTGGTTCAGTTACTAGGTTGATAATATTTATAGAACTGCTTCGGATGACAACTTTGTGGTTTTTTTATACAAAGATGTCATTTGAGTGTAGTTGATGTTTTGCAGCTTGGAATGACTCTCATAAAAAATTCGTAACCTAAAACAGAAACTTAGGGAAATTTTAATTCTTATTGTTGCGATATTTTTAAGTTTTTAATTTAAAAATAAGAAAAAACGATGAATTAATGTTGTTTTTTTAGATCTTAATTGCGTGTTTAAGTAATAGTTTAATAAATATTAATTTGTTAATTGCAATTTAATTGTTGTCGCACATGGTGTGCATGGCTTCAGTTGCTTGAGATGCTCATTCACTGCTGAAATTTAAATACTACTCGGTGTTTATGCTGACTCTTAGCACAGCTACTTGTTAGTAAAACCAATGCATACGTATTCAATAGATTGTTTAGCTAGGAATTCTATATTGTTAATCTTGTGTGAATAAGAGGCGCAATAATGAAAAATATAAAACTAAACCAAATTGCAGCGGGAGTGTTGTTAGTATCCAGTTGCGTTACACCTGCACATGCCGTTGACGGCGACTCAACAACATTCGTTCATTTATTCGAATGGTCTTGGGCTGATGTTGCTACGGAGTGTGAAACGTTTTTGGGGCCAAATGGCTACGCTGCAGTGCAAGTATCACCACCCAATGAGCATATTACAGGGGATCAATGGTGGACTCGTTATCAGCCAGTCAGTTATGAGATTGCGAGTCGTAGTGGTAGTCGAGCCGAATTTGCCGATATGGTCGCGAGATGTAAATCTGCCGGAGTAGATATCTATGTTGATGCCGTTATAAACCACATGGCCCATGGCAACGGCACCGGAGTTGCAGGTAACACCTTTGGCAACAAACAATATTCTGTCTATAGTCCACAAGATTTTCATGAGACCTGCGCAATAAACCCTGAAGACTACGGTAATAATGCATGGCGAGTGCAGCACTGTGAACTCGTAGGGCTTCATGATTTAGACACCGATGCGAGCTACGTACAAAATACCCTCGCGGGCTTTTTGAGCGATTTACAATCTCTGGGCGTGGCGGGGTTTAGGCTGGATGCAAGCAAGCACATGCCTGCAAGTGATATTGGCGATGTGTTGGCCAAGCTGAATCAACCAGCGGTCGTTTTCCAAGAGGTGATTGATCAAGGAGGTGAGGCGGTTTCTGCTTCTGAATATCATCAAAATGGCTTAGTCACCGAGTTTAAGTACAGCATTAAACTGAGCGAGACATTTAAACAAGGCAAACTGGCTTGGTTAAAAAGCTTTGGCGAAGCTTGGGGCATGATGCCAAGTTATAAAGCCGTAGTATTTACAGACAACCATGATAACCAGCGTGGGCATGGTGGTGCGGGATCTATCGTTACCTTTCATGATGGTAAACTATACGATTTAGCGAATGTATTCATGCTGGCGTATCCTTATGGTTATCCTAAAGTGATGTCTAGTTATGAATTTAATGGTGACACTGATGCTGGTGGCCCTTCGGTGCCTGTTCATCAAAATGGTAACCTCAATTGTACTAGTCAATTATGGCAGTGTGAGCATCGTCGCCCAATGATTGCAGGTGCAATGCAGTTTAGAAATCATACTAATGGCAATTGGACTGTGGCAAATTGGTGGGACAACGGTAATAACCAAATTGCTTTTTCTCGCGGTAATTTAGGCTTTGTCGCCATTAACCGGGAATCTTCTAGTATGGTTCAAAGCCTGCAAACAGGGCTCCCTGCCGGAACCTATTGTGATGTGCTAAGTGGAGGTATCGGTCAAGAAAACTGCGCAGGTAAAAGCATCGAAGTTGATACCAACGGTTACGCACAAATTAATTTAGCAGCTATGGATGCCGTAGCCATTCATCATCAAAGTAAGTTGACAACCCCACCGCAGACTGGTGATTGGCAACGCACATTAGTTTTTATTAAAGCTGAAACTCAATCGGGTCAGGATATGTTCGTTCGAGGTGGTCTTGATCATGCCGCAGCATTGCAGAGAGGGATTGATTGCGGCGCCGATCCTACTCTTTGCTCTTTACCTATCAAGCATTTGAACATGCGAAACATGACAACTTCGGCTTGGAAAGTGGCTGATAACAGATTGGATTGGCTAGGGGCTGAAACTAGGCAGTCTAGTGGTGCCCAAGGGAGTCCGCTGGATTGGACAACCAATATTTGGCCTGCTAACTGGGGCGCGGAAAAACGTTACGACAGCGAGGGTTTTGGCGTCATGTCACTCAACCAATGGGGAGCACATTACTGGTTGCTGGAAGTAGAAATGGATTGTAGCAAAGCATTCAACGGTTGGTTTGAAGTAAAAGCATTCGTTAAAAATGGTCAAGGTTGGGAGGGGGATATTAACCAACAAGGCACACCATATGCGAGCAATAATCATTTTGCTCAATGCGGAAAGTTGAATGTGTTTGAGTTTGGCACAAACTCTGTTCTCATTTTACCCTAATGTTTTTAAAAAATGCTCGCTTATCATCTAGGAGAAAAGGGCTAAATCAGCTTAATTGCGTTTAGGTTTTCGTATATGTGTAGCGAGCTAGAGTTCCAAGGTCGTGATCTGTTGATATCGTAGAGTGCCTAAACTAACTCACCTACACGGCCTCAATTAAGTGGTACAGTATCGCGTTATCCTCTTCCTTGTTTGTGGTGGATCTAAATATTCAGTTTTTGCGGTTGATGACGAACGGCTTGATAGCGCGAGCTGAGCAGTTGCTATTATGTTTCACTTTTTGTCGTCGAGTTCGCGGAACGAGTTTCATCATTGCCTTAGTGTGTGATCAATGACCTCACCCATTTCGATTTTAGTACTACCTTTTGCGCTGATTTATTTAACCGAGTTTTAAACTGCGACGATAATGTTGTGCTTCAGTGCCCAATCAATTTTATATACTTAAACTCGGCCTATTAGATATGAAAGGGCTATCCATCAATAATGATAAATACAAAACTTTACGAGGTTAAATTATGTCCAGTTTAAACTGTTTTTTAACAAGTAAAACATTGAAAAACAATAACTTGATTTAGATCATTAAACGGAGTTATAAAACAATTGTCAGCGCTGTCATTGATAACTATTATCAACTTGCTGTTTGCGAATGGGCCCAATTACATATCAGCAACTAGGCTTTCTATAAGATTAAATAAGGAAAATTTATAATGAAGAAGTTAGGTTTCGCTCTATCCTTTGCCGCCATGCTTGTGTCAGCAAGTAGTGTTGCCTTATCCAATCAAGCGCATGATATTGATGGCTTTGAACGTGTCACAGAGTACGCTAACGGTCCTATAGCAACCGCCGTACTAGCAAGTGAATTTGCACATAACCTTAAGGTTGATTTATATCCAAGAGGCGAGGGAGATTTTTGCAGCTACGCGAATGTATATCACCATACATCGGGCGAGCAAATTGCGCATGCAGATGTCCAACTACTGTCTAGCAATACTTCTGTTCTACAAGCTGTAGCCGACATTCCAGAGCAATACTTGACTGATAATAAACGAGTTGAGATTGCGTGCACTAGCGCTGCTGGTGAGCAGTATGATGTTTATGTTAACGTTCCTGGAGCACCGCTTGTACAGTGGGATATTAGTGCACAGCCTGCTGGGGAGTTTGTTCATCGTCCAAATACATATGGTTATCATAGTGCCTATCGGGTCAAGAGTCATTTAAATGTCGACAGTCAGAGCAACGGTGGGCGCTGTAGCACATTATCCAATCGCGGTGTAGAGCTCGGTTTGTTCCATGGGGAAAATGGCAAAGGGCCTTTCCATTCAGATATATTTACAACAGATATTACCGTGGATAATTCTCAAGCTGGAAAACAAGTACTGTATCAAATCATTGAATGTGAGAATGCAGCTGGTAAAACCTTAGCAGTCAAAGTGTTGTCATTAACAAATCCAACCGGTATTTATATAGTTCATGAAGAGTTAGTAGTGAAGTAATACCACGTGTCGTACGAGCGTGGCCATCGCCACGCTCACTAAAACGATTTTCTCCACCTTTATGACCTTTGTGCGACTTCAGGACCAAATATATTCCATCTAATTTAGTCCAGATTTACATTCCTCAGCTCTGTAAAGATTACATCCAAACGATGCTTAAACTTTAATGTTTATATATTTCATGAAGTTATATGGTGGTATCAATTCTGCATCTATCTCAACATCATTAGCGTATTGAAGGAGTGAAGGATGAAGAACTCAGATAATATTTCAGTTGCAATCTTGGCTACTGACGGATTTGAACAAAGTGAGCTGATTAAACCTAAGCAGGCACTTGAAAGTGCGGGATTTAATGTTGATATCATTTCTTTAAAAAAGGGCGATATTACTGCTTGGGATGAAGACAATTGGGGTGAGAAAGTCGCCGTTGACTTAACTTTGGACGAAGCCACCCCCAGTAAGTATGCTGGGCTTGTTTTACCTGGCGGATTATTCAACCCCGATAAACTAAGGCAAGAAAAATCTGCGGTTAAATTCATTCAGGCCTTTTCAGAGTTTGGTAATAAACGCCCAATCGCGGCGATATGCCATGGCCCTTGGCTGCTAATCGAAGCGCAGCTGGTGGAGGGAAAAACGCTTACTTCTTTCCCAAGTATCAAAACCGATCTTAAGAATGCCGGTGCAGACTGGATTGACCTTAAAGTTGCAGTAGACGACAACTTGATCACAAGTCGTAATCCAAATGATCTTGACGCTTTTAATAAAGCAATCATCGAGGCTTTGCAGCAAGATAATATCAATTAATTGAAAGAGTGGGTTTGTGCCGTTTCAAGCAGACGCTAATAGGTATAAATAAGGAGAAGATAATGTCAGACATAAAGAAAACCTTCTGGGAAGCGCTAGACAGTAGCCCCAATGTGATGATTGGTTTGAGTGATGACAATAATCACCATGAGCCAATGCGAGCACAGCTGGATAAAGACGCCAATGGCGAGTTTTGGTTTTTTACCAGTAAAACAAATCGTATTGCTAGGTGTGGCAAGGCAACCGCGCAATTTTCCAGTAAAGGGCATAACGTATTCGCGTGTATTCGCGGACACTTAATCGAAGAAACAAGACAAGACGTACTTGATGCCCATTGGTCAAGGCAGGCAGAGAGCTGGTTTGAAAAGGGTAAAGATGACCCCGAGCTTATCATGCTTCGTTTTGAACTGGATGATGCTGAAATTTGGCATGTTAGCCCCGACTTAAGTGGCTTATTAAAGCTAGCCGTGGGCAAAAATGTGGAACCGGAAGAAATGGGTGAGCGAGAGACTATCCGCTTTAGGTAGTTATAATACCCAATGTAAATAAGTAACCAAGGCGTAAAGACAGTTTTCGTTTTTGCGCCTTAAGTGCTTCCACTCATACGAAAATACTCCAAAATGTATTGTTAGTAGTTTAAATATTTAGGACTTCGGGGAATTCTCTGGACAACGGCTAACACTGTGATAACAATGAATGTATTGATTTAAAAGTAAGCTGTTTCAGCGAATTCAGGAGTTTACATGGCCACCGAGGGTACCTTTGATAATTGGCAACACGCCTTATCTGCCAGTTACGAGCAATTAATCAATCAACTTGTTACTCATGCTCCGCAGCTATTGGGCGCGGCACTCATGCTATTTGTCGGTTGGATAGTGGCTTGGCTATTGAGTAAGCTGACTATTTCGTTGTTTAAGCTGTGCAATCGCGCATTGGCGGGCTTAAGCCAACGAGTACAAACTGAACAATCGCTTCAGCTAAATCTAAAACACGCTCGACTGATAGGGAAAACCGTGTTTTGGGTCACGATGATGTTTTTTATCGCAGCGGCCACATCCAGCCTTGGTTTAAACTTCTTTAGTGACTGGATCTCCTCGCTACTCAGTTACTTACCAAATCTCCTTGCTGGGATATTTATTATTGTTGGTGGTTATCTGCTTGGTAATTTGGCCAGTGCCATGGCAAGAGCCGGTGCGCAGTCGGTCGGGTTTGCGCGAGTCGAAGTCGCGGGTAACATAGCCAAGCTCGCGATCCTATTTACCGCAACAGTAATAGGTATTGAGCAATTAGGGATCAATATTCAATTTGTGACCAATATGGTAGTGGTGCTGACAGGCGTACTATGTGCAGGAGTTGCATTGGCCTTTGGTCTTGGGAGTCGAGAGCTAATCGCAAATACCGTTGCAGCAAAACAAGCGCTGCGTCACTGTCGAATTAACGATCAAATTGAAATTGCGGGCGTTTCAGGCACGCTCACCGAAATCACGGCAACGATGCTAGTGATTGAAACCCAAAAGGGGAGAACTCTAATACCGGCTAGGCAATTTTTACAGGACTCGGCACATATTACCGCGACACACAGTCATTCAAGTAAGCAGTAGGGAGGCCCTATGTCAGCGTTAAACCTTAAAATTGCGCAACACTTTTTACAAGAAGAGCCCGCAGGCGCCGCGCGCTTACTTTCTTTGCAAACGCCAGATGTAGCTGCCGAGTTACTCAAAACTCTATCAAATGAAGTTGCTTTAAATGTGCTTAAAGTCATGCTGCCTCGTAGTGCAGCAGAAATTCTGATAACGCAAACGGATGTCGATATTGCTAGATGGCTTGGCAAAATGAAGCTGGCAGATGTTGCCGCTATCTTCAGGCATCTACAGGATGATGAACTTGCACGTTTTCTTAACCTTGTCTCAGTAAGACGACAAACTCTCTGTAAGATGCTGATTAGCTATCCAGATTATACTGTAGGAGCATGGGTCGAAACGGATGTATTAATTCTTGAAGAGACAATGACAGTTGAGGAGTCACTGCTGCGTCTAAAAAAACGTGACTACACTGGGTTTGCACTAGTTTATGTGGTGGATCAGCACCGGCATGTGGTGGGTCAGTTGTCGCTTTACCATTTACTTCGAAAAACATCGCAACAGAAAATTGCAGATTTAATGGATACTCACGTCATTTCTTTAAGCGGTTATACCGAGTTGCATAGTGCATTAAAGTCACCCGTTTGGGCGCAACAAGATCAGGTTGCGGTTGCCAATCGAAATGGTGACTTTATTGGGGTGTTGCCACATTACAGAGTGAGAAGTGCACTTGGCAGAGTGGATGAAACACAAGACAAGCAAAGCGAATCTTTAGATTTGTTAGATGCCTACACCAGTTCGTTTGCCAGCATGTTAGATACATTGGTGCCAGTTAAGGTCAAGGGGAAATAAGCGATGAGCGCAGCAAAAGATACACTAGATTCAGCGGTAGAGCAGCTCAGTGAGGAGTTTTTAAGTAAGTTTCCGCTTAAAAGTGCGCAGCTCCTCGGCACTTTACCTCCAGAAGAAGCCGCTGAATTATTACAACAGCAGGCACGACATATCATTTATCGTCTATGGAAATATTTGCCACCAGGAGCGGCTGAGCAGATTTTTACGCAATTCCCGGTAGATTATCAAGCGCAGTTTATAGCGAGCCTAGATAGCCATATTGCGGTTGGACTATTGAACAAACAATCGCAGGAAGCGCAGCAGGCGCTACTTGCCAAATTAACGGAGCAGCATTCAACCATAGCAGATGAACTTAGTGAGCTGCTGGTTTTTCCTGAAAATACTGCAGCGAGAATGATGAACAAAAAGGTTCAAGCGTTTTACTCAGATACCACACTACGTGAAGTGCTCTCGCAGCTGAAGCGATTAGACGGTAAAGTGCCAGATGTTATCTATGTGCTAAACGAACAGCAGGATTTGGTGGGCGAAACAACACTCAATGTTTTAGTGGGAAGCTCCTCAAGTAAAACTCTGATGCAGGTTGCGACACCGATCCGAGTCACGTTAAATGTGATGGATCATAAAGATCAGGTCGTGGAAGCGTTTGAAGGGCACAAAGTGCGAGCAATTCCAGTACTTGATGCGCAGCAACAGCTAGTTGGGCAGATCCGATTCTTTGATGCCTATCAATCAACCAAAGAAGATTTAGCGAGTGATATGCAGACCATGGTAGGTGCAAGTAAAGACGAGAAAGCCTTATCAAGTAGTTGGTTTGCAGTAAAGAAACGGCTTCCATGGTTACAGATTAACTTATTAACCGCATTTGCGGCTGCTGCAGTCGTGGGGGCATTTGAGGGGCTGATTGCTCAAGTTACCGCTTTAGCTATTTTACTACCAGTGGCAGCTGGGCAGTCGGGTAACGCAGGAGCTCAAGCTTTGGCTGTAACGATGCGAGGCTTAACGCTACGAGAAATTTCGACGCGGCACTGGTATCAAGTGATGCTAAAAGAGATGATGGTTGGGCTGTTAAATGGGGTAGCAATAGCGGTTACGTGTGGTATTGGTGTATATCTGTGGAGTCAATCACTCGGTCTTGCACTTGTTATTGCGCTGGCGATGATATCGTCTCTTGTCATTGCGGGAAGCTCAGGCGCTATTGTACCAATAGCATTGAAAAAGTTTGGACTCGATCCAGCGCAATCTTCATCAATTGTACTTACGACAATTACAGATATAGCAGGTTTTATGTCATTTTTAGGGATTGCGTTGTTGTTGTCTGATATGTTGCCGAAAGGCTAAGAGAGGAATGGGGTACTTCGTAGAGCTAGTGCAGGCACTAGCTCTGAGCAATACGTATTAGTTAACTACTACGTTGCTTGCTTGAGGACCTTTCTGGCCTTCTTCAACTGTGAAAGACACTGATTGGCCTTCAGTTAAAGTTTTGAAACCGTCAGAAACGATAGCACGGAAGTGTACGAATACATCTTTACCGCCGTTTTCTTGAGTGATGAAACCAAAACCTTTCTCTTCGTTGAACCACTTAACTGTGCCATTTACTGTGTTAGACATAATTGAAACCTTTTTCAAAAAATTAATTGTGTGGTGAAAATCACCGATAAAGCGATAGATAAAACTTAGCTAGTAACGCATTGGTATATCTATAAACGACTTTTTAAAAAAAAGAGTATCAAGAAAAAACAGTGCAGCAGTAGTAAGTGCTCTAAGTATCTAAAGCCTGCATATAGTATAGCGTTCTTATGGCGCTGTCCAATGAAGTTTGCAACTTTTTTGTTTAAAAAGTGAGCTGTGATGAGTTTTGATCGGATTTATTGGTGGAACTTTGATTGTGATGCACGAATTTGAAACGTGTGTTTTCTAGCCTTGCATGCTTAAAATTTACTGTTGTACAAGACTTGGCTTAGAGGTATTTCAACGAATACCTATTTGCTCGGAAGCGCTGAGAGATAACACTTCCAAACTTTTAACTATTTGTATCTGTTGATTTCAACCTGGATCACCCCATCTTCAGGCGTTGAATTAAAGTAGAAGGGATGAGCTTGCCAGCGTTCATCGCTCCCAAATATTTTACCAATAGCCGTTGCGGTTTCGATTGGCTCGTCTTCATTAATATATATATCCACTCGACAGGCCGTTTCACGGCAGTCAATATTAGTTACGCGTAGCTTGTTTAGAATGTCGTTTTCCATGAAAAAGTAATGAATCTGATCGGAAAATTCGTATGCCCAAGTTTCGTCTACAGATTGTTCGTTAAAGTCTTTATCATTCGAAGGTATGATTACTCTTTCTTCACTTTCTTTGGGTTTTTTGATTTCAGCATATTGATTAGTTGTATTCTCATTCGCGAACTTGCCATTAGGCTTTGGCTTGCTGATAGCTATTTCTTCGAGGTGTGGTTTTAAATTGCCTGAAGCCTGAATGTTGTTGGAGAGAGCCGCGATACGTTCCTCCAAGTTATCTCGCTCAAACTCCAAGCCTGAGATTACCGCATTCAGATAGATAGAGTAAGCAGCTAATAGAAAAATCCCTGTTGCTGTGAGGTATCGCATAGTAAATCCTTGTCTATTTGGTAATTATTATATCTTTAATACCAATTTGCTCCTTCAAATTGAACAAGAGTTAAGACTAATTGGCATAATAGTCTTTTATATCATTCAGTCATGGTAAACGGAACTGAGCTAAGAGTGTTTTAGCTTCAAAACTATCAAATTGCCCACCAATATGCAGTAAGTGTTGGCTATCTTTGTTAAAGATAAAAAGCTCATCAAAGCTACGAGTGTAGTTGGCCAGCGATACGGCCAGCCAATCACCAGTGTTAAATATGCCAATGTCGTTAGGTGATATAAGCTCATGGACTTGATAGGCAATGTTGTAATCAATGGCTGGATTATCTTTGTTTTTTAATGCGATAAAATAAGACGCAAAATCCAGTTCATACTTGCTATGTAGACCGCCGGTAATATTCTCAGCCGACTTCTCTTTGTTCATTTTACGTCCTTATAAAGGATACATTTTAGGAAAGAGGAGCATATGGTGCATGAATAACTGCTTAATTAAATTTGAATTGTGAATGTTCCTTTTTAACCTGAATTCCCTTTTTACGATTGGCTTACTCCTCTGCCACTGCTGCGTTGTCTATTACCTGCCTCAATGCTGCATCCATCTTTAGGATAAAGTCTTGTTTAAATGGATATTTTTCTTCAAACCCTTTTAAGTACCCAATGTGGGCAGTGCGACGCATTACTATTTTATCTTCAACAATATTACTGGTGTTTAAACTTGGTGTTATCTGCGACATTTTATTAATACCAAGTAACGTGGAAAGGCGATCATTGACGTAACAATCAACGCGCCCACGAGCGAGCTTTTCGATATTTGAACGTGTGCTTTTGTTTTCCCAAAGTTGAATAAGCCCTTGTTTTTGCGCTTCCATTAGGCTTTCATCTAAGATGATATAGCCAGCATTAATGCCAATATTAAGTACTCTTTCTGGTTTAACATGAGGCAAGTTTTTTAGCGTGATCCCTTGATTGCAAAAGGCAACAACTACTTCTTCTTGAAGGGGAATTGAATACGGCCAGATATAGGGGCGTTTTTTGATATGAATATAAGGAGGCATTAACGCCATTGCTTCACCGGATGCCATCGAGGAAACGCCTCGTTTCCAAGGTACCGCTTGCAAATTAACTTGATATTCATGACTCAGCAACCGCGCAGCTTGCTTCACTATATCGACATAGATACCATAAAGCTCGCCGTTAATTTGATAACTATAAGGCGGGTAAGCATCGTCGACCAATATGGTGACTTTGATAGGTGCCGAGTATTCAGGTTTATGTGGAGCGGCGCTAGATAAAAGCGGCAGAGAGATACAGTAGCAAATAAAAACAAAGCGAAATAAATTCATTTTTCACTTATGTACGTAGTAGTCATTTTTTAAATATAGCTAACAAATAGCTAGTTTGTTAGGTTGGGGTACTCAACTTGTGTTATGGAGAGCTTAGGCTATATATTCCCAATATGAACGTATTTGATATGCTTCATTATTGCCTGATTGAAGCACTTAGGTATTGACACTGCTAATGTCTATTTAGAAACTTTTTTAGAGCAGATGTCTACTAATGAAAGGGATAACAGATGAATATACACGTTGATTTTGCCGCTCAAGTCTATTTTTTTCTGGTGGTAGTTTCAGCTGGGATCAGCATACTTTTGGTCAAAAAAGCAAAAATGGGAAAGCTTGAAATGTTTATCGGTTTATTTATGAGTTTACTGCCACTGTTTTCTCTTTTGTTTATTCTCGTCATGCTTTGTATCGCGAACTCGAACAAAAAGTTAGCTGAATAGTTGAGCAAGAAGCAAACAAAGGAGGCTAAAGCCTCCTTTGTTTATGTGACCGTTGACTACAGTTTATTTTCAGCGAGTGCGATAAAGAAACTATAGCTTAATGCAACATCGTGAATACGCTTAAAGCGACCAGATGCACCACCGTGGCCGGCTTCCATATCGGTTTTTAGCAGCAGTAAATTATCGTCGGTTTTATATTCGCGTAGCTTAGCAACCCATTTTGCAGGCTCAAAGTATTGCACTTGAGAATCATGCAAACCCGTGGTTACAAGCAGGTTTGGATATGCTTGGGCTTTAACTTGATCATAAGGTGAGTAAGACAGCATGTAGTCAAAATATGTCTTCTCATTTGGATTACCCCATTCATCGTATTCATTTGTGGTCAGCGGTAGTGTTTCGTCTAGCATGGTATTGATCACGTCAACAAATGGTACAGCTGCATGTACACCATCGTACAACTCCGGCGCTTGGTTAATGACTGCACCCATTAATAGGCCACCCGCGCTGCCACCTCTGGCATAAATACGTGAAGCATCACCATATTTTTGCTCAACGAGTGCTTTTGTAACGTCAACAAAGTCGTTAAAGGTGTTCTTTTTATTTAACTTTTTGCCGTCATCATACCAAGGACGGCCAAGCGTTTCTGAACCACGAATATGGGCAATCGCATAGACAAAACCACGGTCTAAAAGGCTTAAGCGGCTTATAGAGAAAGTTGGCTCAACATTAGAACCGTATGAACCATAACCGTATTGTAGTAACGGGTTAGAACCATCTTGCTTGAACTTATCTTTACGATAAACAATTGAAACTGGTACTTTTATGCCGTCACGTGCGGTAATAAAAATACGTTCAGATTGGTAGTCTTCAGGTTTAAAGTCGCCCAATACTTTATCTTGCTTTAGCAGTGTTTTGTCTAAACTAGCAAGGTCGACATCATACACAGAAGCTGGGGTTGTCATACTCTGATAACCAATTCTTACCGCATTTGCGTCTAGGTTTTCGTTACCCGTTAAATAAACGGCGTAAGCCGGATCGTTAAAGGTCAATCGCTTGCTTTCGTTATTGTTTAAATTTAACACGGTGATTTGGCTAAGGCCATTTTCACGCGTTTCGTAAACGAGGTGCTGATTAAATAGCTCAAAGCTATCTAGTTTTGCACCGGCATTGTGTGGCACGACGGTTTGCCATTTTGAAATATCACTTGCATCGCCTGCTTTAACGCGCATCAGTTTAAAGTTTACCGCGCCTTTGTTGGTGTGGATGTAATACCAGTCGCCAAGTTTAGCAATGCTATATTCGTGACCACTTTCTCTTGGAATAAAGCGCTCTGGAGTTGCCTTAGCATTATCTGCGTCTAGTAAAGAAACACCAGACGCTTCGGTACTTGAGTGGTGAATGTATATTTTGCTCTTGTCTTTGCTCTTTGAGATATAGGTGTAATAGCTGTTATCTTTTTCTTCGTAAATCAGTTCATCTGAGCTTTGGGCTGTGCCTAGAGTATGACGGAATACTTGATAACCGAGTAAAGTAACCGGATCTTTTTTGATGTAATAGATGGTCTTGTTATCGTTAGCCCAAACAATAGGACCTGAAGCGCCTTCAATTGTATCGTCCAATAACTTGCCTGTCGTTAAGTCTTTGATTCTAATCGTATAGATTCGACGACTTAACGTATCTTCAGCAAAGGCTAGTAGGTTTTCGTTGGTTGAAATGGAAAGACCGCCGACACCGTAATAGTTTTGACCTTCAGCACGGATATTCGCATCAAAGATAGCTTCTGCATTTTTGCCATCTTTGTGTTCGCTGCGGTAATAAGTGAAATATTCTTTGTCACCTTCAGTGGCACTAAAATAATAGTAACTGCCGTTTAGTACCGGCACACTGCGATCATCTTTGACCACTTTGTTTTTGATTTCTTCAAATAAGGTTTGTTGGAGTTGCTCTGTGTTTACAAGCTTACTGTCGGTATAGGTATTTTCTTTGGTTAAGTGTGAAAGCACCTTTTCATCGCTTCTGGTATCGTCACGCAGCCAATGATAATTATCGATAAGTTCTTGACCGTGAATGGTCGTTTTGTGTGGAACTTTTTCTGCAATTGGTGCCATAACAGTGGCTACCTGCTCAGCTTCTACTTTAGGTGATGTATGTTGTGACGGAGCCTCTTGGCAACCAAGTACTGCAAGCAAAGATGCAGCCACTACTGTAAATTTAAATTTCTTCATTTGTTGTTCTTGTATAATAAATCAATCGCCCCAGTCTAAACTAGTTCTCATTATGAGGACAACTAATTGAGACGATATTTTGTAACAATCGTGGAAAATAAGATGTTAGTTTTTCAACTAGTCAATATCAAAACGTCCAACTAAACGCTCTAGATCTTTTGCTAAATCAACTAATTGGTCTGCGCCTGCGTTTAATGCCGCAGTCTCTTCACCGACTTGCCTTACAGAAACATCAACCGAGTCGATTAACCGTCTTGTATGACCCGCATTCTCCCCCTGCAATGAGGCTTGTGACGCTATATTCGAAACAGATGCTTTAATTCTTGACACTGCCTGCGCGATATCAGCAAACGCTTGTTGAGCGCTTTGTGATTGTTTGATAGTTGTCTCAGATTCGCTTACGCTTGACGTCATTTGGGCTGATACCGCCCTAGTTTGCGCAATGAGGTTGGTTAACACTTGCTCTATTTCTTGCGTAGCATCATGCGAGCGCTGTGCAAGCGTTCTTACTTCATCAGCAACCACTGCAAAGCCTCGGCCTTGTTCACCAGCACGAGCAGCTTCGATCGCTGCATTTAATGCCAAAAGGTTAGTCTGCTCTGCGATAGAACGGATCACGCCTAAAATGTTCGTGATATCTTGGCTTTCGCTTTCGAGTTGGTTCATGGCGTTGGCGGACTCAGCCAACGAATGATTGAGCCTCGCAACCTGCGATACCGTGCTTTCGATCGTGCTATTACCACGCTGGGCGTGATCGTCTGCAGTGACAACATCCTCCAAAGTATGACCGCAGCTTTCACTGATCTGTGCAGCAAGTTGCTCCACAGTTTCAGTGGTCGTGGTAGCACTGGCGGAGTCTTCAGCCTGCGCATGGCATTGATTACGGATATCATTGATACTCTTTTGTGACCCTAATGCAGCATCATTCAACGTTGAGGCATTACTTTGAATATCTTTCACGAGCGCATTAATTGAGTCCAAGAATTTATTGAACCATGCGGCCAACTCTCCAATTTCATCGTTGGTGACTACTTTTAAACGTTTGGAAAGATTGCCTTCACCTTGTGCTATTTCTTTCAAACCTTCAGACACCATTTCGATAGGCTCAACTATCTTGTTGGCAAGCGTTATTGCGATAATAATAAACAAAATTACCATGATGACCGCGATAATAGTGATACTAATCGTCATATCTAAAGCTGAAGCTAAGATTTCATCTTCATCGATCACTGCGATAAATTGCCAGCCGAGTGTGTCAGAGCGATAAATCTTAGCATTATAAGTCTTATTGTCTGTTTCGATAGTGAGATAGGGTTCATTTGTGGCGCTGCGAATGGCTTTGTAAAGTGGGCTGGTGAGATCTTTAATGTGTTTAAAGTTATTATTTTTATTTTTTGGATCGGCAAGTACAGTGCCTTCGGCATCAAGAAGAATTAAATACCCAGACTCCCCAAGACGAATATTGCTAACGATATCGGTCAGTGTAGCAAGCGTTACATCTAATGATTGCACGCCAATTACTTTGCCGTCACGTTTTATACCTGTGGCAACAGAAACCATAGCTTGTCCTGTTACTCCTTGGTAAGGCTCAGTAAGAATAACCTTGCTAGGATCTTTAGAGGCATTTTGATACCAAGGCCGTTTTCTTGGATCGTAATTGCCAAGGGGTTCCGCAGGATACTGAATAAAACCTCCGGATCCAGTGCCAAGATATACAAACAATAATTCTTCGTGGGTTTGTCCAAATGCACGGTAAAGCTCAAAAATATTGCTTTCGGTTTGACCATTTTGTAGCGGAGTCATCGGTTTTTCAGCACCAAAATAAGTGGTGGTATCTTGACCCACCTGTTGCACGGCCTTGGACTCGGCGAGGAAGCGCGCATTTTTCTTCATCTGTTCAAAAAACAGTACAAAAGACTGTTCGGCTTGTCTTATCTCATTGCCAGAAGCATCAAGGAATTTATCAAGAGAGTCTCTTTTGGTCTGAGAAATGCTGACCACAGAAATCGCTAAAATAGGAATGATCACAGTGAGAACAAAGCTAATAATGAGCTTTTTGCGCATTTTCATACAGACAACCCTTAAATATCCGAGTGTTTTTATTATGCTCCTAGAGGGAGCGTATATTCTCAGGGTAAAATCTGAGCCACGGGCGTGGCTCGTTAAAGTCTGTATTATAAGCACGTTGCAGTGGCAGATTTCACCAGTCAAGGCGCTTCAGAAATTAAAACTAATGTTACCCCTCTAATAGGTTTAGCATTGGATCTCATGTTTTTTAAGTAATTTATAAAAATCAGAGCGATTACGTTGTGCAAGTTTTGCAGCTTCCGACACATTCCCTTCGCAAAGTGCCAGTACTTTTTGGATGTAGTCATACTCAAACTGACGTTTCGCTTCATTTAATCCTGTAAACGCATTCTGCTCTTTATCTTTAGGCAGGGCTTTTTGTACGATATCTTCAGTGATCATTTTACCAGGCGTAATAGCAACACAATGCTCCACGATATTATGGAGCTGACGGATGTTGCCCGGCCAATGGTAATTCAACAAGTGCGTAATACTTTGTTGGTTAAATTGCTTTTCGCCATCGCTAAGTGTACTTAAGAAGCGTGATGCAAGTAGTGGAATATCTTCCAATCGCTCTCTTAAGCTTGGGATTTCAACAGACACCACGTTTAAGCGATAGTATAAATCTTCACGAAACTGCTTTTCCGCAACGGCGCTTTGAATGTTCTTATGGCTTGCAGAGACAAAACGAACATTGACCTTATGCTCGGTTTGGCCGCCCACCGGACGAACGGTTCGTTCTTGTAAAACACGCAGTAGTTTAACTTGCAAATCAAGCGGCATATCACCAATTTCATCGAGGAATAGGGTGCCGCCATCTGCCGCTTGTACTAAACCCTCTTTGTCGCCCACCGCGCCGGTAAACGCCCCTTTTTTATGGCCGAAGAGCTCAGACTCCAATAGGTGAGCGGGCATTGCGCCACAGTTAATCGCAATAAATGGGCCTTGCGCCTGATTACTGGCTAAATGGATTGCTTTTGCTGTCACTTCTTTACCGGTACCGCTCTCGCCTTGAATAAGAATATTTGCGTTACTGCTGGCAAGCGCTTGAATTTGCTGCACCAATTGACGCATTGCGGCACTTTGGAATAACAACCCATGGAAGTTATTTGGATCCGAAGTTTGTGCAGTTCTTACTTTTCCTGCAAGCGCTTCATTGATGACATCGAGCATTTGCTGAGAGTCAATGGGTTTGGTTAAAAAGCTCACAAAGCCCTGTTGCATGGCATCTACAGCGTCTGGAATTGAGCCGTGAGCAGTCATCATTACAACGGGCATGCCTGTGTAATACTTCTTTATTTGCTCATTAAGTTCAAAGCCATTCATGTGCGCCATTTTCAAATCGGTGATGACCAAGTCGATAGGCATTTGCTTGAGGATATTTAACGCTTGCGTACCGCGATGCGCAACTTCAACTTCGTAGCCATGGCTTTCTAAACGCATTGCCAATAGCTCAGTTAAAGACGTATCGTCATCCACTAAAAGTAACTTTGCGCCCAGTGGTGTCTGACTCATAGTGAATCCTCCTCAAGTGATGGGGTTTCAGAAAGATCGGTTTCTAAACGTTGTTTTTCTATGTCGGCAAGCTTTTGCTTTAGTTCGGCAAGCTGCTTTTGTGTTTGTAACAATTGCTCTTGGTGCTGTTGCGCCTTGTTGTCAGCGTAATAATTACTGATTTTTTGCTCACGAAGACTTTGAGTATGCCAAGCTAATGATTCAAACCAAATGTTGTAATCTTCTGGCCAATAATCTTGTAGTTTTACTTCTTCAATGGCTTTAAGTTGCTTGGTGGTTGAGTCTGTACCGCAATAGGTGTGAATAAAGCCTTGTAAGTGCAGCGCGCCTTTGTAGTAATCGTTAAATGTCACGTTATGTTTTTTAGCGCATTGGCTGACTAAGGCTTTGATCAACTCAGTTAAAGGCACAAACTTTGCGCTGGTTTCTGTTTTTACAGGACCAATAAATTGCTTCGTTTGCTCGACGTTTTGCTCCGTTGTGGCACAACCACCGAGCAAAAATAGCGTGATACTTAATGCGATGTATTTCATTTTGGATCCCTTTTTGGAAAGGCGACTTGAATACTGGCTCCAGACTCTACTGATAACCATTTCACATAGCCTTTTAATTGCTTCACACACTCAGAGACAATGGCTAAACCTAAGCCACTGCCATTATTATTTTTATTTTTCTCACCGCGAACAAATGGCTGGAATAGTGAGTCGGCTTCATTGATGTCGATGCCATCACCGTCGTCACGGACTATCAACAATACTTCGCCATTTTGTTCTTCAATTGAAATAGTGACATTGCTTTTAGCGTGATCAATGGCATTGCTCACTAACTGAGTTAACACTAATTTGCACGGAAGATACGGCACTTTTAGGTCATCATGATTTTGCCAGTTCACTATCACATCAGTCTTTCCTAGCTTATCGCTAAGATGCTTTGAGACTTCTGCTTGGATAAGATTCATTTCGGCGTCGTGATGTAGGCTATCAGGGTGACTGGCCGCGCTATAGCTGAGCAAATCATCGATCAATGATCCAAGCTTTGCAACAGAGTTTTCCATAATGATGAGAATACGTTGTTGTTTTGGATTAACATCTCCAAGCAATCCACTATTTAATAAGCTGCTTCCTTCGTTAAGCGATGCCAAAGGGGTTTTAAGTTCATGAGTAACATGGCGCAAGAAGGTTTCTTTTTGTTGTTGAATACGTTTAAGTTCGAGCCTTAACCAATTTAACCTGTCGCCTAATTGCTGCAATTCATGGCTGCCAGAGAGTTCTACCGACTTATCAAAATTACCTTTACCTACCTCAGATACCGCCGATTCTACCTGATTAAGCTGCTGACAAATCCGGTTGATCAAAAAGATGCTGATCACGACAAGGGTGGGTAGCAAGACAACGAGACCAAACATAAACCATGTTTGCAGCTGCACGAAATGGGCTTCTTGATCAGATAAGCGCTTATTAAGTGTTTGCTGAAAGCTTTCCTCGAATTGATTAAGTACCTTAACCAATTGCTGAAACTCTTCAGCTTTTGAAGTGGCATTGATCTCATCTGGAGCGAACTGTCGCCATTTAGCAACAAACAGCGAATCGGGCAGGTTTATTTTCAATAATTGAATACGTTTTTTGGTGTTTTGCCACTTCTGCTCGATGCTTTCTTGCAGCGTTTCACTTTGCAGCAGCTGATTATTTTGCAACGCTTTTTCAAGCGCACTGATATCTGCTTTTATAAAATTGTACTCAAGAATAAGTTTTTGATTTTTATTATAAATATCCTGCGTTTTTTGTTGGTTTTTGGACAGTGCTTGGGCGTACCATAAAGTCAGTGTGAGTATTGGAAGCACACCAATAAACATGGCAATAAGTGCCTGTTTTTGTAATGACTGAGAAAAAATTTTTTTCACGATGCTAAATCCTTTAAAAGGTTGCACAAGTTTCAATCAAATGGTGTTGCGAGATTTGCAAAATTTTCTACCCAAAAATTTTCCTGTTGCAAGGCTGCGACAATCTAACATCAAGAAAAATAAAGATTTTTTATTTTTCGCTTTTTTAACTGTTGCCATTTAGCAACAGCCAGCCTTAATCCAACCTTAATCTTTTCAAGTGGTTTTTCTTAACTTGTTGATAAACCGTGTTTTTTCAATTTTGGCATCAAAGTTGGAATAGTTATCTCGAAAGCGAAAAACGAAACGCAAAAACAAATGCAAAATCAGTTTTTAGCTTTAATAGCAAAACGTTTAACACAGAATTTTTAATCTTATGAGGAAAGCACGATGAAAAATTTAGCAATCGCAGTATCAGCAGCAGTAATGACTTTGGCATCAGTAGGTGCACACGCAAACACTGGTTTCGACAAACTAGACATGAATGGTGATGGTTATATCTCTATTGAAGAAGCAAAAGCAGATGAAGGCCTTCTTGCTCAATTTAATGAGCTAGACGCAGACCAAGACGGTCAACTAAGCCAAGCAGAATTTGATAACTACGAAGGTTAATTTACCGAGTTATCACATTATTTTAATCGTTAAGGAGAAGATCATGAAAAATTTACTAGCAGCACTATCAATCACAGGTATGACATTGGTTTCAGCATCGGCTATGGCGATGGACGACTTTGAAAAGTACGACACCGATGGCAGCGGCACAATCAGCATGGCTGAAGCACAGGTTAATCCTAAGTTAGCTGAGCAATTCAAGACACTTGATGTTGACGGTAACGGCGAGCTGAGTGAATCAGAGTACGAGCACTTTGAAGGCTAATTTGAAAGTTTGGTATCGGTGAGTCTTCGGACTCTCCGCCAAGACGGAATTTAAGGAGAATATGATGAAAAATTTACTAGTAGCAGTATCCCTTGCTGGCCTATCAATGGCGTCGGTTAACGCGATGGCCGGTGACGACTTTGCCAAATACGATGCCGATGGCAGCGGCACAATTAGCATGAGTGAAGCACAAGCACACACGGCACTTGCAGAGCAATTTAAAGAATTAGACGCTGATGCGAATGGCGAGCTAAGCGAAACAGAATTCGCAAATTTTAAAGGCTAATCAATAGCCCTCCAATTTCACGAAACGAACCGTATTTAAAATTTTTGAGGAATAAATGATGAAAAACGTACTAATTGCACTATCAATCACAGGTTTATCTTTCGCGTCTGTTAATGCAATGGCGGGTGAAGACTTCGCTGCGCTAGATACAGATCAAAGCGGCACAATCAGCATGAGTGAAGCACAAGCACACACTGCACTTGCAGAGCGATTTAAAGAGCTAGACGTTGATGCAAACGGCGAGCTAAGCGAAACAGAATTCGCAAACTTCAAAGGCTAATTAGAGTTCGAGAAGTAGATTTACTGCGCAAGGGAGTGACAGAGGAAAAGGAACTGATGTCAGGGAGCAGGGAATAGAGTTCAAAGATTATGATGATTGTTGAGTTATTTGGCAACATTACTGATTTGTTCAACTAAGCGCCTTCTTTCGGGCTAGTTTAAACAAACGGTTATAAAGGAATACTTACAGCGAAGCATCGCTATCAGAATCTTTGAGCTCCAAATTGAGAGTTTGGATGTCATTAGGGAAGTTGACTGAAGGATCTGAGTCGGTAAGAGTAAGGCGGTTATTCGCACCGCACCCAAAGCTTGGCTTAACAGCCAAGCTTTTTTTGTTTTGAATGTATTGATTTTTGTAAGGTGTTAAATGTAACTCTGTGGGTAGCACTTAAAGTTGATATTTTTTCAATCATTGGCTGTGGTGGCGCTAGAATGCAGTAACCCATATCCGATCTGATTAAAGTTCAGATAAAATATGATAGGTGGTATAAGGCAAGGAACGGTTGTTAAGACTTTAGAATTTTGACCGCCTATTG
Source organism: Pseudoalteromonas galatheae (assembly GCF_005886105.2). Lineage (NCBI taxonomy): Bacteria > Pseudomonadati > Pseudomonadota > Gammaproteobacteria > Alteromonadales > Pseudoalteromonadaceae > Pseudoalteromonas > Pseudoalteromonas galatheae. Next base: position 858,779 of record NZ_PNCO02000002.1, read on the forward strand.
CTTTGTAACTTTCCCTGAAAGCAAAATTCTCTTCCAATACATAGCAAAATAAGTGACATGTTGACGAATCCCTAGTTTTTTCTTAATGATATTTTTGTTTTCATCAGTCTCGGTTAGCTTCTCTCGATAGCTTTTGATTTAATTACTTTTTTAGAAAAAAGTATGGCTTCTATTTTTCATAATTAGCATGGTTAGTTTTGTGGACAGCCCAACACACAACAGAATTATCGCAATATTAACAAAAAGAGCTGGCGAGTATTGCAATTCTGTATTTTGAAGCGTTAAGTTAACAGCTACGGCTGTAGGGTATATTATACTAACGAAATAAAATAAGACGATGGCATCTGCCCTGTCATGCAGGTAAATCCAAGGTATGGTCATGTTCAACTTTTTGGTAGTATCAAAATAGGAGTGGAAAAAACGCAGATAAAAAAAGAAATAGAGCATTAGTAGAAATATAGCAACAGCTCCAAATTTACTAAGTATTTCAAAAGGTAACGACAATCCAAAAGCATTAACAGTTCCACTAGTTCTTGCTAGTTCATTTTTTAATATGGTCTGTATTTTAGATATCTCGATATCCTGAAATCCTTCAGTCAATTCCTCTAATTCGGAGAAATTTAAGGAGAAGCTTCCTGACTTCCAACCAAACTTTTCGGGTACTTCTGCAACAAGCATTTCCATGGGTGTAAATGGTTGTTCTTGGGTTTTTACTGGGATGAGTAAACGATTCGAAAATACACTTGCCTCTGTTGGCGTTCCTCCATCGAAATTAAATGGATTGACTCCAAGTATCCTACCCCCAAACAATAAATATCGTGAAGGTCTTTCCGCAGAAAGCAAAGAACGATAAGTATTTTCTTTTAACGATGGAAACTGCTGTAAATGTGTAAATTGACTTTCAAACCATTTCTCATCAAAAATATCTACTAATGACAAATTTTCTGAAGGTGTTGTGAATTGTGAGCCGTCTTCGTATATCGATGTTTGAATATAGCCTAATTTATTTTCATTGCTATCAAAACGGAATTCAATCGGTAATATTTTATTGACATATATGATACGCCTTACTGAGTAAAGCCCGTTCCAGAACTTTTTTATGTTAGCTAACGATAGTGGTTTTTCAACTCTTGTATCCACTGGTGAAAAACTTAAAGCTGGGTATAACCTTAGTGCGTTTTCAATCAAATAGCCCGTATAGTTAACCTTAATCCTATTGGTCTCAGATTTATCTCTATCAACGTAAAATTCTGCAAAGGTTATATTGTTTTCAGAAATTATTTTTTCGGCCTTTTGTGTAAGCCACTCGTCACCAAAACGTGATATAGGTTTCGCAGTGTGAATTTCTTTAAATGCAGTTTTTAAGTTTGTTACGTCATCAATAGCCGTTTCTATCTTTGATTTTTCAGCAAGAAGTGACATTACGACCAATATTGTAGTCAGTATAAGGAGCGTAAAGTTGATTTGTTTTAGATGCGAGATTGTGTTGTTATAAAGTTCGTCCATTGAGACATTCCATATATTTCAATGAAAATAAAAGCAATCTAACCCAAGGTTAAATCAATTTTAGTCTTTTCACAAACTTTATAATAGGGATCTAGAGTGCATCGTAGCATATGCAATTTACAGAATATAAAATTTTATTATGCAGGGCTGCGTTTTTTCTCAAAAAGCACATTTCGAAAAAGAAGTTTTAACGCCCTCCCGCGTACACAACAGGCTGGCAGGATTGGTTCTGCTTTGCATTCGAAAATGTCAGATCAAGTTGCGTCTAATTTAGCTAATTTAGCTAATTCATGTTTTTAAACTCATCTTAAATTATTCCCTTATCTAGCCAGAGCGTTTTGGAGATAACTGCGTTTCCTGCTCGCACTAAGATGCCTACACTTTTTAGGCAAGGCGAATTGAGCTGGCGATTGGAACTGAGCTTAACACAGCTAGCTCAAAACGTACTCAACACTATAAAATGGGTAAACTAGCAACTCAAAACAAAAAAGTCGCCCGAAGGCGACTTGGAAACGTGACATCATGTAAAAACAGGGGGAAGTGACCTCAATCGATTATTTATTTTCGATGAGATTGCTTTTGCCAATTTCAATCTTTCTTGGCTTAAGTGCTTCTGGAATTTCGCGCTCAAGGTCAATGACTAACAGGCCGTTTTCAAGTCCTGCGGCAATCACCTTGACGTGATCGCCAAGCTGGAATTTGCGCTCAAAGTTACGCTCTGCGATACCTTGATGGATAAATTTACGCTCAGCTTTGTCTTCTTTGTTTTGCTTTTCGCCTTTGACTGTCAGAGTATTGTTTTCTGACTCAAGGCTCAGCTCTTGCTCGGTAAATCCAGCAACAGCCATGGTAATTTGGTATTTGTCTTCACCGGTGGCTTCGATGTTATATGGCGGAAAGCTTGGCTGCTTTTCGTTGCGTGATGCCGCATCCATTAACTGTGCTAAATGGTCAAAACCGATGAATGAACGATAAAGTGGAGATAGGTCTACTGTACGCATAATTTGTATCCTCATAAAGCGATAATTAAGCTATTTATTGCTTCATAAGAAGCCAATAAATAGCATATAAAACATTTACTTAGTTTGGGTTGGGACCCTGTCGGCGTCCTCACAATACTATCTATGGACGAGGCAAATCTTTTTCAAGAAACTTTTTTAAAAAAGTTTTTATTTACCTGAATTTTATAAGATTCTTTTTCAAGAAAATTGTCTTTGTAGGTAAAGAAGCACCATCTGATATCTCTCTTTTAGTGCATTAATGATCCACTGTTCAGGTTATTTAGTGCTTCAGTTTTGCGGTCGCAACATAGATTTTTTGATAAAATCCTATGCCTCAGTTTCAGCTTCCTCGATGACAACAAAAGTATCCTGCGGCGCTTTATAAGAATGCCCACCACAAGCTGAGTTGCATTCTTTGTTAAGTGTCGAGAGTAAACCAAATCTAGCTACTATGATTTAGTGTGCCTCATACTTGGAGCTTTGAGCACTGTATTAGCGTGGAAAATCGCATCCAACTTTTTAGTATTTCTTTTATATAGTCCTTCAAAACATTGTTGAATAACCGCTGCTAACGTTTTGCTGGCCTTTCTGGAGTGACAATTTTGACTGAAAAATAGGCGCGCCAACGTGTATATACAGCCAGTATAATCCGCTGAGAAAATCTGATAGTCGCCTTAAAATGCTTGATGCGCTAACTTTTTCTCGACTAATTTCCATAATTCGTTGATGGCAACGGCTGCCGCTTCTAAAAACGGCTGGCATGTGTGCTCATTAGCAATTGCACCTGTCGCGAAAAAAGTGGGCGTATTGTGGCGTTGGCAAACAAGATGTTTTCTACCACTTTTGCAGACCTAGTTTAGACAACAAGGCCAGTAGTTGAACAACATGTTTTATTTTCAAGACTATTTACTTTATCTCGTTACATTGTCACATTAAAAATTGATTTAGATGAAGGTGCAGCTAATGAAATATGATAAGAAAAGTACTAATCGAAAAGTTGGTTTAGGGATTGCTGTCGGGGTTGGGATTGGCACAGCCGTGGGCGTTGCATCTGGGCAAATCATGTATGCTTTGCCTATCGGCATTGCCATAGGGATAGTTGTCGGCCGTAAGTATTTTTAATCCTTTTTGATACTTGATGCGTATGTGTGGTTCTGATTAGAAAACAACAAGATTAAGTAAGTGCAATTTAGTGACTCAGAAATTTCCAGGATCATAGAAATGGCGTGGGAAGATAGAACGCCATTTGAAGCTATCGAGCGACAGTTTGAACTGAGTGAGCCAGAAGTGATCAAATTGATGCGTAGTAGCCTAAAGCCCAGTAGTTTTAGACTATGGAGGCAACGAGTAAGTGGGCGCAACACAAAGCATATTAAACTTAGAAGCAAAGCGGTTAATCGCGGGTATTGCAAAACCCAATACAAACACAGGTAACGCTTTATCTAGACCCTCGTCTTTGCTTTATTGAAGGTCGCTAGCGAGTAAGCCGTAGAGTACTGAGTCTGAAATTTCACCAGCGATTTCCCAGCGAGCGCGTAAGTGGCCTTCTTTAGTAAATCCAAGCTTTGTGAGTACTTTGGTTGAGCCAATATTAGCGGGATCAATCTCTGCTTCAATACGCCTCAACTTCAGTGTTGAGAAAGCACAGTCAATGAGCGCGGAGCCCGCTTCTTGAATGACACCTTGCCCCCAGTGAGATTTGGCAATACCAAAGCCAATTTCGGCGCGACGTGACTCTTTATCCCAGCTAAACAGTAAACATTTACCAATTACTGTTTCATCACTTTTTGAAACAATGGCCAGTGCGATCGCTTGTTGCGTAGTTAAATCTTCGCGTGATTGCTTGATAAATTGCGTTGCATCGTCAAGGCTATCCCAAGGTGGTGTGTTCCAATAGCGCATGACGTCTGCGTCTGAAAATATGGCAAATAGCGCTTCGGCGTCTTCTGAGTTTAAGGGTCTAAGTGTGAATCGCTCGGTGTCGAGTTGGATTGTAGTTAATTGCAATATCTTTTTTCCTTGATAAAAAGGGCGCAAATTCGCGCCCTCAAACAATAAGCCGCTTGCTTACTTATTTATTTGCGTCTTTAACGGCTTTTAGCTTCGCCGCGTGGTCAATTTCATAATCTGGCATGTCTTTTTTGCCTTCGATTAGGTAGTTGTCCATCCAGCGCATTAAGCGCAGGCTGTAATCGTATTGAGCCGCTGCTTTGCGGTTACCGTGACCTTCGCCTGGATAGTAAACTAGACGTACGTCTTTACCTTGCACTTTCATGTAGCGATATAGCTCCATAGATTGCGCTGGGTGTACACGCGGGTCATCTTTACCATGCATAATTAGTAATGGCGTCTTCGATTGACCAGCCCAGTAAATCGGACTGCGCTCTAAGTACCACTGCCACTTATCCCAAGGGTAAGAGCGAGCGTGGACTAAGTACATTTCGTTTGAGATATCGGTAGTACCAAACTTAGAAAGTTGGTTAGTTACGCCAACAAACATCACGCTTGCTGCGAAGTGCTCAGTGAGTTTTGTAGCACCCCAAGCAGAGGCATAACCGCCGTAAGAGCCACCGGTAATACCAACACGTTTAGTGTCTACTAAACCTGTGTTGACTAAGTATTCTTTCATATCTACCAAGTCGTCAAATTCTTTACCTGCGTAGTCGCCTTGGCCAAGTTTTGAGTAATCAACGCCTTTACCTGTCGAACCACGGTAGTTTGGATAGAATACCGCATAGCCACGTGCCGCACCCATTTGACCTGGATCTGAATAACTTGTTAGCCAACCATTTTTATCGTGGCTTTCTGGGCCACCGTGCACTGACATGATCAGTGGGTAACGTGTACCTTCTTGATAATCAAGTGGATAAATTAATACGCCACCAATTTCAACGCCATCACGGGCTTTGAAGTTAACTGCCTCTTGCTTTGCAAAACGTTTGTTATCCAACCATGGGTTAGAATTCGATAGACGAGTCGCTTTACTCGAGCGGATCATAAACACCTCATTTGGGTGCTTAGCGGTGTTTGCACGTAGGGCAATGGTTTTGTCTGAATCAGAGATAGATAGATTCGATGCAATAAACTTACCTTCTTTGATAAGTTTCTTGTATTTGTTCGAGCCAACTTTAATTTGGCCAACAAAACTTTCAGTGCCGACGTTTGCGACAAAAGTCAGCTGGTTTTTCCGGTTTGACCACTCAAAGTCAGCGATGTGACCCATAAAGTTCGGGATCCACTCTTCTACTTTGCCACTTTGTGCATCGGCAAGGTATAAGCGACCAGTTGCAGGGTCATGCTTATCTTCAGCGCCTAAAATCGCGATGTATTTACCATCGTGTGAAAACTCTGCAGTACCAAGCTTACCTTCTGTTTTGAATGAAGTTGTAATTTGTTGTGTTTTCGCATCAAGTACATGCCATTGTGACTTCATATACTTGTCATCAATGAGCGCTGTTGGCTGCGTTTTTACAAGTAATTTAGAGGCATCGTCAGCCCAGTTGATTTCACTCACATAGCCTTCGATGTCCAGTACCGCAGGGGTCAGCGGTTTTTCTGATGCTGCAAGATCAATGATATGAAGCTGTTTGTTTTTTAAACCCAGTTCATACACTTCAGCCATAAAGCCAAGCTTTTTCAGCTCTTTTTCTGACTTATCAGCAGCTGGCATTGCAAGGATTGCAACCTGTTTACCGTCAGGGCTTAGGCTATAAGCCGAGATCCCAGTTCCTTTTAGTGAAAGCACTTTCTGTGCTTCCCCACCGTTTACCGCGATGCGATAAAGAGCGCGTTGCTTGTCTTCTTTTTTCTTGGTAAGGAAATAAATAAATTGACCGTCGGATGACCAAGAGATGCTTGAGATACTCACTTTGCCTGTGATAAATGGGCGCTCTACACCTTCGTCGTCAACCACATAAAGTTCACTGTAATTGGAACCATTTTGGTCAATGTAAAGCTCACGTGGTACCGAGCGGGTAAAAGCAACGAGTTCGCCGTCAGGACTCACCGACGTTGAGCTTACCGATTGGATCTTTGGGATGTCTTCAATGGTGATGGTATCGCTTGCGAGGCTCGCAGCACTGGTGAAGCCCATTGCTAAAGCCAAAGCAGACTTAAGTAGTTTCATTATTTATCCTAAATTTTCATTCACTTGTTGTAACTTCAAGATGAAGTTTTTAGACATTCTACTTGTCACTAGAATAAAAACCAATGTTTGCGATTAATTGTCGGTTAAGCCTGATAAAGCGAAGAAGCTATCTTTTATAGGCCAAAATTCAGCGCGCCTGAATAATCAGTCTGAAACGACATAAGGTGATTAAGTGCATACGAAATGTTGCCTTTGTCATCCATAATGTAGATAGAAGCACCGCAGTGTTTGCAAAAACCATGCTCTTGGATGGTTTGATCTTTCGAATGCGGCACCACAAATCGTTCGAGAGATTTACAAGGGTTTTCGATAAGACCGTGAGCCTGAATAAACTGCACACCAGTGCATATTTCGTTGACTGTTGTTGTAGTGAAAATACGATAGTGGATCTGAGCGCAGTGGCACGATGTGGTGATCATGTTGATGTCCTTAATTTTCTTTTGAGGTAAGTTTACTTTTTATTTGTAGTTAATATATATTCATTTGGTGTAAAGACTTTTTCCTAAGAGGAAAGAATGAGAAAGGAATACGATAAACTTCACCTACTTAAAATATTGTGTTGTGTCGCTGAGCTGCGCTCCTTTAGTCGAGCAGCAGAACAGCTCGGTACCACGACATCAGCGGTGAGCAAATCGATAGCACAGCTAGAATCGTCATACGGACAAGTACTTCTAAATCGAACAACTCGCAGACTCGCATTGTCTGATGCCGGTAAGTTGGTTTATGAAAAAGGGAAAAAGATCCTTCGCGCGCTACGCGATTTGGAAGAAGAAGTCGAACAGGTTGGTGTGCATCAATCCGGGCATCTAAAAATTACCTTTCCGAATACGATAGGTCGTATGCTATTGAGCCAAATCTGTATCGATTTTCAAAAGCGCTATCCACAAATAAAACTTGAGCTGATGTTTACCGCAGCAAATCAGGATTTAATCGAAGACGAGATTGATGTGGCTTTTAGGCTGTCTGCTGCACTCAAAGATAGTCAATTTTATGTCTTGAAATTAATCAATATAAACTCGACTTTTGTTGCTGCTCCCAGTTATTTGGCGGCACACGGGAAACCCGAGCAGTTGGACGAACTGAGTAGGCATAACATGTTGTTATCAAAGCTTAATCATGTTGAAGACAGTTGGCATGACGGAACCCGGAGTTACGCTTTGCAAGGTAATTTGATAGCGAATAGTCGCTTTCACATTCGAGAGGCGGTGTTGGCAGGATTGGGGATTGCCATGCTACCGTCTTATTTCTGTCAACGAGATATCGATTCGGGCGCTTTGGTTGAGCTGTTTCCCGATCAAAAAAGGCCCGAAGTTACTTTGCATGCCATATATAAAGTGAAACGAGAGCACTCTGCCAAGCTGGACCTATTCTTAGGGTTTTTACAGGCGCAGTTATCATGCAAATCAGAATTGGTATCTTAGCCCTACGTAGTAGCGCCGACCGTTCACATATACCCCTGTTGGTGCATACTCGTTGCGATCATAGGTATATATTTGTTCGTCGGTTAAATTAATAAACTCAAATTGCGCATCGAGGTTATCACTTAATTTCACCGTGAGGCTGCCGTCTAATTGGCCGTAATTATCCATCATGGTCTCGCCTACGCCGGTGGCAAACTGGGTTCGATAATTATAGCTAAGCCGTGCGCTAAATTGGTGGTTCTCGTAGTAAGCGGTAAAGTTAGCGCTGTGTTTTGAGGTGCCAGGCACTTTGTCCTGTAAGTCAACGTCAGCGTTGTCACGTTGGCCATCAACGTAGGTGTAATTGGCGATTAGCCCAAATCCGTACGCAAGTGTTTGCTGGTAACTTAGTTCAACGCCACGGATGCTGCCGCCAGCGCCATTACTGGGCCTATCGATAGACATCAAAATGCCTTCATGACGTTCAAGTTTTCTCTCAAATTCAATAAAAGACTCCACATCCTTGTTAAATAAAGCGATGGAAGCGAGTCCTGCGTCATCAAAGTACCACTCAAGGCTGGCATCAAACTGCGCCGCTCTATATGGATCTAGACTGGCGTTACCACCTTGTCCTTGAGCTTGGGTCACGTTGTAATTGGTTGAGGGCATAAGGTGATGAAATTGCGCTCGTGACATGACGCGCGCAACGGAAAAACGGCCAACCAGACTTTCGCTTAAATCAAACTTGATATTGGCGCTGGGTAGAATATCGATGTAATCCCGAGATTCTTCATGCCAAACATAGCTGTCGGGCGCTTCGATGGGGGAGGCGACACGTTTAAATGCGGCAGAGTCTTGAAAGGTTTTGACCACCCGTACCCCAATGTTGGCTGCATAGGATTCACCAGCGAGTTGCATTTGACCGTAAGCGGCGGCGGTTTTTTCTGTAATATGAAAACGACTGGCTTTTTCTATCTCTTGTTCAAAATTGAGCGTATTGAAGTCTTTGGCGAGCAGCGTAATATTGGCATAACTGTAGTTTTTTAAGGTGTTTGCACTACCTACGCCGCGCAAATAATCATCTACAAAAGTGCCCGGATAGGCGGCCAGTGTAGTGCCAAGCTCGCCGGCTAGACCATCAAGCCCTCCATCTTTGGAACGATAGCGCAAAAAGTCCCGTTGATGGTCCTTGAGTTTAATGCCAAATTTAATCGCGTCGACCTGTTTAAAGTCGATATCGTACGCAAAATCGGCTTGCGCGAAGTATGATTTATCTTTGCCATCTTGGCTGTCATTTCGAGCTTCGGTGATAAACCAGCTCGGTGCATCTAACGGTGAAATCCCATAACTTGCGACGATGTTCTTTCGCATTGACGTATCAACATGAAAGCGGGTGTTAGCAGAAAACTGTGACGTGATGTCTTCTGTGGTGCCACCTGAGCCGTGGCTTAGACCTACTTGAAATTGGCTCGACCAATAAATACCGTCATAGACTAAGTCTAGATGAGCACTTTTAGTGCTGATCTGCGAATCTCGCCAAATGGCTTCCATGCTGGTATTGAACGGCGCAGCTGTGGGTAAATAGTGGGCGCTCACCAAAGTACCATCTTGTACATGTAAATCGGTTACCCCGCCGCCTAGGTCAATAGACTTTGCACTTTGCCAGAGAAAGTTTTGATTGTTGTTGTCTGCGTTTAGATGAGAATAAAGTAAGTGGCTATTTAACCTAAGCCGTGGGGAAAGCTGGAACGCGGCATTGACTGTATAAGCCTGTAATTCTCTTTGCTGCTGAAAAATTGCCGAACCCCCACCTCCTGGAAACCACAACGTCTGGCTTTTATTTTGTGGGGTCTGCTGGGTGGCATACCAAGTATCACCTTCACCTTGATATAATGTCCTATCGTGCCATCCCCACGATTCTAGGCCGTCGCGTCTGAGGCTGCGATCTCGTCGTGTTGCGGTAAAAAGCACAGCATAGTCGCCAGTTTCGCTATGGTAGTTATAAATTGCAGATAATTGTGGGTCGAGTTTATCGCTCAAGTCACTGTATTGGAACTGGGCTGTAATAACGCCATAGCCTGAAGGCGTAAGCAGAGGGTCGCGGGTTTTTATATTGATTGCACCACCTAACGAACCTTCATCCTGCATAGCTTGTGGTGTTTTGAACACCTCAAGACTCGAGACGATTTCACTGGGTAATAAGGTAAAATTAAAACCTCGGCTTGGCTGACTTGAGATCCACCAATCAGCGGAGGCGAGATATTGACCATTCAAATAGGTTCTATTTTGCTCGGGGGTTGTGCCTCGCACGCCGATCCGCTCACCTTCACCTTGTGCTCGAGAGAGTGAGATACCGGTGATCCGTTGCAGCGCCTCTGCGACGTTTTTATCTGGAAACTTACCTATGTCTTCAGCACTGATCGTATTTGAAACTTGTTGATTGTGGCGTTTATTACTGAGAGACTTGACAACGCTGTCATGGAAGGCACGGATTTCGATGCGTTCTATGGTATTTTCAGCTGTCTGATTTTGCTCAACGGCATCACTTGCAGCTGTGATAAAGAATGCGCTACAAGAAACTGTTTGGATGAGAAATTCTGACATTGTGCTCAACTTATAATACGAGTAAGTTACCTTTAGTTGATACTCATAATACGCTTTTATTACGAGCCTAACCATAGTTTTACAAATTTTTAGTAGTTGATGGTTGAAAACTTAGATAAACGTTTTTTAATCAATGAGATACTTGTCGACCTAAGCAATTTATCTGTGTGTGTTGACGGTTCTTGGAGAAGCATCGAAGCGAAGCATGCGGCATTATTGCGTCTATTGATTGCTAACAAGGGACAGGTTGTTACCAGAGACGCCATCTTAGATATCGTATGGCCCGGTACTATCGTCAGTGATAACTCTGTTAGCCAGCTGGTAGTACAGCTACGTAAGCTGCTTGGTGACAGTTCAAACGAGCCAAAAATAATTAAAACAGTACCACGTCTAGGTTATCAATGTATTGCACAAATAAAAAAAGCCCCGACGCTACTTGAGCAAGTAGAGGAGCTGTCTCGCGGGCGTGGCGCGCAATTTGCGCTGCTCGGTTTTTTTATGGGTCTTGTGGTGACTTTGCTTGGCGTTTTTATTGCCAAGCAATGGCAAAGTGAATTGCAACAGCAGCCCATCACCGCAACTCGGATCACGTCCTCACCGGGTGCTGAAGTCTTTGTGCGCTTTTCTCCAAATGGTAACTATTTAGCCTACAGTTATTTAGCTGAGGGAGCCGATCAATTTGATTTGGCGGTCTATGATCTTGAGACTAAAACAACCCATACGATAAAAAGCAGCGGTTATAGTGAAGAGTCAGCAAGTTGGTCTTTAGATGGTAACTGGCTGATTTATTCGCGCTCGGATCCGGTTTCCTGTGAAGTACGGGCGTTACACGTTAAAGGTCCAATAGAAATGTGGCGACTAGCGCGCGATAGCGTGCTTGGCAGCTGTAATAGTGCACAAGACTCAGCGCCTTGGCTAGAATATCGAGCGGGCCATTTTATCACTAAGTCTTGGGATAAAGCTGGGGCCTATTTGCAATCTGTAGCGGTCACTTTCGCGGATAATCATCCTAAAGTGCTCAACACCACGGCCTTGCCTATTCGCGACGTAACACATTATCAAGTTAACCAACAAGCGCTGTTGTATCAGGTAAAAGAGCAAGGCGTTTATCGCCTAAATCTGGGGCAACTTGGGGACTCTGAAAGTCAAACCACCACACTCTCCAAGCAGTCTTTTTCGGCATTAAGCCATGGTTATCAAGACGATACGGTTATTATCGCCAAACAAAACTTGAGTGTTCTTAAAGGTCGTGAGCAGCAGTTGTTATACGCCGGATTTGGTGCGATATCTGAGATTGATGTCAATACGCGCTTGCGTGCTTCGGCGCACACTGAGGGCGTGGCTGAAATTAACTTTTATCGGCTTGCTGTAGACGCACAAGGCGAAGCGCTGCAAAAGCAGTTAACGTCGCCCGCTAGAATGGACCTACTTGCCGCTTTATCTGATGATGGCGCACATTTTGTTTATGCCTCGGTGACAGCCAAAAATAATGATGCACCACAATTTGAGCTGTGGCACAAACATGATTTTCGGCCAACGTCGAGTTTGCTTGGTACGATGCCGATGGGAGAAGTGCCTATTTTGCTATTGCTATCACCAAATAACGAATATCTCGCCGTGTTATCAAAGTCGCACAAAGTGTATCTAATAAGCTCGTTTACTAAAGAGGTGAAAAAGGTAGTTGATAACTTTGCCGAAATTGCCGACTTGCATTGGTCACAGGATGGCAGAAACCTGTATTATCGAGCGAAGCTCTCAACTGAAGCCAAGTGGCAGGCGTGGCAATTTACCGTATCTCAAGGGCGTAGTGAGCAACAGCCTTTTGTGACTCATTCGTCTGATTTACCCCTGACTCAGAAGAACGCAAGCTTTGTGGGGTACAAAGAGCAAGTTAGGGAATACCTAGTTGCTGCGCTGGCTGAAACAATTGATGTAGAGCAGTTACGTGGGTCTTTATCTCTTTACCAGCCAGCAGTATACCGAGACGGGGTCTACTTTGTACTGAAAAGAGGCCACCAATTGGTGCTTTATCGCTATTTAAGTAGTGAAAACAAGGTCGAAGAAATTCAACCAATTGGGTTACACCTTTATGCGGGGTTTACCGAGTTACAGGTATTATCAAGCTTTGATGGCAGTCAGGTAGTATTCAATCGGATCAACAACTATGAAAGTGACATTGTATTACTGGAGTACGGTGACCGATGAAGACAGTAATGTTACGAAGCTCAGTGTAGATAAAAAGTTAGTTAGCTAGCTTTTGCTGGAATGAGCGTATTGCTTTACTACTCCAATTTCGCTGTGATGCCGACTTCAATGCTTGTGAGGCAAGCTTTTTGGCTTCTATCTGATTGTCTGTAAGCTTGGCAGACAGTAGCAGCAGTTCAGGGTGTTCGGGATCGATGGTGAGACCATGACGCAGCCAAGTTTTGGCCTGAGTTTTGTCCTTGAGACGAGTTAGATAAGTGTTTGCTAATAAAAGTGTGGAGCGCAAATGGCCATTATTCGAGGCCTCGGTAAGTACTTTTAGCGCACGTGGAGTATCTTGCTGCTCTTCGTTTGTGAGCAGTGATCTTGCTAAGCGATATTTTGCGATATCCATGGTTTGTGCTGCATGTTCTAGCCAAAGTACACTAAGTCGATGTTCTCCCACATTGATAAGCTGAGTCGCTAAGCGATATTGTGCCAAGTCCAAGCCATTTTTGGCTGCGGCTAAATATAATTCATTTTGTGGCTCTTCAGATCGCCAGTGATAGCGCAGTAGCTGATACGCGTTGTAATCTTTCATACTCAACCAGTTAGCAATATAGTATTGTACTTGCGCCACACCACGCTCTGCCGCATCGATATTCTGCTTAAGCTGTTTTTCGTAGGCCTTTTTTTGAATGGCTAAGGTTTCGCGGTATTGCTCGCCTTTATACGTCGCAAAATGGTAAATCAAGGTGTGTGCTTGCTTTGGACCCGTATATCGCCACTTCTCTACCGCATTTAACAGGCTAGCGGTGAATATATGCTTGGGGTAGCTATCTACGACCTCAATATTGATTGCCTTACCGCTTTGGTCGATATCAAACTCTAACCAAACCCAGCCCTCAATTCCTTGTCGTACGGCCTCATCAGGGTAGTCAGGCAATACATCGTGAGTTTTACTCGGCGTAGAAATGATATTGGGTTGTTTGAGTCGGGCAAGCGTTGAGTCAAGTAAGTAGGTATCTGCCAAACGGTTTTTTTGAAGTGTTACGAAATCCTTTAGACCACTCTGGTCATCGGACTGCTGCAAAACGAGTTGCGCAGTTTGAAAGGCTTCTGCAATACCGAATTCTTTAGCCAATGAAAACCAAGCAAAGGCATTTGCGGCACTTTGCTGGGTTCCTTGACCGTACAAATACATCACCCCAAGATTATACATGGCGTCTGCATTACCTAATTGAGCTAGGCGATTGAATTCAGAAAATGCATGCGTGAACTCTTCATTCTGATAGGCGAGGGTAGCATCGTAAAGATCGGCTTTTGTCAGCCAGCTCATGCTTAGAAAAAATGAAAAAATAAGCCCAGAAATGAGATTGTTGCGCATTTTATTGATTACTCATCCTCGGACTGCTCTTTGGGGTTGCTATGGTCATTTTGAAAAGGCTATATAACCACAATATAAGGGAAATTTAAATAATAAAAGCTGATAGCAAACGCTATCAGCTTTTTGGAACTCCGGGCAGGGAGTTTACTAAGTCGAACCTGTGTTAGCTTGGAAGCGACTTAATTCGAGTCATGAAACTATTTCTTTACAGCTAATAAGACCAGATTTAGCGGTAAAAGTTTCATTCGCTATTCGGTGTTAGAAGTTAAATCTAACCCCCGCGCTAAAGCGCCTTCCATCGGCATAGACACCTGTTAGTGCTTGCTCAACTCCCTTTTCCTGATAGCTAAATGTATGTTCATCCGTCAAGTTGATGGCCTCAAGAATAAATGCCACATTCTCATTGTAGTTATAGGTGAGGTTGGCATCTACTTGACCATAATCGTCAATGTATCCTGGCCAGTCGCGACCTGTATCATACCCTGTTCTGAAGTTGTATGAGATACGGGCACTAATGAATTCGTTTTCATAATAAGAACTCAAGTTAACAGTATGCTCAGAGTTGCCAGGGATGGTGATGTCGTTACCTTCATCACCTTTGGCTTCACCATCTACATAGGTATAGTTAGCAGCAACGCCAAAACCTTCGTATAGTTCTTGTTGATAACCCACTTCTAGACCTTGAATACGGCCCGCTTTACCATTAACAGGACGGCTGATCAGCACTTCTTTACCTTCGTGAGTTTCAAGTGCTGGTTGGCTCTCAATAAACGACTGAATGTCTTTGTAGAAAAATACCGCAGAAAACAGACCTGCGTCACTAAAGTACCACTCGATACCGGTATCAAACTGCGTCGCTCGATATGGGTCGATGTCAGGATTACCACCAGTGCCAGTTTGTGTTTCTAGGTTGTATGAAGTTGATGCCGTCATATCGGCGTAATCTGGGCGAGACATAACTCGTGCGGCAGAAAAACGCATTAATAAATCGTCATCTAAGTCAATCGCCAAGTTAATGCTCGGAAGAATGTCGAAGTAGTCCTTTTCTTCCGTTGTCCATACCTCAGCACCGGACTCACCTGCAAACGCGGATGAGGTTTGCTTGGTATTTACAAGTCTTACACCTAAATTACCGCGTAGGCCATCTGCATCCAGGTTCGCTTTAATGTAGCCTGCGGTAATTTTTTCATTGATATCGAAAGTACTGGCCTTCAACACTCGGTAATTCCAACCCAGCGCATCACCTTCTTGGCGTATTTTATCTGAATCAGTAATTGCATAGCTGCGCGTTGTGCCCGATGAGCCTATGCCTGATAGGTAATCAGATGGCATGGCTTTAGAGTAGTCAGCTAGACTCCAGTTTAAGTCGGTACGATTGTCCGTTGTGTGCTTAGTATTAAAACGACTGTGATCACGGTATTTAAAGCCGACTTTTATCTGGCTGAAGATAGCAACATCAATTGGACGCTTAAAATCGGCTTGAAAGTAAGTTTCATCATCTTTCGCGTCATTGCTGTCATAGCGTAAAAAGCCTAAATTCCATTTATCACCATCGTTTGGATCGGCAGTGTAACTGGTCTTTACGTCTTCCTCTTGTGACGCATCAAAGCTGTGAATATAGTTACCTTCCCAACCAACGGAGCGATCCGCTTGTGAACCCCCCGAACCTTCTGTGTAACCTAAGTGATATGAAGATTCCCAAAGTTGCCCTTGATGCTCAACTTTTAAGTCGTACGATTTGGTTTTGAGCTCAGAGTTACGTACTTTGGTCTCATCCAGAATGTTATTCCCATCTGGAGATAATCCAAGTGTACCGCCGACGGCCATCTTTCCAACTACGGGGTGGTCGATAACGGTAATGTCAGTGTATTGTGAGCCGCCGTAACCGGGTAACCAGAGGAAGTTTTGGTTTTCATTATCGGCTTCAAGCGTAGAGTCTAACGCATTGAATACAATGTCCATATTTTCACTTGGACGATATTGCAAGGCGAGGTTTATACCCGTGCGCACGCGCTGCTGTGAGAACATAGCTGAGCCACCACCGCCAGGGCTGTAGACATTGTCGACGACGGTACCGTCTTCAAGTGTGATATCACGATAGGTCCAAGACCATGCTTCAATACCATCACGGCGTAAGTTACGCTCTTGGCGCACAACGGAAAGTAAGGCGCCAAAAGACTCATCATCGGTCTTAAAGTTGTACATAGCAGAAAGTTGCGGGTCGGTTTCACCTGATACTTCGCTGTGCTGTGCGATAATTGAACCTGCAATCTTATTTGCTTCTAAATCAAGCGGCTTACGAGTTCTCACAATCACGGTTCCACCAATAGAGCCTTCGTCAATATCGGCTTCGGGTGATTTGTAAACTTCAAGCCCAGAAATGATTTCAGAGGGTAACATCGTATAGTTAAAACCACGGCTCGCCGCTGAGTTGGTCCACCAATCCGCTGAGCCGACGGCTTGACCATTCAATAAGGTCCGGTTTTGGCTTTCACCTGTGCCTCGAATACTAACGCGTTCACCTTCACCAAAACTACGGGTGATTGAAACACCAGTAATTCGTTGTAGTGATTCGGCAACGTTTTGATCTGGAAATTTGCCAATGTCCTCGGCTGTTACTGCATCGACAATGGCGTCAGAGTATCTTTTTGTATTGAGTGATTGAACAACGCTACCACGGATCCCTCTGACTTGAATAACTTCAACGTCACCATCTTTAGCTGCTTTTTGATTATTGCTTTCTTCAGCGAGTGCTAGACCCGGTGCAAAAAGTACCGAGCCGAGCAAAGATTGGCTGATTAATACAGCCAGTTTTTTCTTATTATTGCGAAACATACATTCCCCTTGAGTGCATATACCAATTAGCCTTAATACTTGCTCAGTTTGAAGGAGTAAATCTGACGCTAACTGCGTTAAAAATTTCTTATTTAGAGCAACTAAATAGCAAAATTTTTGCCTTGTTATCGACAAGGTTTTCTCGCCTCAAAATAGACCACTTAATTAAGATAATTGGTATTACTTGTGATTGAGAGGTCGACCTCGAGAAAGATTAAACACCAGCGGGGTTTGTTAAATCTTGAATTGAAATGAATAGTTATGAATTTAACGATTTTCTAGTTTAATTATCTTTATTTAATTGAAATATATGGATATAAAATAATTTAAGTTGGAAGTTTTGTGGTTTAAGTTAAGTTTACTGGAATGGTTTTGCTTGATTTTTTGTTAACATTCACAACTACAAAGAACTGGAAAGTTGCCTTTCCAGTTCTTTTCGAATGTTATAAGCTCTTTTTAGGTGGCAGCACAACGTTTGAGAAGATGAGGCCAGCGATAAGAGACATAAATATTAAGAAGGTTTGTTGGCCAATATGATCCGCATGAACAAAACTTTGACCTTCGATCAATGAATTAAGTCCAATATAGGTTTTAGAACCAGGGACCAACACAATCAAACCTTGCATCGCCACAATGGACGCTGGGGCATTTACCACACGGTTAAAGATATTACTAAAGACACCCACTGCAAATGCACCAACAAAAGTACCAAGTGCGTAATCAAAGTAAACCGCAGAACTGATACTGGCTGCGTAGGCGATAAAGCCTGATGCGAGTGACCAACTTGCATGGCGTAGTTTTGTTCTAAAGATAACAACTAGGCTGCTACAAAGTAATAGTACTGCAAGCCAAGCTGTCCAGCGCGGTAATGGTGATGGTTGTATAAAATCAACTTGACCAAAAAACGCAAAACCTAAACTGATCCCCAAAAATGCACCGAAGTAGAGCTTAAAGAGCAACATAATAGAGTCCATGACTCTTGCGGTACCTGACACTAAGTGCCGAGCCGATAATTCAGCAAATCCAAGTGCCAGCGCCAAGCCAGGTATAAACACGATAATGGCTGAAAGTACTACCAAACGGATGTTGACCTGCGGGTCAATGTACACAGACACTGCGCAAGCAGCAACCGCTGATACGATGGCGACCAAAGGTTCAAGCATATGTGTTACGCGTTTGGAAATACTCGCCCAAAGCACGAATATGTAGACCACAAGCGATATTAGTGCTGACCACCAAACGTCATTCCAGCTAGTTCCCATCAGCATCGCAAACGCACCACTTGAGGTTGCAAATGCAAGACCCGTCATTAACTTATTATATGGGGGACTTGCATGCAAAATGGCTTCAAGGTTTTGTTCGGCTTCTTGGATTGAAAGCTCACCAGATAATACGCGTGTTGCGACGTCATCCGTATCTGCCAATGAACCTAAATCATGATCGCCGGGATCAACACGTGCCACATGGGTATATTCTTCTTCATGACCTTCGGTCCAAATTACAAAAGTGACCGATGTCGGAGACATAACAAAGGAAGACTTTAGCCCTAAGTGAGTGGCTATTTCCATTAAATGTGCTTCGAGTCGATAGGCAGGGGTACCGTATTTGTGAAGCATTTTGCCTAACTTCACAATAAAGCGGCGTTTCTCTGTGAAGGTTGCGTTATTCAACGAAAAAGAACCTTAAATGTGTAATGCCAATTCTACTGAATGAAGCGAATTGGCGAAAATGTTAAAAAAGTATGGTGTTTGAAATTAAAAAAATCAAACAGAGCTCATCATGGGTACGCGCTGCTAGTAAGATACATATCACTCTAGATTTTAGTGATGTTTTTGCTCACGAATTTGATATTCGCAACAGACTATTTGCATAGGTAAATTTGGCGGCCAAGATTGCTGCGAATTCTATCCAGATTCTCAGTAATGTCTATAGTTTTGGCCGCAAATATTTGCATTTTTTATAAACAGGTATCAGCGCTACATTTATTGCTAAGTGCTAAGTGCTAAGAGTTACGATGATTCTCTGATCTGTAATGACACATCCACTAGGGTTCTAACGGCAGGTTGCGATTTGTTTAAAATTTCGGATAGTGTATGGCATGTTCGCTTACCTATATCGTCGGCATCAATTCTGACACTCGTTAATGCGGGTTTCATAAGTTGAGAGTCTTGCAAGTCATCAAAACCGACAACTTTGATGTCCTCGCCAGGCACCAGTCCGTGTTCGCGCATGGCTTCAATTGCACCGTATGCTATGACGTCACTAAAGCAAACGATAGCTTTTATCTCTTTATGGTTAGCAATGAGGGTATTAAACGCTTCTCGGCCCCCTTGACGATTGGTTGGAGCAGCGATTGCGGGTTGCGCTTCATTTAATCCATTGAGCTTTAAAGCGCTTTGGAAGCCAGATAGTCGCTCATGGTAATCTGAAATTTCGGGAGTACCACCTAGAAAAGCAATGTCTTTTATGCCTTGCTCAATGAGGTGGGTCGTTGCTAGGTGAGTCCCTTTTTTATTGTCAGGTAGAATACAGGGGGCTTTAGCAAAGGCCACTTCACGCATAATGGTAATAACTGGAAATCCAGAGTCAGCCAGTTGATCCAGCCACTCTCGTGGGGTACTTGGTGCAGGCACCATAACAAAGGCACAAACATTGTATTCTTTTAGTGTGTTTACGACTTGGCGCTGGCGACTAAAATCTTCACCTGTATTTACCAGCATAGGCACCATACCTAATGCGTAAATATGCTTTTCTAATCCGACGGCAAGCTGAGCAGAGTACGGGTTAGTTAAGTCGTTGATAACAAGCGCAACAAGATTAGACTTTTTACTACGTAGCGCTGCTGCATCGCGATTATAAACGTAACCCAGTTTTTCGATTGCTTTTAGTACTTTCTCTTTGCTTTTATCGCTGACTTTATCACTATGGGTTAGGACAAGGGATACTGTTGATTTAGAAACTTGTGCCTCTTCGGCAACATCAAAAATGGTAACCTTAGCGAGTTTTTTATCGTTGTTCATGCTAATTCGTATCAATTATGGCTGGTTAAGTGACTAAGTGTACATCAAGTTTTCATCGCATTAAATCGCAAATCTATGCACATTTCCCGATAATCGTTATATGATCACCCGCTAAACGCCGAAGATAGGTAAATACAGTGAAATTATTAAAACAAATCACATTTATCATATTAATGACCGCCGTATCATATACGGTATGTGCACAAGAGCAGGGCTACATGACACCTTCGCCAGAGCTGGCAAAGCTTGTCGATGCGCCATTGATCCCAACCTCTAAATTGAGTGCGAATGGCAATTGGTTGGCATTGTTACAGCGCAATAGGGTGCTTACGCTCGAAGAGCTTGGGCAGCCAGAACAAGCGCTTGCTGGGATAAAGTTCAATCCGAAAACCTTTATGAGGACCTCCAGCCGCCAATATAGTTCTATTGAGTTTAAACATGTGGCAACCGGTGCTTTAGTTAAAGTGACAGGTCTACCAAAAGGCAAGATCAAGTCGCCAAGCTGGAGTGCAGATAGCCGCTATCTTGCGTTTATTCTTGAACAAGAGAATAGTGCTACGCTTTGGACTTACGATATTGAGCAGCGTAATCTTAAGCAGCTCACTCAATCAACATTAAATGGCGTGGTGACTTCAACTCCGTACCGCTGGCTGCCAGATAGCACAGCAATTATTGCGAATATTGCTATTAATCATGGCAAACAACCAAGCGCAAAAGATAAATCTAGCTTAACGCCAATCGTACAAACCACATCAGGTAAAAAAGCATCAACACGCACTTATCAGAATTTATTGTCTAGTCCTTACGATATTCAGCTATTTAAGTTCTATTCTGAGGGACAGTTAATTAAGCTAAACCTGAATGCTAATGCGCAGCAAATTGGTAACCCAACATACCTTAAACACTTCTCGGTTTCGCCAGACTCTACCAATCTAGTGGTTGGTATGATGGCCGATCCTTTTTCATTCCAAGTGCCTTACAGCCGCTTTCCAGCGGTATGGCAAGTGTGGGGAATGCGCGGTTATCCATTATTTGAAGTTACAAGGCAGCCACTAGCCGACGCACTGCCTGCGGGCTTTGATAGCGTGAGAGAAGGGCCGCGAAAGATCCAGTGGCGTGACGACCATGGCGCGACGCTAATATGGGCCGAAGCGCAAGATGGTGGGGATATGAGTGCGAAGGTTGACTATCATGACCACCTTTATACGATTAGTTCGCCATTCAAAAAAGAACCTGAACTTTTCGCAAAAGTAGAACGTCGTTTTTCGAGTATTGAATGGGCCGATAATAATGTTGCGATTTTGAATGAATGGCGCTTTGCCGATCGCAGTGTCCGTTCGTCAGTATTTTCTCCGCGTAATCCAGAGCAAAATCGAGTGGTGTTCTCAGAGCGCAGTTATAATGATGCATACAAAGATCCTGGCAACTTTGTATATGAAAATAGTGATTTAGGTTCAAGAGTATTGAAGCTAGTTGGAGGCAGGTATTTGTTTTTAACGGGCAACGGTGCATCTGAGAAAGGCAACATTCCTTTTTTAGATCGTTTTGACGTAAAAACCAACACTTCAACTCGTATTTGGCAGTCGAGCGAACCTTATTACGAAAGAGTGCGTGCAATGTTAGATGACGAAGGTATGCGCTTTATTACCGTGCGTGAGTCACGCCAAGAACAACCCAACTTTTTTGTCCGTGACTTGCAGTTTGATACTTTGGAGCAGCTAACTAAGTTTGCGCACCCTTATCCTGCATTTAAAGGCGTTGTAAAAGAGCAAATCAAGTACAAACGTGATGATGGCGTTGAGCTGTCTGGTAATCTTTATCTTCCCACTGATTATGACCCATCAAAAGGTCGTATACCTGTGCTGATGTGGGCTTATCCGCTTGAGTTTAAAGATAAAGCCGTTGCTTCGCAGGTGCGCGAATCACCTTACCAATTTCCATATATTGGCTATTGGGGACCAATGCCGTATTTAGCAAAAGGTATTGCAGTTTTTGATGATCCGACGATGCCGATAATTGGGGCAGGTGACGCGCAACCAAATGATACATTTAGGCAGCAATTGGTTGCCAGTGCAAAGGCAGCTGTTGATACCTTAGTAGAAAAAGGGATAGCAGATCCTAAGCGCATTGCGATTGCAGGGCATTCTTATGGAGCATTTATGGTGGCTAACTTACTCGCCCATAGTGACTTGTTTGCCACTGGCATTGCGCGAAGCGGGGCATATAATCGCACCTTGACGCCGTTTGGTTTTCAGGGGGAGCCGCGTAACTTCTGGGAAGCGCAAAACGTCTATGCCAACATGTCGCCTTTTTTCCACGCGGAAAAAATCAACGAACCTATGTTGATGATCCATGGAGAGGAAGATCCAAATTCAGGTACTTTTCCTATGCAATCTAAACGTATGTTTGCTGCAATGAATGGCTTAGGTGGTAATGCAAGGCTAGTGATGTTGCCAGAAGAAGGTCATGGCTATAAAGCACGTGAAAGTATTTTACATGTACTTTGGGAGCAAGAGCAGTGGCTTGATACCTATTTGTTTCCAAAAGAAAAGCAAGAAGATATGGAAGTGTCTCCGACAGAGCCGATTGCTATTTCAACGCAAGCTATTGTTGAGCAGTAAACTCTTTAAGTTAAGCGCTGTACTGCGCTTAGATTAAAACTAAGTAACCTGAACTCTGGATGAAAAGTTAGTTAATAAACTAAAATATCCATGGTTGAAAGTGTAATATCGCTCTAGCAAGATGTTGTTTTTTAATACAAGGCAAATTTGTATGTCAGTAGCTTGTCTATTGCAAACAGATTTAACTCTGTAGTAAGGGGTAACAGCTGCTAGAAAACATGTTGTTATGATGAGTTCAGGTTAATTATTGTTTTTTAGAATGTCAGAAGCTGGATCGAGTTTCTCGTGGTCAATGATAGAGAACAGATATGAACACCGTGCTAAAGGTAGTACACAATGATTGATTTACTCGCTACATTTATTTTCTTTTTTGCTGTTATAGATCCCATCGGGACAGTCCCTGTTTTTATTGCTGTTACTAAAAACTATGACGAAGTACAAAAACGGAAAATAGCCCTTTTTGCCACGCTTGTATCTGCGGCAATTCTGGTCTTTTTTGTTGTTGCAGGTGAACTTATTCTAACTGCAATGGGAATACCTCTATCTGCCTTTCAGATTGCGGGTGGAATTGTGCTGTTTCTTTTTGCATTGTCGATGATCTTCGGTGAAAGTAAGCCTGAAGAAGAGGTGAGAATGGTCAAAAGTCATAATGATACGGCTATTTTCCCTTTGGCTGTGCCGTCAATAGCTGGCCCAGGTGCAATGCTTGCTGCTGTTTTATTAACAGAAAATGCTAGATTCAATATTTGGGAACAAGTGCAGACGGTTGCTATGATGCTGTTAGTTTTAGCCATAGTGTGTGTGTTGATGTTATGTGCCAGCTTCATGCACCGCATTATTGGTAATGGTGGTGCGAGTATTATCAGCCGAGTAATGGGATTGATCCTAGCATCCGTCGCGACGACAAATACGCTTTCAGGCTTAAAAGCATATTTTGGATTATAAGTAATCTAGATGATCAGCTTACTTTCTCGTTCGCTTGGAGAGCAGAAGAGGCTTCGTTATCGAAGCCTTCCTTTCTGTGAATTCACTCTTTGCTCGATACTGAGCTGCCAACAGATGCTGTGATCACCATAAAAATGGCAAGCCATTGCCAAACGGTCAGTAACTCTCCAAGAATTAAAAAGCCGGCCAACGCCGCAACCGCAGGTTCAACACTCATTAAAATACTAAACCCTTGTGCAGGCATTTTTCGAAGTGCTACCATTTCAAGGCTATAAGGCAGGGCACTGGATAATAAACCAATCGCGATACCTAATGGGATCAGTGACCAATCAAGCAGTGCAGCACCTTGTGAAACCATACCAAACGGCACGATAGCAAGGGCCGCAACCGTCATGCCGATTGCCACAGTCACCCCGCCGGAACTTTCATTGCCTGAGCGCTTACCATAGAGAATATATCCCGCCCAACAAGCGCCAGCAACCAAGGCTAAAGCAACGCCGACTGGGTCTAAACCATTGACATCGCCAAGATCTGGTAACAATAACAAGATCCCTAAAATAGCAAATGCAACCCACAAATAATCACGTTTCCGTTTAGATGAAAACAGCGCTACGGCAAGCGGCCCGGTAAACTCTAATGCCACACCAATACCAATAGGAATACGCTCAATGGCGTAGTAAAAGGTGATATTCATTCCGCCCAAGCATAGACCATAAACGATAAGTGGTCGCCAGTTTGCTGGTAAATGACGCCAAGGTTTGAACACCAAACATAAAATAAGAGCTGAAAATCCAAGGCGATATGCTGTGGTACCCTCGGGTCCAACAAACGGAAATAACTGCTTGGCAATAGAGGCACCGGATTGAATGGTGACCATAGCGCAAAGCAGGCATAAAATCGCAATGACAAAGTCGCGGCTAAGTAGTGGCATTGAGACCCCAATAAGATAAATAACAAGCTTAAAAATGGCGATATAAGGCTAGTCTAATCGTGTCTAAATTATGGCTCAATTACTTTTGTATATTTTATGCCTTTCTTGGTTTTTGAAATGGTTATTTGTTGATTTATTTACTTTTGATTTTCAGGGTTTTCTTTTTGTTATCGTTCCAATTTTGTTTACGTACTCAGGTAGTTAAGCCAAGCACTTTCATGTTTTTGCATATTTTTATGCTTTTTCGAGTCCAAGTGCGCGAGCTTATCGCTGTCATTGATAAAAGGGCCCGCTCTACAAATGGTGCAGTAATTATCACCCAAATAGTCAGGTACTTTGAGCTTTTCTTTGATGGCGTGAGCTGGGTTTACAGACCAGTAATAGCTAATACCGCTGGTGTCTTTTACGTGCTTATCACGGTCGACATTGCGAATTTGATATTCTGGGAACTGTGAAATCTCAAATCGAGATTGGCCGAGGTAATATTGTTCAAGTCCGTTGATCAGGCTACCTTCTAGATTCCACTCAATATAGGGCTTTACGTCCTTTGACGTAATGATCCCGAGCTGAGCGCCATTTGGGTCAAGTGTATAAGCCGCTGCGTTTATTAAGAATTCT
The DNA here is from genome assembly GCF_005886105.2 of Pseudoalteromonas galatheae. Lineage (NCBI taxonomy): Bacteria > Pseudomonadati > Pseudomonadota > Gammaproteobacteria > Alteromonadales > Pseudoalteromonadaceae > Pseudoalteromonas > Pseudoalteromonas galatheae. Next base: position 883,978 of record NZ_PNCO02000002.1, read on the forward strand.
CGCAGCAATTTCCGATTGAGGCTGTTAACGCTCAAGGTCTGGTTTTGGAAGCTTTCAAACGAATCAAATGCAGGAATGAGAGGAAATTGAAAAATAACTGCATCAAAGGCATGCGGCGGCACTTTTTGCCAACAATGTGCCTCAGTGACATCAAATTGAGTCACAACACTAACCCCTAAATCATGCAGCTTATCAAATGCATTATCTTGATATTTATGCTTAAGTTCATTTTCACTATCGTACACACTGGCAGTAAGGTGGGCTGGAGCAAAATGTTTTGCTAATGAATATGAAAAGCTTAAATCGCCATCGCCAACGGTAAGAATACGCCAGTTTTTATCGAGTATCATGGAGCTGTCTAAGTCAGTAAAAGGAGGAGTTTATCAAACTAGGCAGTTATCTTGTAGCAATTGGCTCTTTTCTGATGGATTTATTAGCTTAAAGCCAACTAGACAAAATACAACAGCCAAATGCCAGAATCTTTCAACTGGGAAAATGTACAGGTTTAATTGAGCAGCACAGATTTGCAATATTTTAGGAAATTAGAATGGACTTTGAAAACAGTTATCCAAAAACAAGCTTACTTGAGATCCAAGCGCTCAGTAATGAACTTGAACTTCAACTCCCCAAAGAATATATAGATTTTCTTCTAAAGTTTAATGGTGGCCAGCCTACTAAAAATCAGTTTACTAAACAAAATTCTGACGGTGAATTGCTTTTTGACTTTGACATTAATGTCTTATTTGGAATTGGCAGAAATGATACTCGCTTTGATTTATTAACTATGTTCTCTATTTATTGCGATAGCATTCCTGAAGAGCTTCTGCCGATTGGTGGTGATGGCATAGGTAATGTTATTTGCATTGGTGTAGATGGTGCACAAAAAGGAGGCGTATTTATATGGTGGAAAGATAAACAAGTTGATGAAGGTGCCAATCCAGATTATCAAAATGTCGACTTAATTGCGTCATCATTTACTGACTTTTTAGCAGGTTTTAGCGTTTCCTAGCGCTTTAGACTTAATAGAAACATCGGCAATCGTTGATATAGCAACGAATTTAATAGCTGAAAGCGCAAGGCGAGGCTCGTATTTGCAGGTATACAGATGTGCACTGGATTGTGATCTGGATAAAAATAAAACATGAAGCCGTATTGACACAGAGGTAAGGAAGCCGAGAAAGTACTAAGAGCTTTGGTCACGGTAGCACTTATATATGAATCTACATAGGTGTAAATAATGAATAAGTTTTTTTATAATTAGTCATCTAAAAATAGACAAGTCATCACTAGACATGGACGTCAAGAAACTCACATCATCTATGTTCTAGAGGAAGACTTTAAAGGAGTTGTTATGATCCGAGATACCTTTCGGGATAAATCCTATTTTGACGAAGCTGTAGAGTTCTATGAAGAAACTATATTAGAGGATGTCGCCGAACTCGACTCTAGTGATCTCACGATAGAAATCAAGATGAGAACATGCTTTGACCTGATAAATAATATAATCAGTTTGATGCATGTAAAATACTCTCGTGGTGACAGCATAATAGAGTTCAACCCCCCTTTTGAACGATGCGATAACTTATCGCCGAGCTCAAAAGAAGTTTGCCGATGAACTACCTCTAGAAGCACAAGCTGAGCGCATTGATTTAGAAGAGTTGCACCAAAGCGATTTACGGAACTATTTAAAGTTATTTTGCTTCGCCTATTGCTTAAACATGGGAAAAGATTACTACTTACAATTATTAGAGCTTATTGGAAATCAAGGACAAGATGCACTATTTGATAAAATTGCGATTGCGCTAGGTGACACTGATCGTGAAATAGCAGCGGATACTCTGTTCAAAAAACGTTTCGGTAAGCTGTACAAAGTAGTTGAAGGAAATCCAGAGCAACGTCCAGCACTTGCGAAATCTTATATGGAGGCTTGGTACGTTTTGGAGGAAAGCCCTGATATACATTTACTGGACAATGATGCTTACGATGGCTATTGGTGCTGGGAAATTGCGCTTGTTGTTAAATTATTCAATATTGATGATAGCAGCTTCATTGACCACCCATACTACCCCAAAGACCTCGTACATTGGCAAGATAATCAGTAGGAGATAAAGGTGCGCGATACACGGAGAAGTAACGATTATTTCGAAGCATTCTTAGTCGACATTGAAGTTGGCATCAAAGAAACACAAGAAGCCCTCGATGCAGGTAACTTTACCACACCTAGCGAGCGAGTTAATGTTGCCCAGCGTATATATCAGCTCGCGATTATGCGAGCGGTAGCGCACTACTCATACGGTGCTCACCTTGGGGATGTTAAGCGCTATACCGAAGCGATTTTGCCGTATCGCAAACAACTGACACACTACTGTGATAAGTTACCTGCAAATCATCAAATATATCGCTATGCTTTTGAAAAGCTAGGCGGGCAAATTGATGCTGTCGGCTCCCCTAATATCAATCGTTATATCTACACTTTGTGGTGGCTGGCACTCTTACAAGCCTGTGATGTCGCTCAAGCTCATATTCAAGAAGTGCTAGACGTTATTGGCGAACGCGGCAAAGACACCTTACTTGATAATATAGCCATTGCACTTGGTGATAACGATAGACCTATTTCGCCCACACTCTACTACCCTGAAATTTATCAAAACCTTTCACTCGCTTTGACAGTACCCAGTGAACAACAGCCTGATTTACTCAACCAATTTGCACAAAATTGGTACAGTAAGTTAGAGGGCTTGGCGGACTGGCATGATAATCACAATTGTGAATGCGAATTCGAGTACACGGATTATTATATTGGTTATTGGTGCTTTGAATTAGCTTTAGTCGCCAATGTTCTAGAAATACCAAGAAAATTCTTGGAAGATAGCGTTTATGTACCGATTGAGTTAATACAATGAAAGAACTAGATGAAAGGTTAAGTAATGACATTAACGATAAATTTGAACGATCGTTTGAGTTTAAAGACAAAGGAGAATTAGAAGAGTCATTTATTGCAATGCAAGAAGCTGTTGAATTAATGCCCTCACCAAAGAGTCAATGGTCTGAATCATTAATTATCATCACTTCTGCTTGTGAACACTTTATTGCGATAGATAGACTTACCGAGGCAGAGGCACTCATTGATGAGTACTTAAATTCAGGCTTTTGCATTTCATATGATGATAGCCCAAGCTTCGTCAAAGGTATGATCTTATTTGAAATGAGAAACTTTGAACAAGCATATGATTGGTTTGCCAAAGCGAACTCCATCTCACGAGGGAGATGCTTTGTAGAGAGACCTAAGAAATACAAAATCTTTTTCAATGAATATAACCGATGAGTATACATGGCCAAATAGATGAGTGTTGCGAGTAAGGTAGTGACCTTTTAGAAGGTGAGGACTTTCAGCTTTAATACTTGCTCATTTTGCAGGAGCAAATCTGACGCTAACTGCGTTAAAAATTTCTCACTTAGAACAAGTAAATAGCAAAATTTTCGCCTTGCCTATATGGATGTAGGTACATTGACGATAGCAGGGTGCGGTAGCGGTGTTATCGACAAGATCTTCTTGCCTAAAAATAGATCACTTAATTAAGCTAAATTGGTATAAGGAAATAATATGGTAAGAGATAAATTACAAGACAAATCGTATTTTGATGAAGCAGTGGGGTTCTATAAAGAGTCCATTGCCAAGGATGTTGAAGAGCTTAAATCAGGGGAACTCACAAAAGTTGTAAAAATGAGATATTGTTTTGGTTTAGTCGTGCATTGCATGAACCTGCTAAACAACACATATTCAAGAGGCGATAAACTGGATGACATTAAACCATTGCTACACGATGTTTTAACTTTCCGCAAGTGGCAAAATGACTATGCAAATGCTTTACCTGAACAAGAGCAAACCGAACGGATCAGCTGGGAGGAGATGAGGGAAGACTATCTAGAACGGCACTTAAAATGGCTTAGTTTTGCTTATTGCTTAGATATGGGGGAGGAGTACTACCTAAAAGCGCTTTGGCAAACTTTATAAGGTAATAGAAAGTAGCCCAGAACAACGACCTTCTCTTGCGAATGACTACATTGAATCTTGGTATAGCCTAATTGGTAACCCGGATTATCATTTAATGAATAGTGATGCTTACGATGGCTATTGGTGCTGGGAAATTGCGCTTGTCGTTAAGTTGTTCAATATCGATGACCGTGCTTTTATTAACCATCCTTATTATCCTAAAGATCTTGTGTACAACAATGAGAGGTAGTGTTACGTGCACAAGAATAATGCAAGTACTTTAGGGTTGCTGAGTCGAAATAGAAATGAACATAAAGGAAATTCATACGTACCAGCTCAGGATTACATAAAAAGTTACCCGCTTCAATCGGTGACTGCCACTCTACGTGTTAAGCGGGTAAATTGAAAAGCTTTGTAGTGCTACTTATCAATGCCCTAGTTGATCGAGTAAGTCCATTACTTCAACGCTGGCATGTTCCATTTGGTTAAGCTGTTTAACTGCGCCTTGAGAATCGCCTGCTTTAAACTTTTTCATTGCTTCTACGCCAGCTCTATGGACTTCTTTATGCGGAGCTTCTAGACGTTTAAACGCGTTGTGACCGCCAAACTTTTGGGCGCCATCGCCACCAAACCACTTACCTAAGCGGCACATCGTATGATCGGCAAAGTCGCTGATATTTTTATGGCTATTACCAATAATCACGTTGTATACGTCTCCTTTCCAAACGACATGATCAAGCTTTACGGTCTGGATAAAGGTTTGAGTAGTAGAGACCAAAATGGTGTCTTTCATTGAATCACAACAACTTACAATCCCTTCGTATTCATCGTTTAGGTGTCCAATACTGTCAGATAGCGTGATATTAGACGCTTGAATTTCTTCTACAGCACTCACTGTTGTGTGAGTTGTATCGATGATTTTTTTGACTAAATCGGAGACTTCGTTAGCGGATTCATTGGTATTGGTTGCCAGTGCGCGCACCTCATCGGCGACAACCGAAAAGCCACGGCCTGCTTCACCTGCTCGGGCGGCTTCAATAGCAGCATTGAGCGCTAGCAGATTCGTTTGATCTGAAATTTTTGAAATCGTCGTAACAAAGGTATTAATGCTATCAGCCATCTGTGATAAGCCAGAAATATTGCTAGTCATTTTGTCCATATTGCTGCCGAGCTGCTCCATTCCAGCCAGTATTTTACGCAATGCGGTTTCAGATTTAGAAAAGGCGGAGTTTACTTGCTCAATTGAATGGCTTTCTTCTTCAATACTCATAAAGCTTGCAAGAACAGTTTCTCGTATTCCCTGCACTTGGCTTAATCCATTCAACGCACACTGCAGTAGCTGATTGTCAGTATTATCATTGAGCGCAGCTTGTGTACCTACGATTTCCTGCTTTAATGCCTCATTTTCAGAGGTTAACTGCGCATTAGCCTGTTTTAAACTGGCAACCTCTTGTTGCGCGGCTAATAGGGCTTGTTGGGTTTCATTGTTTGTAAATAGTTTTGCAAACACGTTATTTTCCCTTGTAACTTAATATTAACGCAAGCTTAGCAATCATTGGAAAATAGTGCTACCTCTTTAGGTTTCAAAAAACTATAAATTTAGATAAGTTAGCGCAGAATTTTGATTGGATTTTGGTGCGCTGAGCGACATTGAAGTTTAACCGATAAAGCAGCGTTATAGCGTTACCCTCTAGCACTAGATCTGAGTGATTTACCGCGTTTATCGCCATACATGTTTTCATCGGCATCGTGGATGATGAGATCTGCCTGTTTAGTCGGATCTACTTTGACCATTCCAATACTGACGTTAATTTTGTATTCCTGTAGTCCCTTTAATAATGCCGTTCTCACTTCGTCTGTATCTGGAAGCACCGCATTGATATAGGCAATAAATTCGTCACCACCGATACGAAAGCTGTAATCTAAGCCAAAGTACTCTTTCATATTTTGAGTAAATTTAATTAAAACTTCATCACCAATGTGATGACCGTAGTTATCGTTGACTTGCTTAAAATTATCTAAGTCGAGATAGAGTAGCCATTGATTATCAAAGCGATGTGTTTGCAAGCCTTCAAAACATGCGCGACGACTGCCCACACCCGTCATTGCATCATGGTTAGCTTCATACCGCATCCGCTCCTCTAACAACCTTCTTCTCTCTACTTCTTTTTTTAGCTCTGTAATGCTGGCTCTTTTATTAGTGATCATACAATAAAAGCCAAAGCTGATGAGTAAAAAGCCGATATTTTTCAAAGATGTGTCAAAGCTAAGTAAGGGGATGGAAAAACCGTCGGTAAAATTATCAATAATATCAAGGAGTAGGCCCGCACAATACACAAGTAGTGCGAGGCGCAAGAATTGGCTCGCAATTTCTTTGGTGATCAAGTTGAATAAAGTGAAGGAGATACCAAACCAAAATAGCTCTTCGTAGCTCTCGTATTCGTAATGACCGATATAGTACATGTAGCCACCAAAAACGATGATGGCCACCCATATTACCAGCGGCAGCAAAGTCGTTCTTATCAAAGCGCTGTGACCCTTGGTGATATATATCTTTAGTTATAGTTAATTGAGCTTCAGAAGCAAGTTACTTATGTGTTTAACTCAAGTGCTTGAGCAATCATAAATAGATGGCTAACAAAGACGAGAGAAGTCAATACCGTTCGCATTTTTTGATAGTCTTTATGGTAGTCTCCCCAGCGCGGTGAACTGCGCTCTATAAAATATACAAGCCAATATGCGATAGCGAGATATAGTAGCAGCCACTGTGGTGATACGACACTAAGTAGTGGGTAAGGGATCACGACGATCACGGCAAGTATCGCTTGTTTATAGGTTTGCTCCCCCGCACGCCATAAGTTTCCCGCCATAAAAGCAAGAATCCCTAGGCTATAAAATTGAAAAGCATGAAGCACATCGCTTGATACGCCCGTCATTAACGTCCACGCGATACAAGCCAAAAAAGGAAGAAAGCCAAAGTAACCAAGTTGAATATGATTGAAGTACGGGTGCATAGTCACGCTCTACTGTTTTTAATTGCTGGGATCATACCGTAATTAACGTATTTTTATACTCTTATACTGAATTAGTTGATCACTCAAAAAACTACTATCAGTTTTTTCGATTACAGTGATTCAAACAATCCATTTTATTTAAATATCACTTCCCCTTATCTTTGTACTCAAGCCAAGGCGAATAACAATCGCCAATATTAATTCAAACTAAACAACAGTGAGGAAAGCGATGAGCACTTCATTAATCAACACAAAAATTCAACCATTCAACGCAACAGCATACCATGGTGGCGACTTCGTAGAAGTTTCTGAGCAGGACCTTTTAGGTAAATGGTCAATCGTATTCTTCTACCCTGCTGATTTCACTTTTGTATGTCCAACAGAGCTTGGTGATTTAGCTGATTATTACGCACAGCTGCAAGAAATGGGTGTAGAAGTTTACTCTGTATCAACAGACACACACTTCACACACAAAGCGTGGCATGACGCGTCAGAAACGATTAAGAAAATTCAATTCCCAATGATTGGTGACCCAACAGGCCGTATTACTCGCAACTTCGGTGTAATGATCGAAGAAGAAGGTTTAGCACTTCGCGGTACTTTTGTAATCAACCCTGAGGGTGAAATCAAAGTTATTGAAACGCATGACTTAGGTATTGGTCGCAGCGCTAAAGAGCTAGTACGTAAAGTACAAGCTGCTCAATACATCGCATCTCACGATGGTGAAGTATGCCCAGCATCTTGGCAGCCAGGTGAAGAAACATTAGCACCTTCATTAGATCTAGTTGGCAAAATCTAAATTGTCATAGGGAGTGCGGTGTGCACTCCCAAATAAACCATCCAGATGAACTAAATTCATCGTTTTTGCGAATTTTTACTGTAGTTTCTGCAGAGGGTTACCTTATATGTTAGACAACCAAATTAAAACTCAACTACAAAGCCACTTTAGCTCTCTACAACGTCCGATTGAACTCGTCATTACCGTTGATGACAGTAAAAAATCGCAAGAGCTAAAAGAGTTGGCGCAAGATTTAGCGTCTCTGAGCGATAAAATTTCACTATCTGAATCTAGTGAAGGCGAGCGCTTACCACAAATGTCAGTTCGCGGCGTAGACACAAAGAGTGAAATTACGTTTGCAGGCGTACCTATGGGGCATGAATTTACTAGCTTGGTTCTTGCATTATTGCATTCAGGCGGGCATGCCACTAAAGCATCGGCAGACGATCTCGAACTGATCAAGGGTATTGATAACCCATTGAACTTTGAAGTGTACATTTCACTGAGCTGCCAAACCTGTCCACAAGTCGTGCAGGCACTGAATCTCATGGCGGCTGTTAATCCAAATATTACCACTACCATGATTGATGGCGCTTTGTTCCAAGAAGAAGTGGAATCGCGCAACATCATGGCTGTGCCAACAGTGTACTTAAACGGTAAACAATTTAGTCAAGGCGCGGTGAGCCTAAGCGATATTTTACTTAAACTTGATACTAAAGCTGGCGAAAAACAAGCAGCTGTACTTAACAGCAAAGACGTGTTTGATGTGCTGGTTGTAGGTGGCGGTCCGGCTGGTGCATCAGCTGCTATTTATGCCGCTCGTAAAGGGCTAAACACAGGAGTAGTTGCGGAGCGCTTTGGCGGTCAAGTTGCCGATACTCTGGGTATTGAGAACTTTATTTCAGTGCAAAAAACGGAAGGTCCTAAGCTGGTTGCACAGTTAGAAGAGCATGTTAACCAGTATGGCGTTGATGTGATGAAGAATCAGCGTGCAGCGGCAATTAACAAAGGTGAAACCATTGATATCACGCTTGAAAGCGGTGCGGTATTAAGGGCCAAATCTCTAGTATTGGCAACCGGTGCGCGATGGAGAAGCATGAATGTACCAGGCGAAACCGAGTACAAGGGTCGAGGTGTAGCATATTGCCCACATTGTGATGGTCCGTTATTTAAGGGGAAACCTGTTGCTGTTATTGGTGGTGGTAACTCGGGTATAGAAGCTGCCATCGACTTGGCAAATATTGTTGAGCATGTCACGGTATTAGAGTTTGCCGATACACTTAGAGCTGATGAAGTGTTGATTAAAAAGGCAAAAAGCCTTACTAACGTTACCATTATAAAAAACGCACAAACCACTGAAGTCGTTGGAGATGGTAATAAAGTAACCGGTCTTAACTATATAGACAGGGTAAGCGGTGACACTCATTCGTTAGCATTGGCTGGCATTTTTGTCCAAATTGGGCTGGTACCAAATACTGAATGGTTAAAGTCGAGTGAAGTTGCACTTAGCCGCTTTGGTGAAATCGAAATTGACAGCAAAGGGGCGACGAGTTTAGCTGGCGTTTACGCCGCAGGCGACGCAACCACCACGCCGTTTAAGCAAATTATTATTGCGATGGGTGGGGGAGCAACGGCAAGCTTAGGCGCTTTTGATTATCTAATTCGATTAGGGCAAGACGACGAGCAAGCAGCTTAATTATTCGCATTACTGGAAAGAATCATTGCAACTATACACCCATGCAATGCTCCCAAGCCACACTCTAGCAGTGTGGCTTTTTTTTGGCTTAGAATTCGAAGTCTCGATGCTACTTTGTATTCTATTTTAGTCTTTACGATAGTGGTTTTTAGATAAACTTACCCTGTTGATTAGGCTGGTAATATTTTCTTCCGTTGGCCGTTAAATAAACGGAGCTTACGAGCGACAAAAAACATAAGAGCGCTGCGTAAAGCAGCTCCTACCTCAAAGTGCAATTTGCCGTGTGGGAGGTGGTTTATCCGGCGAGAAGTTACTCGCTTAGCAGAGTCGATGGTCGGTTGGTTTAGGAATACAAGATCGCTGCGTAAAGCAGCTCCTACCCTATGTGTAGTGGGCTTTGTGGGAGGTGGTTTATCCGGCGAGAAGTTACTCGCTTAGCAGAGTAGATGGCCGGTTGGTTTAGGAATACAAGATCGCTGCGTAAAGCAGCTCCTACCTCAAAGTGCAATGGACTGTTTGGGAGGTGGTTTATCCGGCGAGAAGTTACTTGCTTAGCAGAGTGGATGGTCGGTTAGTTAAGGAATACAAGATCGCTGCGTAAAGCAGCTCCCACCTCAAAGTGCAATGGGCTGTATGGGGCGCGATTTATCCGGCGAGATCAAGGTGTAGTGAGCCGTCAAAACAATATAAAAACCTTTAATTGGCCGTGCTGCCGCCTTTTTGTCGCCACACTTTCGCTTATTTGGCGTTTTAAGCTCTGCATTTTTAGGGTATTAATTAATAACGTAAAGGGATCGATGTGAGTGTAAAAAATGAAAATTGATGCAGCTTTGATAATCAGGCACCGAATACTCAAGGGGTGGACACAAGAGCAATTGGCTGGTGCTTCAGGTTTAAGCAAAAGAACCATTCAGAGGGTCGAAAGAGAGGCGAGTGCTTCCATGGAAACTCAGAAGGCACTAGCTGCCACGTTTAATTTAGATTACGCAAGTCTTACTCTTAAGGAGGCTAGAGTGATGAAAAAATATGAATATAAAACAGTTGAATTACCATTTAAATTGCGCTTTTTTAAATCTGGGACACCAGACGTGCAGTCGCTATTAAATGCTGAAGGGCAAAATGGCTGGCAATTAAAACAGGTTGTTATTCCTGCTTCAGGCTTTGGTGAATCTGATTCCATGGTTGTTATTTTGGAGCGAGAGACAGAATAACTGAGCTGGCGTTGACTCGTTTTTTTGCCTGTCACACCATCAATTCAAGTTTATTTACTACCTGTGGGTTGTAATGGTGCTGCGGAGATAAACTGCTCAAAATGTTCACACCAAATAATAGCACTCTGAAACTGAGTCAGATCAACTTTGCGATACTTAGGCAATACAAACTGTGAAAATTGATTAATGTTAGCTATTTCTATCATGGTATGTTTTTGCGCTTTAAAGTCGGCTTCCGTCTCAATAAATGTCTTGGCGAGATAAAGGCGATAATCAGGTCCTGGAGCTATCTCACCCACGAATGCAATGTGGTTATTAGTAAAATAGATCTCACCAGTGGCGTAGTGTAATGCGTCTGAATCTTTAAGCTCCTTCTTGAATTGGCCTTTGTATGTTGCGGCTTTACTTATCTCAAGTATTTCCGTGTGCTTAGCCGCCGGAGGTTGTGTCATTATCGGTAAAGTGTACACACCCATAATAAACCCTGTGATAAACACCACAATGAGCAAAAGTAACGTAAATAGCGTTCGCAAAATCATTTCCAAGTAAGCAGTAAAATCAAAGTATAGCCAAATTATAAGACTCTAGTACAAAAAGTGAGTGCGTAAAAAGGATTGTTTTTAATATTTTTGATAGGAACAAAGTGTTTTTATTAAATGTAATTTAGGACCCGGTGTAGATAAAACTTTACACTGAGTAGCATCTTCTGATTGTTAAATATTAGGGAATAAAGTATTTCAATTGTTTTGATTATTGTAATAGTCAAAGTAAACAGGTGTTTAGGTCAGAGTTATGGCGTGAAGGTGTTTTTGATCTAGCTATAAAGTATTGAATGTAATTAATAATCTCACCTATTGTTATTGATTTTTACTTAGGTAAAATGCCTCGAATTCGAGTTGATGCTCATAATAAAATTAACTTGGATACTTTTTTATTACAAAAAAATTAAGGCGAGCATGCCATGGACGTGCAATAGCTTATCAGTTGTTAAAAAATGACAGCGTTGTTTTTTACTGCCGAAGGACAGTGGCGTGACCAAGGTAAGTTGTGTTTATCAACGAGTAAAATCTTAGTGCGCAGAGTAAGATTGAATTTCGTGTGACAAGCAACTACAGATTCTCGCTCATTCTAATCTTAATCGAAGTGGCGGTAGTTACTTCTCTAATACGAGTAGAAGAAAATGAAAAACTCTATGTTAACAGTCAGTATTGCCATGGCACTTGGCATGGCAGCATCGAACGCATTTGCACATGGTTATATGGATAGCCCAAAGGCAAGGCAGGCTATTTGTGAGGAGCAGGGCGGATTTTGGTGGCCAAAAGATGGAAGTAATATCCCAAACGCGGCATGTCGAGCAGCTTACCTAGCATCTGAGCATGTGCAGTTTGTTCAAAAGCATGAGTTTGCAGCGAATGTTACCGATTACTTTAATCTGCAAGCTGTACAGGCTGCTGTTCCTGACGGACAACTTTGTGCTGGTGGCGATAGAAATAAAGCGGGCATGAATATCGCGTCGAGTGAGTGGCAAAGGACCGTGATAACGCCAGATGCTCAAAACCAAATCAAAGTTAGATTTCGCGCAACAACGCCTCATAATCCCAGCTTTTGGCAATTTTATCTTACCAAACCGGAAGCGGATATTCGCTCAAAGCCCCTAGGGTGGCAAGATTTAGAGCTGGTGCAAGAGTATGGCAATGTTGATTTTTTCGTTGCGCCAGATGGTAAACGCTATTATGAAATGCAGATCGCGGTGCCGAGTAAATTTAGAGGAGATGCTATCTTATATACGCGTTGGCAGCGTGATGATGTTGTAGGTGAAGGCTTTTACAATTGTAGCGACGTCACCATAGTACGAGATACTACACCGACTGAGCCGGTAAGTTGGACGTCTGCTGGATTCTTTATCAAACAGGGTCAACTAGCCAATGTAGGCGATACGGTATGGCTACGGGTTTTTGATGGTAATGGCCAAGAATTGGTACAAGAAAAGCTGCTCATAACACAAAGCAATATCAATCATTGGGCTGCGCAATTTTCCAGTACACTTAATAATAATCATGCGAATACGTTACAAATTGGCGTACAACAAAGTGACGGAAATATTGTATTTGATGCTGCGCAACTCGCTGCTAATCAGCTATTTGTCAGTGATCCCCAGTACACTTTTAACCTTTCAATTTTAGCTAAGCCACAAAACCGTGCTCCTGTGGTTCATACCCCCGCCGCTATCACGCTAAAAGAGAGCTCAAGTACATCACTTCATGTTCATGCGTTTGATGATGACAAAGATCCGCTTACCTTTGCATGGCAGATACCATCGCCACTGAACTACAGCGGTAGCGGTGCAACTATCACGTTGACTGCGCCTGAGGTTCAGCAAAATACCGACTATCAAGGGCAAGTAACCGTCTCTGATGGCACATTTGAGAAAACTGTTAGCTTTACTATCACAGTGACTAACCAAAGTACACCGCCAAATGATGACACGTGGCGTGCCGATCAAGTATATACCGCTGGCGATATCGCAGTGTATCAGGGCAAAAGCTATCGCGCTAAATGGTGGGTAAAAGGTCAAAAGCCCGATCAAAGTGATGCGTGGGAGCTGGTAGACAAGTCCGATGCTAGTAACACATGGAATGCCAATAAGGCATATACCGGCGGCGACAGAGTAAGTTATCAAGGTGTTGAATATCAAGCGCGCTGGTGGACCCGTGGTGAGCAACCAGACACTACTTCCGTATGGCGTAAGCTTTAATGTAAAGTCCCTCTAACAAATCACTGGCAGATATTGCTGCCAGTGAGATAAAATTTTCAATGATTTACATCATCTAACACAGAGCAGAATGTTACATCAGCTGCTGCGGTTTGATTTCAATATTAGTGCTATCAGAGCTTACCCATACTTCGCCATCTTGAATAGTAATGGTAAGCTTAATACTGCGATCTGCTAACCGGGCTAAAGCCTGAGTCGCGCTATAATCCAAACTGAAAATACTTAGATTTTTAAAGTCGTATAATTTAGGCTGATGTTTTTGCCACCAAATCGCCTGATTATTTTCGCCATAAGTATAGAGGACCACTTGCTTTGATTTATTACACGCTTTTTTAAGGCGCTTCTCATCGGGCAGTCCTAGTTCAATCCAAAGCTCAATCTCTTCGCTGTAATTCTTAACCCATAGTTCAGGTTCATCGTCAGCGCATAAGCCTTTAGTAAACTCAAGTCCCTCACACGCATTTAGTGCATAGGCAAGTAAACGGATCATTAACCGTTGTTCGTTTTCAGAAGGGTGTTGAGCTAGTGTTAAATTAAAGTCTTGGTAAACATGTCTGTCCATATCACTGAGTGATAGTTGGGCTTTAATGATGGTGGATTTGAGCGCCATAAATTTGCTTAAAAAATTTTTGCGCTAGTATAGCGGGTCGAGATAACAATTTACAGAATGTGATTGTGGAAATGAAACACAGCCTCGCAATGAGGCTGTGTTTATTTGAGAAGCTTAATGCTTAGCGTTAATATTAATTACAGCTAGTCGAGATATGCCAAATATTGGGCAAAGACTCTTTTAGTTTGCTTACTTGAGCACAGTCGACATTTGGATTTCTATATAAACTTAGATATTCTAGATTGGTCAAATCGAATAGCGGTGACAGATCCGAAATGTTGGTATTGTCCAACTCTAAACGAGTAAGTTCGGCGTAATTTTTAATTGAACCATAGTTTGTCAGCTTGGTACCATTCAAGTCCAAATAAGTTAAAGTAGTAGGCAAGCCAAAAAGCGTGAAGTCATATACGGTTTGGCTATTTGTATTTAACTCAAATGAGGTCAATGATTGAGGAAGTGTAGCTTTAGCCGTTAGTTCACCTGTGAGTCTATAGATATCTAGACTCTGTAAGGTGTGGAGCTGAGCTAAGCTAGGGTCTCGTAACAACGAACTATTAACCGAGCCATCCAGTCTTAAAGTCTTAATTGCTTCAAACTGTGTAATTCCATTTAATGATTCAATTGCTGAGCCATTACAATAGAGTGAGGTATTACGTACTGCATCTTGATACCTTTGATCTACAATACACTGTTTAAATGCCGCATCTGTAATTAAGCTCAAATCGACCGGCTTCATAATACAGTTATAGTTAGAAAGGTTTGTTGTCACACCATCGAGAGATGTTAATAGCTCCTGATCATCACAGTAAATGGCACTACTTTGTATTTCAAGTCTTTCCAGATTGTTTAAACTGGCAAGCATGTCAGCTCTAAAAAACTCGGAAAAGTTTTTTAATGTTAATGATTTAAGTTTAGTTAACGATGCTATCTCAGAGATATCAGTCGCTTTAGAATAGTAAATCCACAGGGTTTCTAAATTTTCAAATTGAGATATCTGAGTGATATCTTCTAGCTCTTTAAAGCCGCTGATCTTGAACGATTTCAAGCTCGAGTTTGAACCTAGAGAATCGAGAGTTGTGATTTTCTCTTCATTACCATAATAGTGGCCTTTTGATAATTCAACTGATTCGAGCGCGGGCAAGTTAGTCAAGTTCACCATGTTTGAATAGCTGCTGCTCTTCACGTTTAGTGTTTTTAAGCTTGGTAATGTTGCTTCATTTGAAGCCTCAAATAAATTAACTTCTAGATTAAGTGTTTCTAATGCTTGCATTTTACTTAACGTATCTAGTGCAAAGTTTGAGTAATCGCTGTCGACGGTGAGGTTGCGCATATTTTCAAGCTCAGACAATGCGCTAAAATCCGCGGTACTATCCAATTCATGAATATACAATTCGGTTAGGTTTGGTGTGAAACTTAGCCAGCCTAGATCATTAACGTTACGTAACTGATCGAGCTTCAATGATGTTAACTTCTGCATCGCTTGTAAAAAGCTAAGAGAAGAAAGGTTTAACCTCTCCAAAGACAAGGATTGCAGTTCCGTAAAAGTTGATAGCTCATTGACATTATCAACGTTTAAATTGTTTAATGACAGGGATGTCAGCTTCGTATTACCACTGATGTCCGCGATATCAAACTCAGCATTATTATAATAACTACCAAGACCTAGTTTTTCCAACTCACTAAACTTTTCTAAGAATGAGAAATCTTCAATCTGCGTTCTGTTGAGTACGAGTGTTGTCAGATTTGTTTTGGCTTCTATTGCTGTTGAGTCAGCGGCTTCGATATTGTCAAGTGTTAATGCTGTGAGGTTAGGTATAGAGCTTAAAAATGACAGTGAGTCGAGATCGTTTATATATGTCAAAGATAAACTTTGCACGTTACTAAAGCGTTTTAGGGTATTTTTATCATCAATGCTTAGAGTACGTAAAGCCAAACGAGTGAGCTTGT